>NZ_VFVA01000017.1:17500-123798 GCF_006442155.1 Mesorhizobium sp. B2-4-14 | reverse complement strand
GACACCAATTTACAAAGCTCAATCAACGCGCAAAACAAAACCCCGCCGAAAATCGACGGGGTTCGTCAGCAGTCTGAGGGCCGCTCACGGCGGCCCTCATCCAAAATGGCTTCAGGCCGCGTGCGAGGCTTGCGTGTCCGACAAAAGCGCGTGGATCGCCGTGGCGTCTCGCGTCCCCCTGATCTTGGCCACCGTGTCGGCGTCGCGCAGCACGCGCGCGATGCGCGACAGCGCCTTGAGGTGATCGGCACCCGCCCCTTCAGGCGCCAGCAGCAGAAACACCAGATCGACCGGTTGGTCATCCAGTGATTCGAAATCGACCGGCGTTTCCAGCCGGGCGAAAACGCCGGCGATGCGCTTCACGCCGGCGAGCTTGCCGTGCGGGATGGCGATGCCGTTGCCGACGCCGGTCGAACCCAGGCGCTCACGCTGCAGGATGGTGTCGAACACCTCCCGTTCCGGAATGCCCGAAATCGCCGCCGCCCGCTCGGACAGCAATTGCAGAAGCTGCTTCTTGGAGTTCGCCTTCAACGCCGGCAAAATCGCCGGAACGCTGATAAGATCGCTCAGATCCATGCTTGAAAATCCTTGTTCGCCTGCCGCGCCAGTCCCCACCCCTCGTGCGGCTGGCTTTTATCCCTGTGCGACTTTGGTCGTGGACGGATCGATCCAGCCGATGTTTCCGTCGGGCCGGCGATAGACGATGTTGAGATGGTCGGTTCCGGCATTGCGGAAAACAACCACCGGACTGTCCTTGGTATCGAGCTCGATGACGGCCGAGGCCACCGACATGGTCTTCAGCGTCATGGTCGATTCGGCGACGATGGCCGGTGCGAAATCCTCCGGGATTTCCTCGTCGTCATCGGCAAGCGGTGCCATCACGGTATAGGCAATGTCGGTCAACTCGCCATTGCCATTGCCCGAATTGTGCGATTTCAGACGGCGCTTGTAGCGCCGAAGCCGGGTCTCCAGCCGATCGGCCGCGGCCTCGAAGGCCAGGGTCGGATCCTGGGCATCGCCGGTGGCCTGCAGCGAGGCGCCGGAATCCAGCCGGATCATGCAATCCGCCGAATAGCGCGAGCCCGATTTGATGACGGTGACGTGCCCCGCGAAGCCGCGATCGAAATATTTGCCGATCGCTTCACCGACACGATCGTTGATGCGTGTGCGGAACGCATCGCCGATATCCATGTGCTTTCCCGATATGCGCAGATTCATCTGAAAACTGACCTTCCTTGCTCAGGCTTCAAACTGGCCCGAGTTTATACTCGTGATCCGTGCGCACAAGCTTTGCGGCGTCACTCGCGCCGATTTAAATCCGAACTTTCCGGTTGATCACAAGCCGCCTTCTTGACCATCCCGGGGCCATTGTCGTGACGGACCATCCGCTAGCGGGCATCAAGCCCGTCTCATGCGGGCGGGCTTCTAGCCACTTCACCGCGCCTTGTCAATAAAGCTCGAGAGCTGTGGAAAATCGCAAGGGCCTAACGGCCGGCGCTGGCGCGCGCCCGCTTCTCGCGCCGGCGCTGCACGGAAGACGGAATATTCATGCCTTCCCGGTACTTGGCGACCGTGCGCCGGGCGATATCGACGCCGCTTTCCCTGAGCATGTCGACGATCGCGTCGTCGGACAGCACGTCGACAGATTTCTCCTCGTCGATCAGTTGCTTGATGCGGTCACGTACCGCTTCCGAGGAATGCGCGTCGCCACCGCCCGACGCGGCGATCGAGGCGGTGAAGAAATAGCGCAGCTCGAACACGCCACGCGGGGTCAGCATGTATTTGTTCGCGGTGACCCGGCTGACCGTCGATTCGTGCATGCTGATGGCATCAGCCACCGTGCGCAGGTTGAGCGGTTTCAGGTGGCGCACGCCATGGACCAGGAAGGCATCCTGCTGGCGCACGATCTCCGAGGCCACTTTGAGGATCGTCTTTGCCCGCTGGTCGAGGCTGCGCGTCAGCCAGTTGGCGTTTTGCAGGCACTCGGCCAGAAAGTCCTTTTCCGCCTGATTCTTGGCGTGCGGCGAGACCTGGGCGAAATAGATATGGTCGACCAGCACGCGCGGCAGCGTTTCGGCGTTGAGCTCGACCGTCCAGCTGCCGTCATTGGCCGCGCGCACCTCGACATCGGCGACAATGGCGTCGCTGGCGCCGCCTGAAAAAGCCATGCCCGGGCGCGGATCGAGTGCCCGGATCTCGGCCAGCATATCGAGCAAATCCTCCTCGTCGACGCCACAGATCCGCTTCAGCGCCTGGAAATCGCGCCGCGCCAGGAGTTCGAGATTGGCCACCAGGGCCTGCATCGCCGGGTCGAGGCGATCACGAACGGCAAGCTGCAGCGACAAGCATTCGGCAAGATCGCGGGCGAACAGGCCGGCCGGCTCGAAGGTCTGGCACACCGCCAGGACCCTGCCCACGGCGGTGTCGTCAGTGCCCAGACGCCTAGCGATTTCCGCAAAATCGGCCCTGGCATAGCCGCTCTCGTCCAGGCTGTCGGCGAGTTCCCCGGCGATCAGCCGCGCTGCGGGATCGGCGAAGGCGAGCGCGATCTGCTCGCCGACATGGTCGCGCAAGGTGACGGCACTCGCCGCCATGTCGCCGACGTCGAGCCCCTCGGACGAGGAGCCGCCGCCATTGCCCGAGGCCGATTTCCATTGTGCCGTCAGGTCGGGTCCGAGCCGCTCGCTGGTGCCGGGATCGTCGGGAAACAGGTTCTCAAGCGAGGTATCGAGTCTTTCCGAGATCGCCTCGGCGCTCCATCCCGCCTCGTTCTCGAACCAGTCGCCGTCGGCGGCCGCTTGCGGCTCCACCTCGGTTTTCTGCGCCTGGTCGCTGACAGCATCGTCCTGCAGCTCCGCGCGCTCCAGCAGCGGGTTGCGTTCGATCTCCTCGTCGATGAAATGCTCGAGTTCGACATGGGTGAACTGCAGCAGCCGAATCGACTGCATCAGCTGCGGCGTCATCACCAGCGACTGCGACTGTCGGAGCTGTAGTTTCGCCGCCAACGCCATGGTTCGGTTTCAAACGCCTCCTCTACGCGTCCGGACTGTCGGAAATGAATTTCGCGGCCGGCCATAGAAACTGGCCCGGCTTTTGCTTGTCAAGGCGAAGGCTAGCAAAACCCGCTTACCGGACGGTTAGCGTGGCGAAAATCGCGGAAATACAGGCGGTCACACGCAAAATCGTGACCAGGAGCGGTTCATCGATTCTACCGATGCTGAACAGCCCTAAAGCGTAAAACCCTCGCCCAGATAAAGCCGCCGCACGTCGGGGTTCGCCACCACCTCGTCGGCGCGGCCATGGGTCAGCACCTGGCCGGCATGGATGATATAGGCGCGGTCGATCAGACCGAGCGTCTCGCGCACATTGTGGTCGGTGATGAGGACGCCGATGCCGCGTGCTGTCAAATGGCGCACCAATTGCTGGATATCCGCGACAGCGATCGGATCGATGCCGGCAAAAGGCTCGTCGAGCAGCATGTAGGCCGGGCGCGTCGCCAGAGCGCGCGCGATTTCCAGGCGGCGCCGCTCGCCGCCGGAGAGCGACATGGATGGCGCCTTGCGCAGATGGCTGATGTGGAATTCCTCGAGCAGTTCGTCGAGATTGCGTTCGCGCACCTTGCGGTCCTTTTCGACCACTTCCAGCACGGCGCGGATATTCTGCTCGACGTTGAGGCCACGGAAAATCGAGGCCTCCTGCGGCAGATAGCCGATGCCGAGGCGCGCGCGACGGTACATCGGCATCGAGGTGACGTCGAAGCCGTCGATCTCGATCGTGCCTTCATCCACCGGCACCAGGCCGGTGACCATGTAGAAACAGGTTGTCTTGCCGGCGCCGTTGGGGCCGAGCAGCCCGACGGCCTCGCCGGCACGCACGCCCAGCGTGACGCCGCTGACGACCTTACGGCCCTTATAGCTCTTGGTCAGGCCCTTGGCGATCAAGGTTCCCTTGAACTTGGCCTTGTCGGCAGTGATTGTGGCCGGAGCCGAAACCTTGCCTGCGGCCCGTCCCGGAAGACGCGCCGTCAGCGACGACAGGCTGGCCATCAGGGGTTCGTCGCTCCCGATTTCGGCGGCGGCGTGATCGACATCTGGACACGCTGCCCAGCGCATGGGTCGACCTGAGCCAGCCCGCTTTTCATCTGCACGGTCAGCTTGCAGCCGACCAGGACATTGTCGTTTTGCGACAGAACGACCTTTTTGCCCGAAAGCACCAGCACCTGGCTCTTCATGTCGAAGCTACCCTGATCGCCGGTCGCGACCTGCTGATCCGACTTGATGTAGACCTTGTCGTAGATTTCCAGGTGGTCGATGTTGGCAGAGCCGGTCATCGCCGCCCCCGCGGCTTCCGTGCCCTTGGCCGCTGCGTTGGGATCCTTGATGTAATAGACCATCATCTTGCCGGCCTTCATCAGCGTCGGCCCTTGGGCGACCGTGACATTGCCCGTGAAGATGGCGACATTCTCGGCCTGCCGCACTTCAAGCTTGTCGCTCTCGATCTGGATAGGCTTGTCGCCGGCCAGTTTGAGGCCTGACACCTGACTGGTGGCACTGGACTGCGCCAGCGACGGCGTCAGGCTAAGCAGGAGCAGCGCCGAAGTTGCGGCCGCAAGCCGTGTCGAACTGTTGAGCCACATTCGCCTATTCGCCCTTTGCCTCAGCCGCCTTCAGACTGGCGGGATCGATGTTGACGCGCACCCTGTTCTCGAACACCAGGATCTTGCCATTGTCCTGGACCGACAAGGAATCCGCCGTGATCCGCGACCCGCCACGACTGACATCGACGGGATCATCCGTCTTCATAGTGCCTTTGCCCATGTCGAGGAAGACCGATTTGAACTTGGCTTGCATACCATCGGTCGTGGTTATCGAGACGTCACTGGTCAATTTCATAGTATTGCCGTTGCGATCGTAGGTGCCCTGCGAGGCCTTGACCGCCGCGACATTGTCTGGCCCGACCGGAACCTTGGCGTCTATGCCTTCGAGTTCGATGATGCCTTGCGTGCTGACATCCTGTATCGCCCGCAGGGCCGTCATCGAATAGGGCTGCTTCTGTTTGGTGAAACCGTTGAGCTTGGGATTGGCCATCACCAGCTTGCCGTTGGAAAAAGCGGTGCCTTCGGCCTGCACCGCGACGGAGACGGGCGCCGCAAGATAGGAATAGACGGGGAAGGCGACGGCGATCAACGCCGCAGCCAAGGGCACCGCGAATTTGAGCACCCGCACGCGGCGCGAATGACGCTGGGCGCGGTCGAACGCATCGCTCCGTGTCCGGCCATCCGCCGGGGGAGCCAACTCCGTCTCGGGGCTGGTCGGTTCATTCGGTCGCGCTAACATGACTGCTTTCTTCTAAAACCCTGCCCGCCCGGAGCACCGCCTATAGGTGGGATGCCAGCGCCCTCAAGCAAGCACAAGCCGACGAAACGCGCAAAAATGTGACAACTGCCGTTGTACAAACGAAAACCAGGTCAGCACAACAACCGGTACTTCATAGCAGAAATGGACGCCGTTGCGTCGTTTTTCATCGCTGCTGTTCCTCCCTTTACCTTGGGTCCGTTGCCCAGGCCAGTCACAAAATGGACAGCCTGAGGATCGGCGCGCGCGGATTGCCGCGCCATCGGGAAGACGGAACTGCTTCCCGATGTGGGCATCATGGTCTAAAAGCATCTCTTCCCGCCGATTGTGAGGCTGACCATGGCAATGAGAGCCGACGACCTGATCGACCGCCGCCGTTTGCGGCGCAAGCTGACTTTCTGGCGTGTCGCGGCCTTCGGCATCGTGGCGCTTGGGGTGATTATGCTCTCGGCCTGGCTGTACCGCGACGATTTCGGCGGGTCGACTGTCGACCATATCGCCAAGGTCAGGATCGAAGGCACCATCACCGAGGATGACGAACTGATCAAGCGGCTGGAGACTATCCGCCAGTCGTCGAAGGTAAAAGGCGTGATCCTTGCGATCGATTCGCCCGGCGGCACCACTGTCGGCGGCGAATCGATCTTTGAGGAGGTGCGCAAGGTGGCCGCCGACAAGCCTGTAGTGGCCGAAGTCGGCACGCTCGCCGCCTCGGCGGGCTATATGATCGCCAGTGCCGCCGACCACATTGTCGCCCGCAAGACCTCGATCGTCGGTTCGATCGGCGTGCTGATCCAGTATCCCGACGTCAGCGGCCTGATGGACAAGCTCGGCGTCAAGCTGGAGGAGGTGAAATCCTCGCCGCTCAAGGCCTCGCCGTCTCCCTTCAAGCCGACCAATGACGACGAGCGCGCCATGGTCCGCAAGCTCATCCTCGACAGCTATGACTGGTTCGTCGGCATCGTCGCCGAGCGCCGCAAGATGACCCATGAACAAGCGTTGGCGCTTGCCGACGGTTCGATCTTCACCGGCCGCCAGGGTGTCGCCAACGGCCTGATCGACTCCGTCGGCGGCGAGACCGAGGCCATCGACTGGCTGGCGACCAAGGGTGTCGATGCCAAACTCAAGGTGGTCGAGTGGAAGAACACCGAACGGCGCGGAGGCTTCTTCTGGTCAAAGGCCATGGTGAAAACGATCGGCGGCGCGCTCGGCCTGCCTGACTACAGCGGCGATGTCATCCACGAACTCGGCGCCGACCGCTTGTTTCTTGACGGTCTCGTTTCCGTCTGGCACCCTTGAGACGCCGCTTGGGACTGAAAAAACAAACAAAATCATCCTGATAATTTTGACCGCACGGCTTTCACGGGGACCCGTCTGATGATCAAGTCCGAACTTGTGCAGATTATTGCCACGCGCAATCCGCATCTTTTCCTGCGCGACGTCGAAAACATCGTCGGCGCGATCTTCGATGAAATCACCGACGCCCTTGCCGAAGGCAACCGGGTCGAACTGCGCGGCTTCGGCGCCTTTTCGGTGAAAAACCGCCCCGCGCGCACCGGCCGCAATCCGCGCACCGGTGAATCGGTCGAGGTCGAGGAGAAATGGGTGCCGTTCTTCAAGACCGGCAAGGAACTGCGCGAAAGGCTGAACGGCGGCAAGTAGGCGCAACATCAGCGCCAGACAGCCTTGTCCGGCCCGCTTGCGACGGAAGATATCATGCTCAATCGCTTCATGCTCATCGTGGTCTTCGTGCCTCTCGCGATCATCCTGATCGCTTTGGCCGTCGCCAACCGCGAACTCGTCGCCTTCACGCTGGACCCGTTCAACCCCGGCAATCCGAAGCTGACGCTCACCTTGCCGCTGTTCATCTTCCTGTTCCTGGCGCTGGCCATCGGCATGATCGTCGGCAGCCTGGCAACCTGGGTCAAGCAGGGCCGTTACCGCAAGCTGGCGCGTCAGCGTGGCGTCGAGGCGGAAAACCTGCGCCAGGCGGTCAGCCGCACGCCTGCGGCGCCGCAGGGACCGGTGCTGCCGAAGCCGAGCAATTGAACCGCCGGCCGGCGCCTTTCGTTTCACGGAGCTTTTCATGCTGACCATTTCGGCCGCCGAGGTCGACCGTGCGCTGACCTTTCCTGGATTGGTCGGAACGTTGCGCACCGCGTTTCGAGAGGGTGCGGTGCAGCCCGTCAGGCATCATCACGCGGTCGAACGGCCCGATGGTGCGGCCTCGACCTTGCTGCTGATGCCGGCATGGACCGATTTCAACGCCGCCGGCACCTCGGCCGGGGGGCACATCGGTGTCAAGATCGTCACCGTCTCGCCCGATAACAACGCCATCGGCAAGCCCGCCGTGATGGGTCTCTATCTTCTGCTCAACGGCAGCACCGGCGAACCGGAAGCCCTGATCGACGGCCAGCGGCTGACGCAGTGGCGGACGGCCTGCGCCTCGGCGCTCGCGGCGTCCTATCTCGCTCGTGACGATGCTTCACGCCTACTTGTGGTCGGCGCCGGCGCCCTGTCGCCGTTCCTCGCCAAGGCGCATTCGGCGGTGCGGCGGATCAAAACCATCCGCATCTGGAACCGTACCCCGGCCAATGCCGAGAAAGTCGCGGCCGATCTGCGCGCCGAGGGCTTCGCCGCCAGCGCCGCGATCGATCTCGATGCCGAGCTTGGCCAGGCCGACATCGTCTCCTCCGCGACGATCACCACCACGCCGCTTATCAAGGGCTCGCTGTTGCGGCCGGGAACCCATGTCGACCTGGTCGGCGGCTTCACCCCGACGATGCGCGAAAGCGATGACGACGCGATCGCACGCGCCCGTGTCTATGTCGACACCCGCGCCGGCGCCACCAAGGAGGCCGGCGACATCGTCCAGCCACTGGCCTCCGGCGTCCTGAAACCGGAAGCCATTATCGCCGACCTTCACGAATTGGCGCGCGGCCATAAGAAGGGCCGCGAGAGCACTGACGAGATCACGCTGTTCAAGTCGGTCGGCGCCGCGCTCGAGGACCTTGCCGCCGGCATTGCCGTTTACACGGCGCTCAAGCCGTAACACCTGCGAGCTTCTTCGCGGCCCCAGTCGTCGGCCGTTCCACAATCGCCGTTTGTTGCGCACAAGGGCATAGCTGTGGCAGAAGCGGGCCGAACCGCCGGAGATGCTGCTTCTTGAAGTCTTTTCGCGACAAACGCCGCGACGGCCGCCCGCACCAGCCGGCGAAGGGTGGGGCCGCACAGCCGCGCCCGCAGGAGAATCGGCCAGCGGTCAAAACAGACGCCAGGCCGCGCGAACCGCGTGACTTGAAACCGGATAACCAGCTTGAACCGAGGTCCGCGCCGCGCATCCTTACCCGTCGCGATGGCGCCCTGCCGGCCGAGCAGCTTCCGCTGATCCTCGAAGTGGCGCCCAACGCCGATTATGCGCTGCTCGACAGCGGCTCCGGCCAGAAGCTTGAACAATACGGCCCCTACCGCATCGTGCGGCCCGAGGGCCAGGCGATCTGGCAGAAGGCCTTGCCGGCAAAGGACTGGGAGCGTGCCGACGCCATCTTCACCGGCGATACCGACGAGGAAGGTATTGGCCGCTGGCGCTTTCCCAAGACGCCACTCGGCGAAACCTGGCCGATGAAGCATGACGGCATTGATTATCTCGGCCGTTTCACCTCGTTTCGCCATGTCGGCGTCTTTCCCGAACAGGCCTCGCACTGGGACCATATGGCCGGGCTGATCGCGGCGGCGAAGCGGCCGGTCAAGGTGCTGAACCTGTTCGGTTATACGGGGCTCGCGTCTCTCGTAGCAGCCCGCGCGGGCGCCGAGGTCACCCATGTTGACGCCTCGAAGAAGGCGATCGGCTGGGCGCGCGAAAACCAGGAGATGGCGGGGCTCGGCAACAAGCCGATCCGCTGGATCGTCGACGACGCGGTGAAATTCGCCGAACGCGAGGAGCGTCGCGGCAGCCGCTATGACATCATTCTCTTCGATCCGCCCGCCTATGGCCGTGGTCCCAAGGGCGAGGTCTGGCAATTGTTCGAGGACCTGCCGGCATTGACCGATCTCTGCCGCGCGGTCCTGACGCCGAAGCCGCTTGCCGTGGTGCTGACCGTCTATTCGATCCGCGCCTCCTTCTTTGCCATCCATGCCTTGATGCGCGACACCTTTGCCGGCATGGGCGGCAGGGTCGAATCGGGTGAGCTGATCATCCGTGAAAAGTCCGCCGGCCGGGCGCTTTCGACATCACTGTTTTCGCGTTGGGTGGCCTGAATGAACGAGCGGCACGCGGGCGCACCCGGCCAGGTGAAGGAAGTCACCAGCCTCGCCAATCCGCTCGTCAAGGACATCAAGGCACTCGCCTTGAAGAAATTCCGCGACCAGCAGAACGCCTTCATGGCGGAGGGACTGAAGCTGGTCATCGATGCGCTCGACCTGGGCTGGCAGATCAGGACCTTGGTCTTCGCCAAGGCCGGACGCGACAACCCGGCGGTGGAGAAGGTCGCCGCGCGCACGGTTGCCGCCGGCGGCACGGTGCTCGAAGTATCGGAAAAGGTGCTTGTCGCCATCACTCGCCGCGACAATCCGCAAATGGTGGTCGGCGTCTTCTCGCAGAAATTCCAGACACTGAAGGATATCCGCGCCGGCAATGGCGATGTCTGGGTGGCGCTCGACCGGGTGCGCGACCCCGGCAATCTCGGCACCGTCATCCGCACCGTCGATGCCGTCGGCGCCAAGGGTATCATCCTGGTCGGCGACACCACCGATCCTTTTTCGGTGGAGACGGTGCGCGCCACCATGGGCTCGATCTTCGCCGTGCCGGTGGCGAAGGCAACGACCGAGGCCTTCCTTGCCTGGCGCGGCGGGTTTTCAGGCCTCGTCGCCGGCACGCATCTGAAAGGCGCGGTCGACTACCGCTCGGTCGACTTTTCCCGCGGACCGGTGCTGCTGATGATGGGCAACGAGCAGCAGGGCCTGCCCGAAAGCCTGGCGGCCAGTTGCGACAGGTTGCTCAGGATTCCGCAAGCCGGCCGCGCCGATTCGCTCAATCTCGCCGTCGCCACCGGCATCATGCTGTTCGAGATCCGGCGCGGTGCGCTGAAGCTCGACCCCATCGCGGACTCCAAGTGAGGGCTATCCAACCTTGAAATCGTGGTCCCCCTACGCCCTGCTCGTCGTCGTGGCCATCGCGCTCGACCAATGGATAAAACATCTGGTCGAAGCCGGGCTGCCCTTCCAGGAAAAGCTCGATCTGTTCCCGTTCCTGGCGCTGTTTCGCACCTACAACACCGGCATCGCCTTCTCGATGTTCTCCTCCTTCGGCGACACTGGCCTGGTGGTCATCGCCGTGCTGGTCGTCGCCTTCGTACTTTATCTCGCCACCCGTACGCCGTCAGGTCATGTCGTCGCCCGCACCGGCTTTGCACTGATCATCGGCGGTGCGCTGGGCAATTTGATCGACCGCGCCGTTTACGGCCACGTCATCGATTACATCCTGTTTCACACGCCGGTTTGGTCCTTTGCCGTCTTCAACCTCGCCGACGCCCTCATTTCGGTGGGCGCGGCACTCGTCGTCTTCGACGAACTCATCGGCTGGCGGCGCGAGCCCACGCCTTCGAACGATTGACCCGACGCGGCCATCGCCGCACAGTCACCCCGACAAGCAAGCTCGCGGAGAAAAAGATGTCCGAAACCTTCAAAGCCATCCTCGTTTCGCGCGACGCCGACAAAAAGCAGTCGGTAGCCGTGACGGACCTCACCGATGCCGACCTGATGGAGGGCGACGTCACCGTCGCGGTCGAGGCGACGACGGTGAACTACAAGGATGGACTGGCCATTACCGGCAAGGCGCCGGTGGTCCGCCGCTGGCCGCTGGTGCCGGGCATCGACTTCGCCGGCACCGTCATCTCCTCTTCCAATCCCGACTGGCGCAAGGGAGACAAGGTCATCCTGAACGGCTGGGGCGTCGGCGAGACCCATTTCGGCGCCTATGCGGGGCGCGCCCGTGTCAACGGTGACTGGCTGGTGCCGCTGCCGAAAGGCATGAGCCCGCACGATGCGATGGCGGTCGGCACCGCTGGCTACACCGCCATGCTTTCTGTCATGGCGCTGGAACGGCACGGCATCCTGCCCGATCGCGGCCCCGTGGTGGTGACGGGCGCGGCCGGCGGCGTCGGTTCGGTCGCGATCTCGATCCTGTCCAGCCTCGGCTACCATGTCGTTGCGTCCACGGGCCGCAATGCCGAAAGCCCCTATCTGATCAACCTCGGCGCCGCCGAGGTGATATCGCGCGACGAGCTCAACCAGCCCGCCAAACCGCTGGCCAAGGAGCGCTGGGCCGGCGGCGTCGATTCGGTCGGCAGCCACACGCTGGCCAACGTTCTCTCGATGACCTCCTATGGCGGTGCCATCGCTGCCTGCGGCCTGGCCGGCGGCATGGACCTGCCGGCAAGTGTCGCCCCCTTCATCCTGCGCGGCGTCTCGCTGCTCGGCATCGATTCGGTGATGGCGCCGAAGACCGTGCGCCTCGAGGCCTGGCGTCGCATCGGCACCGATCTCGACTTGAAGAAGCTTGCCAACCTGTCCACGGCCATCGGCTTCGATGGCATTATCGATGCGGCACGCGATATCGTCGACGGCAAGATCCGCGGACGCGTCGTCGTCGACATGTGACCGGCCTCGCCGATCGCTGGCGGCGGACGGAATTGCCGAATCCGGTGGAGAACCCGTCGCTGCGGGAACAAAAACGCCCTATCTGCTAAAATTCGAACGATCCGCCGCAATTTTCCATAATCTCTGTCTGGCAAGGATTTCGCATGATCGCGGAATCCGGCAGCCAACGGGCGGACACTGGCGACGACGCCGATGCGGTATCCGCGCCGGCGCCGATGGCGGCACGGCGGTTTGTCGCCGCGCCACCGCTGGTACCCGAACAGCAATCGGCCAGGCAGCAAGGCCTGCCGCTCCTGACCTTCGTTGTCATCCTGGCGCTGGCGGGCCTGTCGCATCTGACCGGCGCGCCGATCTTCATCAGCCTCGCGCTGCTGGCGACCGGACTCGCTGGCCTTGCCATGCATCTACACGCCAGACGTCGCGTCCATCGTACCGCGGTGCTGTTTGACGAGACCACTGCCCGCAGCCGCGCCGAGATCGAGACGCTGGCCGACCGCATGTGGGAGATGCAGGAAAGCGAGGAGCGCTTTCGCGGTCTCATCGACGCGCTTGGCGACCTCGTCATCCACCGCGATCGCGACGGTTACATCGTCTATGCCAACAAGGTGTTCGCCGATCTGGTCGGTACCGATCAGCGCGACCTTGCCGGAAAGACGTTGGCCGAACTCGGCATCGAAGTCGGCATCGTTCCCGATGCCGCCTTTTCCGATCACGAGTGCCTGAGCTCCACCGACGTCGCCATCCGCACGCCGAGCGGCCCGCGCTGGTTCTCGTGGATCGAGCTGTCGGTGCGCGAGAAGGACAGCGGCGCGGTTTCGCATCGCGCCATCGCCCGCGACATCACCGCCCGCAAGCGCGCCGAATCCTCGCTGATTACAGCGCGCGAGCGAGCCGAATATGCCAGCCAGGCCAAATCGCGCTTCCTCGCCACCGTCAGCCATGAAATCCGCACGCCGATGAACGGCATCATGGGCATGGCGAGGCTCTTGGCCGACACCAGCCTGTCGGCGGAGCAGCAGACCTATGTCGGCGCCATCTCGACCTCCGCCAGCGCCCTGCTCGCCCTGATCGAGGACCTGCTCGACTATTCCAAGATCGAGGCCGGACGCTTCGATCCGGAACCGCAGCCCATGTCGGTGCGCGAGATCGCCGAGAACATCATCGAACTGCTGGCGGCGCGCGCCTTCGCCAAGGATATCGGCCTCGGTTGTCACGTCGAGCCGGACGTACCGCAAATGATCACCGCCGATCCGGGCCGGGTCAGGCAGGTGCTGCTCAACCTCATCGGCAACGCCATCAAGTTCACCGACAGCGGCGGCGTGCTGGTCAGCGTGGCGCGTGCCCGCACCGAGACCAGCGACCGCATCTGCTTCACCATCGCCGACACCGGTCCCGGCCTGCGCGACGAGGACATGGAGCGCATCTTCGAGGAATTCGAGCAGGCCGACGGCACGTCGACGCGCGCACATGGCGGGGCCGGTCTTGGACTTGCCATCTCCAAGCGCCTGGTGGCTGCCATGGGCGGCACGATCTCGGTCTCCAGCCGGCTTGGCCAGGGATCGGAATTCGTCTTCGAAATCCCGGCCATAGCAGCCACCGAGGCGCCACAGGGCCGGCTGAATGCCCTTGCCGGCAGGCGCGCGGTGATCCTGTCGAAGAACACCGTCGAAGCCGACGCCATCGCCCGCACCATCCGCGCCAATGGCGGTACCGCCGGGATCGCCACCACCGTGGCGCAGGCCGCGTCCTTTGCCGATGCCTGCGATGTGCTTCTGGTCGACGCGGCCATGGAAGAGAGCGACGGACGGCTGCTCAAGCGGTTGCGCCAAAGCGGCCTTTCCGATTGCGAAGCCGTCACGCTGATCGCGCCGACCGACCGCGGCATCCTTGGCGAATTCCGCGCCAGCGGCTACGCGACCTTCCTGGCCCGGCCGGTGCGCGGAGGAACACTTTTGCGTGTGCTTTTGAGCAACCATGCGTCGGCCCTGGCCCAGCCCCATCCGGAAATGCGCCGCATCCCGGCGCTTCGCGCCGCCGGCGAGCGCCAGCAGGGCCTTTCCGTGCTGATCGCCGAAGACAACGACATCAATGCCATGCTGGCGCGCGCCACGTTGTTGAAGGCCGGGCATCGCGTCAAGGTGGTCGGCAACGGCAAGGCCGCCGTCGAGGCCATCACCAGCGCCGGACATAAGCACCGCTTCGACGTGGTGCTGATGGACCTGCATATGCCGATCATGGACGGGTTGGACGCAATTGCGGCCATACGCCGCCATGAGGAGGAAACGGCCGTGGCGCCCGTGCCGATCATGGTGCTGTCAGCCGACAGCCAGGAAAAGACCCGCCATGCCGTGCTCGCCCATGGCGCCAGCGGCTTCGTGACCAAGCCGCTGGACCCGGACGCCCTGGTCACCGCTGTCGAGAGCCAGGTGGCCGCCTGAGCTGTTTTTTTCCGGCCGCGCCGCGAATGCATGTCGCCTTAAAGCGGCCCTGGTTCCGTGAGGATGACATCCATGAAAACAATGGCTTGAGGCGCGTCGCCTCGATCCGTGCGGACGCGGGGCGCCTCGACTCTGCTCACCGAACATAGCCGGTTGACCGTTTTCGCCAGCCGACGAAGTATTGCCCGCGACGGCGTATCACGGTACTGTCACAATCCTGTTGCACCTACACCGTATCCCCGTGCCAAGAGGGATGGCTCGAAGGAGAATCACTCGTGCATACAGTTATGCCGGAATGTGACACTCGGCCGAACGCCAGCAGCGCCTTGCTCGCCGGGCGTAACGTCGATTCCGTCATGAAGGGCGCAGCGCTCGGCCGTATCGGCAACCTCGAAGTGCGGCTTGCCCGCAACGAGGCCGAGATCGCGGCCGCGCAGGAAGTGCGCTACCGTGTTTTCTACGACGAGCTTGGCGCCAGGAAGGATCTGTTCCAGGCGCAGGATCGGCGTGACGCCGACCGGTTCGATCCGCTCTGCGATCATTTGCTTGTCTTCGACAATTCGATTTCCGGTCCCGAGCACCGCCGCATCGTCGGCACCTACCGCCTGCTGCGGCAAGAGATCGCGGCCGCTGCCGGAGGCTTCTATTCCGAAGGCGAATTCGAGCTGACCAAGCTCATCGCCCGTCATCCCGGCCAGCGTTTTCTCGAACTCGGCCGTTCCTGTGTTTTGCCCGAGTACCGGTCGAAGCGCACCATCGAGGCGCTGTGGCAGGGCATCTGGGCCTACATCAATCACTACGAGATCGGCGTGATGACCGGCTGCGCTTCCTTCCACGGCACCGTGCCGGCCGCGCATGCCGAGGCGCTCACCTATCTTGCCCATCACTGCCGGACCAACTCGGCCTGGGATGTGCGCGCCGTATCCGGGCGCTATTGCTCCATGGACCTTATGCCGATCGAGGCGGTCAACGCCAAGGCGGCAATCGCGGCGATGCCGCCCTTGGTCAAGGGTTATCTGCGGGTCGGCGCCCGCATCGGCGACGGCTGCGTCATCGATCGCGAATTCTCGACGGTCGACGTCTTCGTGGTGATGCCGGTCAAGGAGATCGGTGCCCGCTACGTCAACTATTATGGCGGAGAAGCGCAGCGCTTCGCGGCCTAGTGAGCAGCAGTGATAACTAGCACTGACTGACCAATCCCTAGTCACCCTTACGGAATGTCTTCCTTACGGAATGTCTTCGGGCCGCCGGCCGGGCCGGCTCTTGTAGGGCGCAAACGCCCAGCCGAAGCGCAGCGCACCACCACGCACGGCGAACGCCACGGCGAAGCCGGCCAAACCGGAGACAATCTGCGGCAATCCGGCGACATCGCCCAGGGTGAAGATGGCGGCGCCCGCCAGAGCGGCCGTGACATAGATCTCCGGCCTCAGCAGCACCGAAGGTTCCCCTGCCAGGAGATCGCGCAATATGCCGCCGAAGGTCGCGGTCAGCATGCCGGTGATGATCGAAACCACCGGCGAACCGGTGATTGCCAGCCCCTTCGCCGCGCCCATCACCGAAAAGGCTGCAAGCCCGATTGCGTCGAGCCACAGCAGCAGTTTGTAACGGGACTCGACCCGATGCGCGGTGAAGAAGACCAGGACCGCCACGATAGCGCAAATCAGCACATAGTCGCGGTTCACCACCCAGAAGACAGGCACATTGAGGATGAGGTCGCGAAAGGTGCCGCCTCCGATCCCGGTGATGCTGGCCAGAAACAAGAACCCGATAATGTCGAGCTGTTTGCGAGACGCGGCCAACGCCCCGGTCGCCGCAAAAACGGCAACGCCGGCATAATCGAGAAGGGCGATGGGATTCAAAGACATGAGGCAGTAGGCGGTGGGGATTAGGGATTGGCGTATGAATAGCACGAAGCCGTGCGATTGATACGTCTCCTTAGTTCCGTACTGCCTACTGCCTACTGCCTACTGCCTACTGCCTATTCCCTATTCCCTTACTACGCGTCCTTCTCGGCCTGCTCATTGACCGGCCCCGGCTCGACGGGTGCCTCGGCGGCGATCTTGGGTCCGCCCTTGGCGACGCCGACCATGGCCGGGCGCAGCACGCGCTCCCCGATCGAATAGCCTGGCTGCACGACCTGGACCACCGTATTGGCCGGCACATCGGGATTGGGCACTTCGAACATCGCCTGGTGGAAATTGGGATCGAACTTCTCGCCCTCCGGAGCGAGTTTCTTGACCCCATGCCGTTCCAGCGCCGACAGCATGGCGCGTTCGGTCAGGTCGACGCCTTCGATCAGTGCCTTGAAACCGGCATCACCAGATGCCTTGGCCTCGGCGGGAATGGCGTCGAGCGCGCGGCGCAGATTGTCCGACACCGACAGCATGTCGCGCGCGAAATTCGCAACCGCATAGGTGCGCGCGTCGTGCACGTCGCGCGCGGTGCGGCGGCGCAGGTTCTCCATCTCGGCCGCGACACGCAAAGCGCGGTCCTTCAGCTCTTCATTTTCCTTCAGCAGCCGCACAAGCGCTTCATAGTCGCCATCGATGCTGCCTTCCGTGCGCTCGGCATTGGCCTCGGCCGCCTCCGCTTCACTGGGCACGCGTTCGTCTTTTGCCTGGTCGCTCATCGCCGTTTCCCGTTATCTCGAATGGTCTGGATTTTGTGCCCGATATCGAGGTTCGGCGGCCAAAAATCAAGGGGTAAGCGCCCCCTGGGCCTTTGGCCGGCATTGAGTCGTGACCGGCGGTGATACTTCGATATTAATTCAAATTTTACCGTACTTGCTGGCTTTGCTTGCCACAAGGGCGTGATGCGGGAACCATTCCCTTGCTGGAGGAGTTTCGGAACCGACATAGGATTTTGAAATGATGACCCGCAACAAGGCTGAAAAGGGAGAACGACTCGCCACGGAGGTCCGGCGCCAGCTCGGTGCCGAGGCGATGACCCGTTTTTTGCGCACCTTGCCGGCTTTCCGCACCGAGGCCGACATTCCCGACCGCTTCAGGCAATTGCTCGACCGCCTCGACCGATTGGAGGATGGGGACGTAAGCTGGCGACGCCACTAAGGCTCTCGCCAGGATTCTTACGCGACAATTATGCGCGGTAATTTCGCGTGATAGTCGCCTTGCGGCGGCGGCACGCCCCGCCTATGGTTCGTGATGAACATGATTTCCCCCGACGCGGCCGCTAACAGCAAGCGCGCCTGGCTGAAGATTCTGGCGCGCTACAAGAAGCCGGACCGGCGGCGCAGCGCCATCGAGCTCGCCATCACCCTTATCCCGTTTGCCACGCTCTGGGCGCTCTCTTCGGCCGCCTATGCCTATGGCCATTGGTGGGGGCTGGTCCTGATCCTTCCGGCGGCTGGGTTCCTGGTGCGCATCTTCATGATCCAGCATGATTGCGGCCATGGTTCCTTCTTCGCCAATCGTGTTGCCGACGACTGGATCGGCCGCGCGCTCGGCGTCCTGACCTTGACACCCTACGACTGCTGGCGCCGTGCCCACGCGACACACCATGCCGGCGCCGGCAATCTCGACGAGCGCGGCATGGGCGACATCCGGACCCTGACCGTTGCCGAATACCGGCGGATGTCCTGGCGTGGCCGCCTGGCCTATCGGCTTTACCGCCATCCGCTGGTGATGTTCGGTCTCGGGCCGATCTGGCTGTTCATCTTCTCGCAAAGGCTGCCTGTCGGCATGATGCGTGTCGGGCTGACGCCCTGGGTGTCGTCAATGACCACTAATCTCGCCATCGCGCTTGCGGCGGCCTTGCTTATCTGGGCCGTCGGCCCCGGTGCGTTCCTGGTTGTCCATCTGCCGATCGTCATTCTCGCCGGTTCGGCCGGCATCTGGCTGTTCTATGTCCAGCACCAGTTCGAGGAGACGGAATGGGCAAAGGATGACGAATGGGAATTCCAGCGCGCCGCCTTGCACGGCTCGTCCTATTACGACCTGCCGCCGGTGCTGAACTGGTTCACCGGCAATATCGGCGTCCACCACGTACACCACCTCTCCGCCAAGGTGCCGGGCTACCGTCTGCAGGAAGTGCTGCGCGATTATCCGGAGTTGCGCGGCATCGGTCGCGTCACGCTGCTCGAGAGCCTGCGCTGCGTCAAACTGGCATTGTGGGACGAAAACCGCCGCAAGCTGGTGTCGTTCCGTGAGGCACGGGCGGCGGTATAGCGTCTGCCTTCTCCCCGTCACTATACGGGATACGGGAGAAGGTGCCGGCAGGCGGATGAGGGGCAGCGCCGGGCTTTCAAAGTAATTTGAAAGCAACAGCGAACGACACCTGGATCTTAACCTCAGGCCGCCTGGCGCTCGTCGCGCATCAGCATCTCGCCGTGGCGGATTTCCGTGCCCAGCACCTTCAGGCATTCGCGGATGAAGTTGGACAGGCCGGGCCACCCCTTGGCCGACACCAGATTGCCGTCGACATGGGCGCCGGTCGGCGCGACATCGATGTAGATGCCGCCGGCCAGCGTCACTTCCGGTTCGCAATAGTGGAGCGCCGCCACTTCCCTGCCCCTTACCACGCCATCGACCGCGATCAGGATCTGCACGCCATGGCAGATGGTGAAGATCGGCTTGCCGGCCTCGTGGAAATGCCGCACCAGCGCCTGCACCCGCTTGTCGATGCGGATGTATTCCGGTCCGCGCCCGCCCGCCGCGTAGACGGCGTCGTATTTGGCCGGATCCACCTCGGCAAACGTCTTGTTGAGGATATAGTCGTGGCCGAGCTTTTCCGTATAGGTCTGGTGGCCTTCAAAGTCGTGCAGCGAAGTCTTCAGGACATCGCCCGCCTTCTTGTCCGGGCACACGACGTGGACGGTGTGTCCGACGGCATGCATGGCCTGTTCGAAAACGAAAATCTCATATTCCTCGCTGAACTCGCCAACGAGCATCAGTATCTTCTTGCCAGCCATTCCCGGTTCCTCCCTTGCGGCCATTTATTTCGGGTCACGAAATAAAGAGCCTATCCTAAGGGCAGGATGATGAAAGGGGAAGCGCAAATCGTACAATTGGTACGACCAGTTTCTTCGTCGATGGGCGACGGCGCCACAAGATCGGTTCGTAAAAACGAATATGGGCACTCAGACCCGAGGCCAGGCGGTCGCGGAATTACTGCTGCATCAGCTATTGCGAAGGCGCCGCCAGGAATATTTCGGGCCCTTCGGCTCCGGCACCGCGGCTGGCTGGTAATAGAGTCCCAACCCGCCTGTGCGGCCCTCTTCCAGGCGCTTCAACAGCACAGGGTTCGAGATCTCGAATTCGTCGAAGCCAAGCCGCAGCATATGCGGCAACTGGTCGACAAGAACCTGCCCGGTCGCGCGCACCGCGCCTTCGAAATGGTGGCGGCTGCGCAGCAATTCGCCCTTGGAGAAGGAGCGACCGTCGCTGAAAGCCGGGAAAGCGAGCGCCACCAGCGACAGTTGGTCGAGCAAGTCGGCGATCTTCTCGAGCTGGTCGCCGGGCTGCAGCAGGACGCCGAGCCGCTCCCTGGCGGAAAGGCGCACCTCCGGATCAAGATCGAGGAACGGCTGCAGCGGCAGGATGAAGCGGCCATTGCCGGAAAGCGCGTCCGCGTTTTCGGCATGGGCCCACTCATCCTCGCGAAAACCCTCCGGTGTCCAAAGCCGGGTCTCCGGTGTCGTCGGTCCAGTCATCAAAATTCCCAAAATTCGAAGAGCTCAAGGGTGTGTTGAAATTCAGGTCAGGCCACGTCGAAAACGGCTGCTTCCGAGAACCGGAGCGGAGCGTACTTGAAGTACGTGAGCACCGGAAGCGCAGGAAGCCGCCGGTTGCAGGCCGGCATCACCTGAATGGCAACATACCCTATAGTGATGCGTCGGTCAGCGACTTCTCCAGCCCCGACAGGTGAATGCCGCACTCGGTCTTGGCATGACCTGCCCAGCGGCCGCTGCGCGCGTCCTCGCCCGGCTGCACCGGCTGCGTGCACGGGAAGCAGCCGATCGACAGATAGCCATAGGCGACGAGCGGATTTTCGCGCAGCACATGCGCGCGCATATAGTCCGCCTGATCCGATGTCGTCCAATGCGCCAGCGGATTGATGCGGATGCGCGGGCCGACGGCCTCGAACACCGGAAGTGCTGCCCGTGTCGAGGCCTGGAAACGCTTGCGCCCGGTCAACCAGGCGCGGAAGGGTGCGACCCCACGCGCCAGCGGCTCGATCTTGCGCACATTGCAGCAGGCATCGGTGTCGCTCTGGTGGAGATTGCCCGTCGAGTCGATCCGCTCGAGTGCTGCCTCCTCCGGCTTGATGACCTGGATGTTGGTCAGCCCGAAATCGGCGACCAGCGCGTCGCGGTAGCCGAGTGTCTCCTCGAAATGCTTGCCGGTGTCGAGGAAGATGACCGGCAGCGACCGGTCGATCTCGGCGATCATGTGCAGCAGCACGGCGGAATCAGCGCCGAAAGACGACACGGCCGCGATTTCGTCGCGGAACAGTTCGCCGGCCGTGCGTTCGATGATCTCGAGCGGCTTCAGATGGCCGAAGAGCGCGTCGAGCCCCGCCGCCTTGGCGGCGACGCCGTCATCGACATCGACTATACGGTCAAGCGGCCTTGGCTTCGCCAGCATAGAGCGCCTCCTTGAACGGCGCGGGACCGACACGGCGGTAGGCGTCGATGAATTTTTCCTGTGGGTCGAGCCGAAGGCCGAGATAGGTGTCGACGATCGTCTCGATGGCATCGGTGATCTCATCGGACGAGAAGCCGCGGCCGATGATCTCGCCGACCGACGTGTTCTCGTCGGCGGAGCCGCCAAGCGTCACCTGATAGAGCTCGGAGCCCTTCTTCTCCACGCCGAGGATGCCGATATGGCCGACATGGTGATGGCCGCAGGCATTGATGCAGCCTGAGATCTTCAGCTTCAGTTCGCCGATCTCACGCTGCCGCTCCAGCGAGGCGAAGCGGCGCGAGATTTCCTGGGCGATCGGGATCGAGCGCGCCGTCGCCAGCGCGCAATAGTCGAGGCCCGGGCACGAGATGATGTCCGAGATCAGGTTGGAATTGGCTGTCGCCAAGCCGATGGCGACCAGGGCGTCATAGACCGCCTTGAGGTCGGCGCGCGCCACATGCGGCAGGATCAGATTCTGCTCATGGCTGACGCGCAGCTCGTCGAAGGCGTATTTTTCGGCGATGTCGGCCACCGCCTCCATCTGGCTGTCCGAGGCGTCGCCCGGCACGTCGCCGATGCCCTTCAGCGAAATCGTCACCGCCGCGTAGTCGGGATGGCGGTGCGTCACCACATTCTGGTCGAGCCACTCCGAGAAGCCCCTGGAATCGAGGCGGGCCAGCTTCACGGCCTCGTCGCCATCCGGCCGCCCGGTCAGTGCCGGCGGCGCGAAATAGGCCTCAATGGCGCGGATGTCGGCATCCGGCAGTTTAAGGTCGGCGTCCTTCAACTCCTGCCACTCGGCCTCGACTTGCCGGGTGATTTCCTCAACGCCGGTCTCATGGACGAGAATCTTGATGCGCGCCTTGTACTTGTTGTCGCGGCGGCCGTAGAGGTTGTAAACGCGCAGGATCGCCGTGCAGTAGGACAGAAGGTCAGCTTCCGGCAGGAAGTCACGGATTTTTCGCGCCACCATCGGCGTGCGGCCCTGGCCACCGCCGATATAGACGGCAAAGCCGAGTTCGCCGGCGGCATTCTTCTTCAAATGGAGGCCGATGTCGTGCGTCTGGATGGCGGCGCGGTCGCGCTCGGCACCGGTCACCGCGATCTTGAATTTCCTGGGCAGGAACGAGAATTCCGGATGCACCGACGACCATTGCCGCAGGATCTCCGCATAGGGGCGCGGATCGGCGGCCTCGTCGGCGGCAGCCCCGGCAAAATGGTCGGCGGTAACGTTGCGAATGCAATTGCCGCTGGTCTGGATGGCGTGCATCTCCACGCTTGCCAGATCACCCAGGATCGCCGGAATGTCCGACAGGGCCGGCCAGTTGAACTGGATGTTCTGACGCGTGGTGAAATGGCCGTAGCCCTTGTCGTATTTGCGGGCGATGTGGCCGAGCATGCGCAACTGCTTGCCGTTCAGCGTGCCATAGGGCACCGCGATGCGCAGCATATAGGCGTGCAGTTGCAGATAGACGCCGTTCATCAGCCGCAGCGGCCGGAACTGGTCCTCGGTGATCTCGCCGGACAGCCGGCGCTGGACCTGATCGCTGAACTCGGCGACGCGGGCCTGGACAAAATCGTGGTCGAACTCATCGTAACGGTACATGCTTCGTCTTTCAGGGCGCGTCCGCCCGTTTCACTTGGTATTCTGGCTAGGCTGTCCGCTCGGCCTGCTTGCCGAGGTCGCCACGGATCGTCGGGCCCGAGGCGCGGATCTTCTCACGCAGCCGCACCGGCTCGACCACGCCGTCGACGACTTCCGCGTCGATCAAGTTGACGTCGACCACCTCGTTGGCGGCAAACGCCTTGGCGCCGATCGCCTCCAGGCGATCCTCGGCCACCTTATCGTCGGCAAGGTCCGCCTGATCCACCGTCTCGGCCCAGCCGCCATCGGCGTACCAGACGGCAATGCCGTCGCCGAGGCGATTGGCAGTCAATATCTTCATGGCTGAACTCCTTCGGCAGCGACAGACGCACCTGCAACCCTGTGTGCCGCGAGCGGCTCGGATCGCTCGAAATTGGCCCCAGCGACAGCGTCGCCGATAATGGTCATGACCGGGCCGGAAAGATCGGCCCGTGCTTCCAGCGACGGCAGATCGGCCAGCGTGCCATGGAAACGGCGGCGGTTGGCAAGGCTGGCATTCTCGACCACGGCGACCGCCGTATCCGGCGAAAGACCGGCTTCGATCAGCCGGCCGGCAACCTCGGCGGCGACCGAGCGGCCCATATAGACGGCGACCGTGGCGCCGGAAATGGCGAGCCTGGCCCAGTCCGGCAGCGAATTGCCCTTCAGATCGTGGCCTGTGGTGAAAACCATCGACGAGGAGACACCGCGCAAGGTGAGCGGCAGCTCGAAATCGGCGGCGGCGGCAAAGGCCGCGGTGACACCCGGAACCACCTCATAGGCGATGCCGGCGTCACGCAGTGCCGCCATCTCCTCGCCGGCGCGGCCGAACACCAGCGGATCGCCCGACTTCAGCCGCACCACCCGCTTGCCCTGGCGGCCAAGTTCCACCAGCAGCGCATTGATTTCGGCCTGGCTCTTGGTATGGCAGCCCTTGCGTTTTCCGACCGCCAGGCGCTCGGCATCACGTCGCCCCATGGCGATAACCGCCTCCGGCACCAGCGCGTCATGGACGATGACATCGGCCTCCATCAGCAGGCGATGCGTCCGCAGCGTCAGCAGATCCTCGGCGCCCGGGCCGGCGCCAACCAGCGCGATGTGACCTGATGCCGGCGCGTTCGACAGGAGCAGATCAGTCGCCGCCTCATACGCTCGCGAAAGCTCGCCAGCCTCTATGGCACGCGCCGGCGCACCGCCGAAGAAGTCGCTCCAGAACCGGCGACGAATATTGCCTTTGGGCAGTCTCTCGGCGGCGGCGCGGAACGAAGCAGCGAGCGCCGCCAGCCCGCCGAACGACGGCGACAGCATGCGGTCGATGCGGCTGCGCAGCATCTGGGCAAGCACCGGGCCTGCCCCTTCGGTGCCGATGGCGATGGCGACCGGCGCGCGATTGACCAGCGCAGGGGTGAAGAAATCGCAGAGTTCCGGCCGGTCGACGGCATTGACCGGAATACCCAGCCGGCGCGCGTCCGCTGCGACGCGGCGGTCAAGCTCCCCATCGCCGCTGGCGGCAAACACCAGGACCGCACCGTCAAGTTGTGAGGCATCGTAGGCCGCCGCGATATGGCTGGCACCGGACTGGGCGATGAAGGCAAGCAGATCCGGTTCGGCATTTTGGGCGATGATGCGCAGGACCGCGCTCGACTGTCCGATCAGCCGCGCCTTGGCCAGCGCCTGATCACCGCCGCCGACAACGGCCACGGCTTCACCCTCGACCCGCACGAAGACGGGAAAGGCGTTGAGCTTGGCATCGACCTGCGGCATGTGAAACGCAATCCAGGAACAGTGTCGCGGTTTTACGCCCGGGCGCGAAAAACCAGAAGCAAAGCACTCGCGCATCCGGTGATGGCAGGCAATCGCTTTTCCGCAACGGCGAGAGGCAGGAGAAAAATATTCCGCACGGTGGGCGTGGGCGGCGTCAAGTAGCCGGTTCGAGCCTTCATTTTAGCGGATTTTAGCCGTCGGCGTCCTGCCTCGCAAAACAGTTTTTTTCAATTTATACTATTTTTGTAGATTAAAGATGTCCGCCGATCCTTGGGGTCCGCCGCCACGGCTTTCGGTTCACCTTGGGTTGGAACGTTGCCGGGCTGGAACGCGTTCCGAATAGTCTCATACTCAAGAAGGAGCGCTATCATGAATACGATCAGGTTGAAGCACGGTATCTGGGTTTTGGTGGCCGACGGCGAAAAGGCGCTCTTCCTCAAGAACGTCGGCGACAGCAAGTATCCCAACCTTGAAGTCATACAGGTGGTGGAGCAGGAAAACCCGCCCACGCGCGAGCAAGGGACCGACAGCCCCGGCCGATACAATGACGGCCCCTCCGTGCACCGCAGCGCGGTCGAGGATACCGACTGGCACCGCATAGGCAAGGAACGCTTCGCCGACGAGATCGCCGGCCGGCTTTACAAGCTCGCCCATGGCGGCGCCTTCGACAGCATCGTTCTCGTCGCTCCGCCGATAGTGCTCGGCGCCATGCGCAAGAAGCTGCACAAGGAAGTCGAGGACAAGGTCGCGGGGGAAATTCCAAAGACGATGACCAACCACGCTATCCCTGAGATCGAGGCTCTGTTGCAAGCAGTCTGACCGCGGACGGTCCGTCGACCGGGGAGGCGCGCACCGCGCTGGCATTCGACCGGACCGGCAGCCTTTCGGCCCGCTCGAGTATTTGTCGCCCCACCGCCGTTTTTCGCGCCTTGCGGGTTGCGTCACCGTCGCCCCTTCCACCATATTGCGCATGAGGCGGCGGCTCCGGGCGGCGCATATCCGACATCGCCAGCTTGAAAGGCGCGCAAAACACAATGCCGCATGACACGCCCCTTATCGCCACCATCGTCGCCGGTCTGGGGCTCGCTTTCATCTTCGGCGCTCTCGCCAACCGTTTCCGCATTCCGCCGCTGGTCGGCTATCTCGTAGCCGGTGTGCTGGTCGGGCCGAACACGCCCGGCTTCGTCGCCGATGCCAGTCTTGCCAACGAACTGGCCGAAATCGGCGTCATCCTGCTGATGTTCGGCGTCGGCCTGCACTTCTCGCTGAAGGATCTTTTGTCGGTCTGCGCCATCGCCGTGCCGGGCGCGATCGTTCAGATCGGCTTTGCCACGCTGCTCGGCATCGGGCTTGCCTGGATGCTCGGCTGGTCGATGGGCGCGGGTGTGGTGTTCGGCCTGGCGCTGTCGGTGGCCTCCACCGTGGTGCTGCTGCGTGCCTTGCAGGAGCGCCGCCTGATCGAGACCGAGCGCGGCCGCATCGCCGTCGGCTGGCTGATCGTCGAGGATCTGGCCATGGTGCTGGCGCTGGTGCTGCTGCCGGCCCTTGCCGGTGTACTGGGTGGCCAGGAGCAGGCGGATGTGCACTCGAGCGGCCTGCTGTCGCTGCCGGCCAGCTACGGCATCTGGGGCGTCGTTGGCATCACGCTGGCCAAGGTCGCCGCCTTCGTCATAGTCATGCTGGTGGTCGGCCGCCGGGTCATTCCCTGGATCCTGCACTATGTCGCCCATACCGGGTCGCGCGAACTGTTCCGTCTCTCGGTGCTGGCCATTGCGCTCGGCGTCGCCTTCGGCGCGGCCAAGCTGTTTGGTGTGTCGCTCGCATTGGGCGCCTTCTTCGCCGGCATGATCATGAGCGAATCCGAGCTCAGCCACCGTGCGGCGGAAGAATCGCTGCCGCTGCGCGATGCCTTTTCAGTGCTGTTCTTCGTCTCCGTCGGCATGCTGTTCGATCCGTTCAGCCTCATTAGCAACGGACTGCCGATCCTGGCCACGCTCGCCATCATCATCATCGGCAAGTCGCTGGCGGCGTTCGTCATCGTCGTCGCCTTCGGCTATCCGCTGGCGACCGCGTTGATGATTTCGGCCAGCCTTGCCCAGATCGGCGAATTCTCCTTCATCCTGGCCGAACTCGGCGTCGGGTTGAAACTTCTGCCCGAACAGGGTCGCGACCTGATCCTGGCCGGTGCGATCCTGTCGGTCGTGCTCAATCCGCTGATGTTCCTGGTCATCGACTGGATGAAGCCGTGGCTGGAGGCTCGTGCCGCCAGGACGACAGCGCCGGCGGACACAAAGCCGGTCGGTCCGGCGACCGAACCAGGCCAGGTGGCTTCGGTTGCCTCGACTTTTCAAAAGGAAGACGGCCCACCACCGAAGACGGCGCTCACCGGCCATGCCATCCTGATCGGCTACGGCCGCGTCGGCGGTCTCGTCGGCGCCGCGCTGAAGGAAGCGGCCCTGCCCTTTCTCGTCATCGAGGACGCCGACAAGACGCTGGCCAAGCTGAAAGCCGACAATATCGAGACCGTGGCCGGCAATGCCGCCAACGCCGAAGTGTTCGCCGCCGCCAATCCCGAAGGCGCCAGGCGGCTGATCCTCGCCATCCCCAATGCGTTCGAGGCCGGCCAGATCGTGTTGCGGGCACGCGCCGCCAATCCCAACATCAACGTCGTCGCCCGCGCCCATTCCGATGCCGAGGTCGACCATCTCAAGGGGCTCGGCGCCGACACGGTGATCATGGGCGAGCGCGAGATCGCGCGTGGCATTGTCGAAGAGGTATTGGGCAACCATGCTGGGCAAAAGCCAGTTCGCGATGCCATGGCGGAAGGCGCAGGAGCCGCGCCTATCGCTTCACAATCGTGAGGCCCGCTTCGATCAGCTATGTCCTGAAGGGCCGATAAATTCAGCGATGCGATCCAGGATCTCGCATGCCTGGCGAATGCTCAGGCTTGCGGTCCATTCATAAATCAGCGGCGACCCAACGATGTTGGTTTCCGTGAACGCCCATATCCACGAACCGGCTCGCTCACACGTGCTGGCCGCCATTGATGTGGATTTCCGAGCCGGTCACATAGGACGCCTGGCTCGAGCACAGGAAGAAGATGATGTCGGCGACTTCCGCAGTGGTGCCAAGCCGGCGCAGCGGAATGGTCTCGACGATCTTTTCCGTGCCCGGCGACAGGATCGCCGTGTCGATCTCGCCCGGCGCGATGGCGTTGACGCGGATGCCGTGCGGGCCGAAATCATGCGCCATTTCGCGCGTCAGCGAGCCGAGGGCCGCCTTCGAGGTCGCATAGGCGGTGCCGGCGAAGGGATGGACACGAGTGCCGGCGATCGAGGTGACGTTGACGATCGAGCCCCTGGCCGCCGCCAACTCCTTGAACAGGCCGCGCGCCAGCATGATCGGCGCGAAGAAATTGACCTGGAACACATCGCGCCAGACATGCATGGGCGTGTCGATCGAGTTCATGCGGCTGTTGCCGTCCTTGAGCTTCGGCGAAATCCCGGCATTGTTGACCAGCGCGTGCAGCTGGCCGCCATGCGATTCCAGCCGGTGACGGATCTCCGAGACCGCAATGCCGACATCCTCCTGGTCGGCGAGGTCGACCTTGATGTGGTCTTCCGGGCCAGCCGGCCATGGGCAATCCTCGGCAAAGGCCTGGCGCGAGCAGGTGATGACGCGCCAGCCCTCGCGCGAAAAGCGTTTGACCGTCGCATGGCCGATGCCGCGGCTGGCGCCGGTCAGCACGATGGTTTTTCTGGTGTCGAGTTCAGCCATGTCGCGGTCTCCGGGCCGGAGATGTAGCCGAACGCCGCGGCGCTGGCGAGAGGCGGATTGACGCCGCTTAGGCGACGGTCGCCCAAAACTGACCTCGGCCTTGGGAAACGACAGGCGTAAAAAAGCGCGTCCCATGAATCCGTTTCGACGCGACGCCCTTCGCGTCAGCCGCCGCCCAGAATATCCAGGATCGAGGTCCGCCGCTTCTTGAGCGGGCCGCCGACGCTGCCTGGCGGCACCGGATGTCCGACAGAGGCGGTGGCGCCGTCATCCGCCGGCATGTTGAAGCCATCGGCATCGACGGTCTGGGCCGGCCGCGCGACGCGGGCCGGCGCTGGCGGTTGCGCCGGCGCGGATGGCGCCTGCTGGCCGACGGACGCTGATGGAACCGGTGCCACCTGGTTGTTGTCAGCCGAGGGTATGTCGTCGGGCACGATCCTGTCGGCCGGTGTCGATTTCCAGGTGCCGGGCAGCGGCCGCACCGGCACACCCTCATGCGCGGCGACCATGAATTCGTGCCAGGCCTGCGCCGGCAGCGCGCCGCCGGTGACCTTCTTCATCGCCGTGCCGTCATCATTGCCGAACCACACACCGGTGGTGAGATTGGCGGTGTAGCCGACGAACCAGGCATCGCGCGAATTCTGGCTGGTGCCGGTCTTGCCGGCCGACGGCCAGGCGAAAGCCGCTTTCTTCGCGGTGCCGATCTCGACGGTGCCGGTCATCATCGAATTCATCATGCCGACGATCTCAGGCTTCACCACACGCGGCGCGCTGCCGCCAGCGCCGTCATAGAGTACCTTGCCGTCGGCGGTCGTGATGCGGCGAATGAAGTGGATGTCCGGCTTGTAGCCGCCATTGGCGAAAGGCACATAGGCCGAGGTCAGCTCCAGCGGCGTCACTTCCGAGGTACCGAGCGCGATCGATGTGTTGGCCTGCAGGTCGGACTGGATGCCCATGCGATGCGCGGCTTCCACCACCGCGTTCGGCCCGACTTCCATGGTCAGCTGCGCGGCAACCGAGTTCAGCGACTTGGCCAGCGCGGTCGCCAGAGTGACCTTGCCGAAGTACTTGCCGCCGTAATTGTCGGGCGTCCAGTTGCCGATCTTGATCGGCGCGTCGTTGCGCACGCTGTCGGGCGTGCGGCCGGCCTCAAGGGCCGCCATATAGACGAACGGCTTGAACGCCGAGCCCGGCTGCCGGCGCGCCTCCGAGGCGCGGTCGAACTGGCTGGTCGAATAGTCGTAGCCGCCGACCATGGCGCGCACCGCGCCGGAATCGTCGATCGACACCAGCACGCCCTGGGTGACGTTGAGCTTCTTGCCGCTGTCGTCGATCAGCCGACGGATCGACTTCTCGGCGAGCTTCTGCAGGTTCAGGTCGACGGTGCTGTCGATGACGATGTCGCCGCGCACGTCGCCGATCAGGTCGGGCAGTTCTTCCATGATGGTGTCGGCAACATAGTTTTCCGAGCCGGTCCAATAGGATGGCGAGCGTGTCGCCGGAGCGCTGAGCGCCGTCTTCAGTTCCTTGTCGCTGATCTTGCCCTCCTCGCGCATGGCGGCGAGCACGAGCTGCGAGCGTTCCTCGGCGGCCTTCGGATCGCGCGCCGGCGACAGCCGCGACGGCGCCTTCAAGAGGCCCGCAAGCAGGGCTGCTTCCGATAGGGTGACGTCGCGCGCGCTCTTGCCGAAATAGCGCCGCGAAGCCGCCTCGACGCCAAAGGCGCCGGAACCGAAATAGACCCGGTTGAGATACATTTCGAGTATCTGGTCCTTGGTGTGCTTGTGTTCCAGCCACAGCGCCAGCAACACTTCCTGCACCTTGCGTTCCAGCGTACGGTTGGGCTTCAGGAACAGGTTCTTGGCCAATTGCTGCGTCAGCGTCGATCCGCCTTGCGAAAAATGCCCGCCAAGCAGGTTGGTGACCATGGCGCGCGACAGGCCGATCGGATCGACACCGAAATGCGAATAGAAACGGCGATCCTCGATAGCGATGACCGCCTCGGGAATATAAGGCGACATTTCGTGCAGGCCGACGGCTTCGCCGCCGCTCATGCCGCGATTGGCGAGCAACTGGCCATCGGCTGAGACGATTTTGATGTTGGGAGCGCGGTCGGGGATCGACCATGTCGTGGCCGCCGGCATCTTGGCGCCGTAGTAGATGACGACGCCGGCCACCGCGATGCCGCCCCATATGGCGAGCACGAAGCACCAGTAGAACAGCCGGCCCAGCACGCCGAACAGGCCACGCCGGCTTCTGCCGCGTCCGCCGCGCGACGATTTCGCTTTCGACGATTTGCGTTTTGCGGAGGTTTTGCGGTTGCTCGGCACGACGCGGTCCTCCTCGCTCACCGAAAGACCGGCCGAGGACCGCGTCTGCGACGGTCCCTCGAAGCTGGGCTCGATGCGGCTGTCTCTGCGGTTCGCCATGCGCTGCGCTGTCTGTTCCCGATGCCTATGGCGCTTCGGTTGAAGAGTAGATGCGGCGATTTAAGGGCGGGTTAAGTCGGAAAAATTCAAAGCGATTGATAATCAAATGCTTGGCAGCCTGTCCATTTCCGAGATTGCGGATCAGGCGCCGGCAGGCGGTCGCGTCCGACGAGAGAGACCGATCAGAGCCATTGGTCGGAACGCCGGTATCCGGCAGTGGACAAGCCTTTGGTACGCTGTCACGCCATGGTCTCCGTCAGGGCGCGATCGCAAAATACAGCTTCGCATTCGACCGCGCCCCAATTCAATCCATCCCCAGATGATCACCTGGTGGACATGCGTCAACCAATCGCCGCACGGACCGAAAGCGCGGCCCTGGACGATTGCATTACCTCGCCGACATGGCAGTAGCAGACGATCTCATGCAGTTGGTGATCGGTCAGCTCGAAGAAGCGCTTGGCTTCGCCATAACTGTCGTCCTTCAGACCCTCGTCTTTCAAAATGGGGTCCGTAAAGGCAACCGATATCGGCGAGCCATCGCCTCGCATGACATTGCGCTCGGGCGGCGCACGGTATTCGGTTCCGGCAAGCGCTGTGAGCAGCCGGCGGGGCTCACGTTCGAGAAGTTCGGCCCAACGTACGAGACGCTGGGTTCGGCTCATTACCGGCTGTGTGACACTAATTTCGGCCACTGCATGCAGTTGGTCCAGTGTTTGGTGCTTCATGGCAACCTCCTATTCGTTAGGTTGGCTGGCCCCAAACGCCCTATGCCGGCATCATAGCGCCGAAGCGTCGATCCGTCATTCTAATTCCATTTCGGGTCGGTCTCTCTTTCGGCACTGCGCCGGTGCAATGGCGCTGCCTTGCCGGCGATTTTCAGCGCCACGGAATATCGAGAGCAGCGAGAAGAAAGCCAGCGTTCGCTCTTCGCATGTGATCGCCACCACGCTGTTCGACCGGTCGATGTCGGGGCCTTTCGGGCCGCCCTCCTCGGGATTGCCCCTGCCACGCAGGAAGGTTTCCTCGTCGAGCACGGCGACCGAGCGCGCGGGGCCCCGATGCCCATCGGCGACTGCTTGCCCCCGCATTGATGGTGCTGACTGAGCCGATGGCGCCCTCGACGGTCAAGCGCGATGCAAGCATTCCTGGTTTCAACGGCTGAGACCCGCTGCCTTCGCCAGATAGGGCGCCAGTGCCAGCGCGTAGGTCGCCGTCATGTGGTGGTAGTCGCGCCAGACAATGATGTTGCCGACGACCGCAGCGCAGGTTTGCTTGCCGCATAGAGCATCGTTCATGTCGACGACGCGGACATCCGGCAATGGCCCGGCGGCGAGCAAGAGAGCGAGCGCGGAGCGGAAGGCGCCGAATCGGCCCCGATATCAACGACTTCAGGCTATTCGAAAGCAGCTGGCCTCGCCAGCGGTACGCTCACTGGTCGTCATCGTCGCTGGCAGCAGGCCGCCAGCTGGTCGGTTCGACCTTCTTTTGCGTGTGGCTGTCGGTATAGACCCACCAGCCGTCGTCGCGGTACTGCGCGATGGATTCGTTGATCACGCCGTCGCTGTCCTTCCAGGTGACGGTGACCTTGGAGCCGTCGGTCGGCGCGGTCGATATCGGCTTACGGTCGGTCATGTCATCCCCTTTTTCCAGCCGGCAGAACGCCACGGCCGGCATCTGGTTCCAAACCGCCGTCGAGCGCGGATCGTCGCCGGGGCCCTCAGCTATGGGCGAAGATATCCTCCTCGCCCCAGCCCATCAGGTCAAGCTTGGCGCGTGTCGGCAGGAAGCGGAAGCAGGCATCGGCCTCCTTTGTGCGCCCCTCGCGCGCCAGCCTTCCCGCCAGCACCTCACGCAACCGATGCAGGTAGAGCACGTCGGAAGCGGCATATTCGAGCTGTTCGGGCGACAGCGTTTCGGCCGCCCAGTCGGACGATTGCTGCGCCTTGGACAGGCCGACGCCGAGAAGCTCGAAGCAGATGTCCTTCAGCCCGTGCCGGTCGGTATAGGTGCGGGTCAGCCGCGAGGCGATCTTGGTGCAGAACACAGGCTCGGCCATCACCCCGAACGCATTATAGAGCACGGCCAGGTCGAAGCGCCCGTAGTGGAACAGCTTGGTGATGTCGCGGCTCCTCAGCAGGCTGACGAGGTTCGGCGCTTTCTTCTGGCCCGGTGCGATCTGGATGACGTCGGCGGTGCCGTCGCCCGGCGATATCTGCACCACGCAGAGCCGGTCGCGATGCGGATTCAGCCCCAGCGTCTCGGTATCGATGGCCACCGCCCCGACATTGTAATGCGAAAGGTCAGGCAGGTCATTTTTGTGAAAGCGGATGTCGGCCATTGTCTTCTCCGGTCGAGCCAGAGCGTCCCTTGACCAGCAAGGGGCGCCGCAGCGCCTTGATTGTGGCCCGTCCTCGCCGCGATCGGCTGAAAAATCAACAGAAAGTTGGTTTTTCAGCCGATATCGCGATCTCTACGCCATCTCAGCGCGTCAGCGCGTCCAGAATGCGCGCCCAGGAACGCTGGCCCTTATGGAAGGAGCTGAGCTCGTATTTCTCGTTGGGCGAATGGATGCGGTCGTCGTCGAGGCCGAAGCCGACCAGCAGCGATTCCATGCCGAGATAGGTTTGGAAGTCGCCTACTACCGGGATCGAGCCGCCGCTGCCGGTCGTCACCGCCGGCTTCGGCCATTCGTCCGACAGCGCGGTCTTGGCCTTCGCCAGGAACGGTGAGTCGTAGGAAAGCTGGATTGCTGGCGAACCGCCATGGGGATGGAATTCGACCGAACAGTCCGCCGGAATGCGCTCCTTGACGAATTGCTGGAAGGCGGCGCGGATCTTCTTGGGATCCTGCTTGTGGACGAGGCGGAAGGACACTTTCGCCGATGCTTCCGCCGCGATCACGGTCTTGAACCCCTTGCCGGTATAGCCGCCGATGATGCCGTTGAACTCGGCGGTCGGCCGCGCCCAAGTCAGTTCCAGCACCGAACGTCCCTTTTCGCCCGACGGGATAGACAGGCCGACAGGTCCAAGGAAGGTCTCCGCGGTCTCGCCAAGCGTCTCCCATGATTTCAGCACCTGGGTCGGTGTCTCCTCGACGCCGTCGTAGAAGCCGGGAATGGTGATGTGGCCATCCTTGTCGTGGATGTCGGCCAGCACCTTGGCCAGGATGCGGATCGGGTTGGCAGCGGCCCCGCCATAGAGGCCCGAATGCAGGTCGCGGTCGGCGGCCCTGACCGTGATCTCCTCACCAACCAGCCCGCGCAGTCCAACGCAGATCGACGGCGTGTCACGGTCCCACATACTGGTATCGCAGACCAGCGCGAAATCGGCCTTGAGCTCCTCGGCATTGGCTTCGAGGAAAGGCTTCAGCGAGGGCGAACCGGATTCCTCCTCACCCTCGAACAGAATGGTGACGCGGCACGGCAAATTGCCATGCACCTGCTTCCAGGCGCGGCACGCTTCGACAAAGGTCATCAATTGGCCCTTGTCATCGGCCGAGCCACGCCCGGTGATCACCTTGTGGTCGGGTCCGACCTGCTTGATATCAGGCGCGAATGGATCGTTTTCCCACAGTTCGATCGGGTCGACCGGCTGCACATCGTAGTGGCCATAGAACAGCACATGCGGCGCGCCGACAGGCCCGTCATGATGCGCAACCACCATGGGATGGCCGGGCGTGTCGCGCACGCTGGCGTCGAAGCCGATCAACTTGAGCTCCGCCACCAGCCATTCCGCCGCCTTGCGGCAGTCGGCGGCATAGGCCGGATCGGTGGAGATCGACTTGATCCTGAGCAGGCCGAACAGCCGTTCCAGGCTCTGGTCGAGATTTTGGTCGAGACGGTCGAGGACGGGGGAAACTGCGGACATTTGCGAAGCCTTTCGATTCAGTGCCGGGACCGTAAAGGCAGAGCGGCGAAACGAAAAGCCCGGGACGATTGGACCACGACCCGGTATGGTCGCCGCAAGGCAAAAAAATGCCGCCGTGGTGGAGGGGGAACCACGGCGGCCTTTTACTCGAAACGATGCGGCAGCCCGGAGAGGGGGATAGGCTGCCGCAGTTGCCCGGGATAGGCGGGGGACGGGCCTTGCTCCGGACTTCGGCGAAAACTGCCGATGACGTGTATTTGGGTCTGTGAACGTGGCGATTCAAGGGCATCAACGTTACACTTTTGTAACGTGCTCGTGAGCGGCCCGGTGTAACCCGATCTGTCAGGGTGTTGACGGAACAAATCCCTGGCGATGTCTTTGGCATGGACCAAGCCATCGCGCCGCGCTATCCCTGCCGGCATGAAAAAAGGCGACCATCTCTTCCTTGTCGACGGCTCCGGCTACATCTTCCGCGCGTATCATGCACTGCCGCCGCTGACCCGCAAGTCCGACGGCCTTCCGGTCGGTGCCGTTTCCGGTTTCTGCAATATGCTGTGGAAGTTGATGCAGGATGCCCGCAACACCGATGTAGGCATTGTACCGACGCATTTCGCGGTCATCTTCGACTATTCCTCCAAGACCTTCCGCAACGACCTCTACCCCGAATACAAGGCCAACCGTTCGGCGCCGCCGGAGGATCTGATCCCGCAATTCGGCCTGATCCGCCAGGCGACCAAGGCGTTCAACCTGCCTTGCATCGAAATGGAGGGCTTCGAGGCCGACGACCTCATCGCCACCTATTGCCGGCTGGCCTGCGAGGTCGGCGGCGACACCACCATCATCTCCTCCGACAAGGACCTGATGCAGCTGGTCGGCGATACGGTCGGCATGTACGACCCGATGAAGGATCGCCAGATCGGCATCCCCGAGGTCGTCGAGAAATGGGGCGTGCCGCCGGAAAAGATGGTCGACCTGCAGGCGCTGACCGGCGACTCCGTCGACAATGTTCCGGGTGTGCCCGGCATCGGACCGAAGACGGCAGCGCAGTTGCTGGAGCAGTTCGGCGACCTCGACGGGCTGCTGGCCCGCGCCGGCGAGATCAAGCAGGACAAGAGGCGCGAAACGATCATCGCCAACGCCGACAAAGCGCGCGTTTCGCGCCAGCTGGTGACGCTGAAGAACGATGTGCCGGTGGCCGAGGGCCTGGACGATTTCGTGCTTCATGCCCCAGACGGGCCGAAGCTGATCGGCTTCCTCAAGACCATGGAATTCTCCTCGCTGACCCGCCGCGTGGCGGAAGCGACCGGCACCGAGGCCGGCGACGTTCAGGCCGTCGCGGTGATCGTCGAGCGCGCCGATGCCGCGCACGGGCCCGATGTGGGCGCGGGGGCACCGGACATTGCCCGAAACGGGGTTGGACCAGAGGCAGACGCAACTGCTACACCGACGACGCAGACACCTAAGCAGGGGGACACCCCTTCCCTGCTCTCCGCGCTGCGGCTGGAGGGCGCGGCGACGCGCAAGATCGACACGTCGGCCTATCATTGCGTCCGCGACGTCGCGACGCTGAAGGCCTGGATCGCCGAGGCGCGGGAGACCGGGATCGTCGCCTTCGACGCCAGGGCGACCTCTCCCGATCCGATGCAGGCCGAACTGATCGGCATGGCAATAGCCACGGCGCCCGGCCGCGCGGCCTACATCCCCTTCGCCCACAAGAGCGGCAACGGCGATCTGCTGGGCGGCGGCATGCTTGAGAACCAGATTGCTCTTCGCGAAGCGCTGGCGCTGCTGAAGCCGCTGCTCGAGGACAGGTCGGTCCTCAAGATCGCGCAGAACCTGAAATACGATCTGGTCATCATGAGCCGCTACGGCATTGATGTCGCGCCGTTCGACGACACCATGCTGATCTCCTACGTGCTCGATGCCGGCACCCCGCATGGTCACGGCATGGACGCGCTTGCCGAGAAATGGCTTGGTCACTCACCCCTCCAGATCAAGGATGTGACCGGCTCCGGCAAAAGCTCGGTCGGTTTCGACCAGGTCGGCATCGACAAGGCGACCGCCCATGCCGCCGAGGACGCCGATGTGACGCTGCGGCTCTGGCTGGTGCTGAAGCCCCGGCTTGCGGCCAAGGGCCTGGTCTCGGTCTATGAGCGGCTGGAGCGGCCGCTGGTGCCTGTGCTGGCTCGCATGGAACAGCGCGGCATCTCCGTCGACCGGCAGATCCTGTCGCGGCTGTCGGGCGAACTCGCACAAGGCGCCGCCCGGCTCGAGGAGGAAATCTATCAGCTCGTCGGCGAGCGCATCAACATCGGCTCGCCCAAGCAGCTCGGCGACATCCTGTTCGGCCGCATGGGCCTGCCAGGCGGTTCGAAAACCAAAACCGGCCAGTGGTCGACCTCGGCGCAGCTTCTCGAAGACCTTGCCGCCGAGGGCCACGAACTGCCGCGCAAGATCGTCGACTGGCGCCAGCTGACCAAGCTGAAATCGACCTACACCGACGCGCTGCCGGGCTTCATCCACCCGGACACCAAGCGCGTCCACACCTCCTACGCGCTGGCCGCGACGACGACCGGACGTTTGTCATCCTCCGACCCCAACCTGCAGAACATCCCGGTGCGTACCGCCGAAGGCCGCAAGATCAGGACCGCCTTCATCGCCGACAAGGGCAACCGCCTGGTCTCGGCCGATTACAGCCAGATCGAACTGCGCGTGCTTGCCCATGTCGCCGAAATCCCGCAGCTGCGGCAGGCTTTCGCCGATGGGGCGGACATCCACGCCATCACCGCCTCGGAAATGTTCAACGTACCCGTCGAAGGCATGCCTTCGGAAATCCGCCGCCGCGCCAAGGCGATCAATTTCGGCATTATCTACGGCATTTCGGCCTTTGGCCTGGCCAACCAGCTGTCGATCCCGCGCGAAGAAGCCAGCAACTACATCAAGAAGTACTTCGAGCGCTTCCCCGGCATCCGCGACTATATCGAGGAGACCAAGGCCTATGCCCGCGAGCACGGCTTTGTCGAGACGATCTTCGGCCGCCGCATCCATTATCCGGATATAAGGTCCTCGAACCCGTCGATCCGCGCGTTCAACGAGCGCGCCTCGATCAATGCCCGTCTGCAGGGCACCGCCGCCGACATCATCCGCCGCGCCATGGTGCGCATGGAGGAAGCGCTGGAGAAGGCAAAGCTGTCAGCCCGCATGCTCCTTCAAGTGCATGACGAACTGATCTTCGAGACGGTGGAGGCGGAGGTCGAGGCGACGATCCCCGTCGTGCGCCACGTCATGGAAAACGCGGCGATGCCGGCGGTGTCGATGTCGGTGCCGTTGCATGTCGACGCGCGAGCGGCGAATAATTGGGATGAGGCGCATTGACCTCATTTCGTCATCCTAGGGCGAGCGACGCGAAGCGGAGCGCAGACCCTAGGATCCATTCCGTGACATTGGTCGGAAGATGCAGCGGTGTAGAAAAGTTCTACGCTGGCGTATAGGCACGGGAAATTCGGCACCGCCGCAACGCTCTTCCATCGCGGCATGGATCCCAGGGTCTCCGCGACGTCGCTTCGCTCCTGCTCCGCCCTGGGATGACGAAGCTGGCGGCTAGCGTCCTTGTGGAAAGACCTTACGCCGCCTCGGCCCGACACTTGGCGCACGTCCCGCGGAATTCGATCATCGCCTTCTTGGCGGCGAAGCCGGTGGAACGCACCCATTCGTCCAGTCGGTGTCCGACGTCGTGATCGGACATTTCGCTTACCTGCCCGCAGCTGTCGCAGATGGCGAAGGCGGTCATCGAATGGCTGTGGTCGTGCGGTTCGGCACAGGCGACGAAGGAGTTGATGCTTTCCAGCCGGTGCACGAAGCCTGACTTCACCAGCGTGTCGAGCGCGCGATAGACCTGAAGCGGCGCACGGAAGCCGCGTTCACGCAGCTGGTCGAGCAAGGTGTAGGCGCTGAGCGGCCCGCTGGCGGTCTCGAGCTTTTCGAGCACGCACAACTGGTTCTTCGTCAGCACATCCCTTGCCGCCATGGTCCCGTTCCAATTTTCCCGCGCCAACTACGGGCTGTTTGCCCGTGCAAACGGCCTGATCTCATTCAGATAGCGACGAACCGTCGTCTTTGCTACTCTTCTGTTGTTGGCCCGGTCGATCGATGACGTGATGGCAGGATTGATGGCGAAGCGACATTCAAAATACTGACAAAGTTCTCGAAGGGGTTTGCCTCGCTTGGGAATTCGATCGGGCTTCGGGAAGCGCTATGTTCAAATTGACACGCCGGACGCTGCTTGTCGGCACATCCGCGCCGATGACTGCGGGCACGGTTTCGTTCCGGGCGCTGGCGGCATCGCGCACCATGACTGACCGTTGACCAGCCACATGATCAGGCCGAAGACGCCCTGACCCGGCCTCTGTCATGAACAAGGCCGGCGGGAGCAATCCCGCCGGCCTTTGTTAGCCGGCTCCGGCTATTTCCTTGGCGGGCCGTTGCGTTCCGCGGAAGCCGCCCACAGATTAATGTCGGATTCGCGTGCGTAGCCATCGATCTCCGCCAGCTCGGCATCGCTGAAATCGAGCACCCTCAGCGCCCCGACGCAATCCTCGACCTGTTCCGGCCGGCTGGCGCCGATCAATGCCGACGTCACCTTGCCTCTGCGCAGCACCCAGGCCAGCGCCATCTGCGCCAGTGTCTGGCCGCGCCTGCCGGCGATGGCGTTGAGTGCCTTGATGTTGGCAATAGTGCGGTCGTTGATGAAGGCTGTCTTCAGCGACTTGCCCTGGGAGGCACGGCTGCCTTCAGGGATGCCGCCAAGATATTTGTCGGTCAGCATGCCCTGGGCCAGCGGCGAAAAGACGATGGAGCCGACGCCGAGCCCCTCGAGCGTATCGAGCAGGCCGTCGTCCTCGACCCAGCGGTTCAGCATCGAATAGCTCGGCTGGTGGATGACGCACGGTGTGCCGAGCTGCCTCAATATATCGGCGGCTTCGCGGGTGCGCTGCGAATTGTAGGATGAGATGCCGGCATAGAGCGCCTTGCCCGAACGCACCGCATGGTCGAGCGCGCCCATGGTTTCTTCCAGCGGCGTATCGGGATCGAAGCGATGCGAATAGAAGATGTCGACATAATCCAGCCCCATCCGCTTGAGGCTCTGGTCGAGGCTGGCCAGCATGTATTTGCGCCCGCCCCATTCGCCATAGGGACCGGCCCACATTTCATAGCCGGCCTTGGTCGAGATGATCAGTTCGTCGCGATGAGAGGCGAAATCGGTGCGCAGTATCTCGCCGAAGGCTGTCTCGGCCGATCCAGGCGGCGGCCCGTAATTGTTGGCAAGGTCGAAATGGGTAATGCCGAGATCGAAGGCCTTGCGGGCGATCGCCTGCTTGGTCCAGTGCGGCGTGTCGTCGCCGAAATTGTGCCACAGCCCGAGCGAGATCGCCGGCAGCTTGAGGCCGGACCGTCCGCAACGGTTGTAGATCATTTTCTCATAGCGGTTTTCGGCGGGTACGTAAGGCATGGGGAATCCTCGATCTGAAACGGGCGCGGCAATTGCGAACGCAACGGCCAGCCCAACGCCCACCCTTTAACCTCTCCCCGCGGAAACGGGGAGAGGGGCAGTCAAAATTATCGATAATCTCTGCAGCCTATTTTTTCTTCTTGGCCAGCAGCCCCTTCGCTTCCTTGACGCCGAGTGCGGCCGGGCGTTCGCAACTCGTCTGCATGGCGACGAATTTCCCGCTTTCGCCCGAGCGCAATATTCCGGTCATGACATCGACGGCATGCAGCGCCAGTTCCATCGAACAGCGGTGCGGCCGCCCTTCGACGATCGCCAGCGCCATGTCGGCCAGGCCCGCGGTGCGGTAATTGGCCATCATGCCGTGGCCGTGCATCTCATTGGGCACGCCAAGCGGATGCTTCCATTTCGGCAACTTCTTGACCGGCTTGCCCTCTTCGGTGAAGCGCACGTCGCCGCCGAAGAAGTTCGGATCGGGCACGAACACCGTGCCTGCCTCGCCGTAGAGTTCCATCGGCGCGTGGCCATGGGCCCAGACATCCCAGCTGGTGTTCAGCGTCACCACGGCACCGTTCTCGAATTCCAGCAGGCCGTGGATGGTGGTCGGCGTGTTGACCGGGATTTTTTCACCCGCTCGCGGTTTCGATGAAATCGTCCGCTCCTTGGCCGGGGTCGTCGCAAAGGCGGCCACCTGCTTCACCGGACCGATCAGCTGGATCAGATTGGTGATGTAGTACGGCCCGATATCGAGTACCGGTCCGGCGCCCGGCTGGAAGAAGAAATCCGGATTGGGGTGCCAATGCTCCATGCCGTGGCCCATGACATGGCAGGTGCCGCTGGTGATCTTGCCGAGCTTGCCCTCGTCGATCAGCTCGCGCACCAGCTGATGCGCGCCGCCGAGGAAGGTGTCGGGCGCCGAGCCGATGCGCAGCCCCTTCTTTTCGGCCCGTGCCTTGAGGTCCTGGCCTTCCTTGAGCGACAGCACGAACGGCTTTTCCGAATAGACGTGCATGCCGGCGTCGAGCACCTGCTTCGAGACCACGTAGTGTACCGCCGGTATCGTCAGGTTGACGACGATGTCTATGTCATCGGCCTTGAGCAGGTCCTCGACGGTCTCGGCGCGCAGCTTGAACTCCTTCGCCCGCGCCTTGGCCGCGTCCATGTTGATGTCGGCGCAGGCGCGCATCTCGATGCCGCGAAACAGCGGCGCCAGCGAAAAATACGCCTTCGAGATGTTGCCGCAGCCGATGACACCGATACCCAGTTTTTTTGCCATGGTGATTGTTCCTAATAGGTCTTGACGGCCGCGATCGAGCGGCGGGCGAAGCGCTCGATGTCGTTAGGGTTGTCCTGTTCCATGATAAAATATCTTGCCGCGCTCTTGGCCCGCAGCAGCTTTATCAGGTCGGCCCAATCGATCGTGCCGTGGCCGACATCCGACCAGCCATCCTCATCCAGTCCTTCGCCTGGTTTGGCCATGTCCTTGACATGGACGGCGACGATGCGCTTGCCATGCTTTTCGATCCAGGGCAGCGGGTCGGCTCCGCCGCGTATAATCCAGGCGACGTCCATCTCCCAACCGATGTTGGGCGCGGAGGACAGGATATGGTCCTGCGGCAGCGAACCGTCGGCGAGCGCCTTGAATTCGAAATCATGGTTGTGCCAGGCAAAACCGTAACCGGCCTTTGAAGCCACCTCGCCGATCTTTGCCAGGCGCTCGCCGAAACCACGCCAGCCGGCGGCGTCGGACGGCCTGTCCTCAGCCATCAGATAGGGGCAGATCAAAAGCTTGATGCCGAGCGCTTCGGCGGTTCTGCGCACGCCGTCGAAGTCGTTCTCAAGCGCGTCGATGGAAAAATGGCCGGTCGGCATGGAAAGGCCGTTCTTGTCGAGCTCGGCGCGGAGGGCCTTGGGATTTTCATAGACGCCGCCGAAACCCTCGACCTCGGTGTAGCCGAGCTTGCCGAGTGTGGTGAGCACGCTTTCCCAGGGCTGGAAATTGCGGGCGCTGTAAAGTTGGAATGACCAGTTCATCGTCTCTGTCCGTTCTGCTTGGGGGATCGTTTCAGGTGGTGATTCTCGGGAGCTAGATGCGGTTGCCGGCAGCGGCATCGAAGAGCGAAGCGCGCATAGGATCAAAGCCAATGCTGACAGCCTCGCCATTGTGCGGCGTGCGCTCGGCCGTGACCCGTACCGTGAAATTCTGCTTGCCGAGCTTCAGCCAAACCAGTGTGTCGGAGCCCATAGGCTCGACGACCTCGACAGTTGCTGTGGCGCTGAATGGCCAGCCGGAGCCGCTGTTCAAGGCGACATGCTCCGGCCGGATGCCGAACACCGTCGGACCTGGCACCGGTTCCGTCTCGAAGGCATAGGTCGAAAGTGGGATACGAACATCCTCGGCGGCGAACAGCCAGCCGCTATTGTCCTTCTCCAGCCTGCCCTCGATAAAATTCATCGCCGGCGAGCCGAGGAACCCGGCGACGAAACGGTTGACCGGGCGGTTGTAAATGGTCTGTGGCGCATCGAGCTGCTGGATGACGCCGCCCTTCATGACAGCGATGCGGTCGGCCAGCGTCATCGCCTCGATCTGGTCGTGGGTGACGTAAATCATGGTGTTCTGCAGCTTGCGGTGCAGCAGCTTGATTTCTACGCGCAGTTCCGAGCGCAGCTTGGCGTCGAGATTGGACAACGGCTCATCGAACAGGAAGACATCGACGTCGCGCACCAGCGCCCGCCCGATCGCCACGCGCTGGCGCTGCCCGCCGGAGAGCGCCGCCGGCTTGCGCTGCAGCAAGGGCTCGATCTGCAGGATCTCGGCCGCGCGCGCGATGCGCTTGGCGATCTCGTCCTTGGGTACGCCGGCGACGCGCAGGCCGAAGGACAGGTTCTTCTCCACTGTCATCTGCGGATAGAGCGCATAGGACTGGAACACCATGCCGATGCCGCGGTCCTTGGGTTCTTCCCAGGTGACGTTCTTGCCCTTGATGAATATGCTGCCCTCCGAGATGTCAAGCAGGCCGGCGATGCAGTTGAGCAGGGTCGACTTGCCGCAGCCGGAGGGCCCGAGCAGCACGATGAACTCGCCTTCGGCGACATCGAGGTTGAGCGTCTTCAGCACGGAAACCGCGCCGAAGTTCAGCGACAGGTCCTGGATCGCAACGCTGGTGCCGTTTGCCGCCATCGCCATCACCCTTTCACCGCGCCGGCGGCAATGCCGCGCACGAACCATCTGCCGGAGACGAAATAGATGACGAGCGGCACCGCCGCTGTCAGAATGGTGGCCGCCATATTGACATTGTACTCCCGCACGCCGGTCGTGGTGTTGACGATGTTGTTGAGCTGCACCGTCATCGGCCAGTTGGAGCGCCCGGCAAACACGATGCCGAACAGGAAGTCGTTCCAGATACCGGTCACCTGCAGGATGACGGCGACGACCGTGATCGGCACCGACATCGGCAGCATGATGTAGATGAAGATGCGCCAGAAACCGGCGCCGTCGACGCGCGCCGCCTTGAACAGCTCGACCGGCATTGCCGCATAGAAATTGCGGAACAGCAGCGTCAGGATAGGCATTCCGAAGATCGTGTGCACAATGATGATGCCGGGCAGGGTCGCGAACAGCCCGACCGAGCTCAGTCCGATGATCAGCGGATAAATCACGACCTGATACGGCACGAAGGCGCCGAACACGAGCAACCCGAACAGCAGGTTGGCGCCCTTGTATGGCCAGAAGGTCAGCGCGTAACCGTTGATCGAGGCGCAGATGATCGAGATGACGACGCTCGGGACGGTGATCTTCAGCGAATTGTAGAAACCTGGACTGAGGCCGTTGCAGTCACGGCCAGTGCAGGCGTGAAGCCAGGCATCGGCCCAGGGTTGAAAGGTCGGGTCGCCCGGAAGGTTGAAAAGATGCCCCAGCCTGATCTCGGGCATCCCCTTCAGTGAAGTGACGACCATGATGTAGACCGGAATGAGGAAGAAGAGCGCCGCGACGATCAGGAAAGCGTAGATGCCGATGCGGCCGGCCGATATCCGTCGCGGCTTCGGCCCGAAGGGCGTGGCCTGATCCGGCGCTTCTTGCATCGGCCGGCCTGCCGTGGTTTGCACGGCGCTCATACGCCCGCTTCCTGCACTCGGTTGCGCCGCCACAGCACAAGTCCGGCGAAAGCCAGCACGATCAGAACCGGCAGCAGCATCATCGTTGCAGCGGCCATGCCCTGGCCGACATTCTGGCGCACGGTGATGAGCTGGATGACGTAGACGGCCGGCATGGATGTCGCGATGCCGGGACCACCACCGGTCATCGCGATGACCAGATCGTAGACGCGCACCACGCCGACGCACTGGAGAACGAAGGCGGTAGCGAACGCACCCTTCATCATTGGCGCCACGATGGACACATGCGTGCGCCACGTCGGAATACCGTCCACTCTCGCCGCCTTCCAGATCTCCTCGTCGACGCCGCGCAGGCCTGCAAGCAGGATCGCCATCGTCACGCCCGAGCCCTGCCAGATGCCCGCCACGACCAGCGCATAGATCGCGGTATTGGCATCGACCAGGGGGGCGAAGCTGAAGCTCGACCAGCCCAGATTGCGCATCGCCTCCTGCAGGCCGAGATTGGGATCGAGCACCCATTGCCACACAAGTCCGGTGACGATCAGCGACATGGCAAAGGGATACAGGAAGATCGAGCGGAACAGGTCTTCCTGGCGGATGCGCTGGTCCATGAAAACGGCGAGCAAATAGCCGAACACCATGTTGCAGGTGATCGACATCAGGCCGAAGAACCAGATGTTGTTGACCGAGACGAGCCAGCGGTTATCGGCCCAAAGCCGCCTGTACTGCGCCAGGCCGACAAAATCATAGGTGGGGAAGAGCTTGGAACTGGTGAAGGACCACAGCACCGAGAAGCCGATGCCGATCACGAACACGCCGACGGCGACGAGAATCATCGGTATCGTCCCGATCACCGCGGGCAGGTGAAATCTCTGCCTCCAGCTCTTCTGCATCGTCCGTTCTTCTCCACCTCACCAGGACCCTGGGCAGGCCAGGGCAAGAATGGAGGCGTCACCCCGGGGCGGCGCCTCCAGGTGCCGGTCAGTTCCTAGTCGGAATTGCCGATGATGGTGGCGAACTTCGCCGTGGCGTCGTCGGCCGTCATGGAGTCGTCGGCGAAGAACTGCGCGACGAGCTCATTGAGCTGCTGGTTGGTGTTCTCGGTGATGAACCTATTGGTCGCGGTGACGATCTTGGCCGGATCTTCCACTGCTTTCAGCGCCTTCTGCATGCACGGATCGGCCGTCGACATGTCGACGTCGCCGCGCACGGGCATGGAACCCTTGGCATTGTTGAACGCGACCTGGACCTCCGGGCTGATGAGCAGGGCCGCAAGTCGCTTCTGCGCCGCCTCGACATCCGCATTGCCCTGCTTGAAGAACACGATGATGTCGCCGTCGGTGCTGACAACCGGCTTGTCTTCGTTCAGGCCGATCACGCAGCCGAAATCCTTGACACCGGTCATGCCGGCGGCCGCGAATTCGCCGCGCGCCCAATCGCCCATCACTTGAAGTCCAGCCTTGCCGGTGATCAGCAAGTTGGTGGTGTCGTTCCAGTTGCGGTTGGCGTAGCCGTTGTCAGTGAACTGCTTCAGCGCCCTCAACTGCGTGAACACGCTTTTCATCTCGGGACCGCCGGCAATTTCGGCACTCTTCTTGGTATACATCTCGTCACGCTTGGCGACACCGAGAGCCTCGGTAACCATGTCCTGGAACAGCAGCTGGATCTGCCAGCCATTGCCGTCGCCGCCGATGGCGAAGGGAATGAAGCCTGCCTTCTTGATCTTCGGCGCGGCCGCGATGAAATCAGCCATGTTCTTCGGCTCCGGCACGCCCGCTTTCGCGAATACCGGCTTGGAGTACCAGGCCCAGTAATTCGAGTGGATGTTGACCGGGACGCACCACCAGTGGCCGTTAACGAGACAGGCGCTGCCGATCGCTTTCGGGCGAATGACCTCGTCCCATTTGCCGGCGGTCGCGACATCGGTGAGGTCGAGCAGCTTGCCGCCTGAAATCAATTCCTCGTACTGCCGGCCGGGATTGAACTGAGCCGCACCGGGCGGGTCGCCGCCGAGCACGCGCTGCATGACGGTCGAGCGGGCCGTCTCGCCCAGAGCAATGGCGCTGTCCACCCACTTGTCGCCGTGGCCGTCGTTGTCGAAGGCCTTTGCGAACTGCGAGACCGCCGCCGACTCGCCCTTCGACGTCCACCAGTGAATTACTTCCAGGTTCGCCGCGGCCGCGGCCCCGGCAAAATCGAACGCCACCGTCGCCGCGAACGCAGCGGTCAGGACTTTGTATCGCATTTCGGTTTCCTCCCAGAATCTGAAACGTTACAGATTTTCGATAGGGCAATTGCGCTGATGACGCAACCCCAGGCACGAAGCCCACCGGACATTTTTTCGGGCCACGAATAAAATGGGGCCAGCCATCGAGCTGCTGTGCGTCGCAATATGAGCTATCGCAGCGCAAAACAGCCAAATTACCCACGAGGGTCTGCAACAGGCTTACAAGGGGTGACGCTTTGCCCTTGGATTCCCAAGGGAATTCAGGTTCGAGCGTTCACCTTCAAATACGCCTGTCGGCGAACGAGATTGGCAATCTGTAACGTTTCAGTATATTGGCACCCCTGACCGGGCTTGAAGTCACGCCGCGCTGCTAATCGCGGCGATTGCGGACCCGGTGTGCGGCTGTTATGCGGCTCACGGGCGGGATGAATGAACAGACGGCGCACGAACAAGAACGATGATACGTCGGCGCAGGGGCGTCCGACGCTGAAGACGCTTGCCTTCATGACCGGGCTTGGCGTCACCACCGTCTCGCGGGCGTTGAAGGACGCTCCCGAGATTGGCGCCGAGACGAGGCGTCGCGTGCAGCTCGTGGCCAAGCAGATCGGCTATCGCCCAAACCGCGCCGGAGTGCGCCTGCGCACCGGCAAGACCAACGTCATCAGCCTTGTGCTCAACACCGAGCATGAGCTGATGAGCTTCGTCTCTGACATCATCTATGGCGTCACGGAAGTCATCGCCGGTACGCCTTACCATCTGATCGTCACGCCCTACTCGCGCTTGCAGGATCCGCTTGATCCGGTCCGCTATCTAGTGGAGACGGGCTCCGCCGATGGCGTCATCATTTCACGCACACAGCCGAACGATCCAAGGGCCCGCTACTTGCTGGAGCACGGCATCCCCTTCGCAACGCACGGCCGCACCGACATGGGGCTGGTGCACCCCTTTCATGATTTCGACAATTACGCCTTCGCGACCGAGGCGGTGCGCCATCTCGCCGGCATGGGCCGGCATCGGCTTGCTCTGCTGGCACCGCCGGTCGGTTTGACCTATCACCGCCACACGGTGAACGGCTTTGCCGATGCGCTGAGCGAGGTCGGCGCCTCGGAGGTGCCGTTCAACACGGTTTCCATCGACCACTCGATCGAGCAGATCAGGACCAGGACCGCGCAGTTGATGCGGCGCGATATCAGGCCGGACGGGATCATCAGCAGTGCCGCCGCCGCGACGCTCGCCATCGTGGCCGGCATAGAGGACGCCGGCCTGAAGCTCGGCCGCGATGTCGATGTGGTATCGAAGCAGTCGTCGGAGCTGCTGCACCTGTTCCGGCATGAATTGCTGGTCGTCAACGAAGACTTCCGGCTGGCCGGCTCCGAGCTTGCCCGCTCGGTGCTCGGCTGGATCGGCGGCGCCGCACCCGGCTCGCTGCAGAGCCTGAGCGGACCGAAGGGGGTTGTGGCCTATGGCGGTTAGCCAGGCGCTGGTCTAGCCGGCAGCGCCGCTGCCCCACGGTCCATGGAAGGCGCCCTGCTCGCCGATGCGCTCGAAGCCATGCGCGCCGAAGAAGTCGCGCTGCGCCTGGATCAGGTTGGAAGTGCCGCGGCCCTGGCGGTAGCTGTCGAAATAGGTAAGTGCGGAAGACAGCGCCGGCACTGGCGAACCGGCCTCCGAGGCCCGCGCCACCACGCGGCGCAGCGACGGATGCGCTTCCTTCATCATGGCGATGAAGGCCGGCGCCATCAAAAGGTTGGTCGAAGCGCCGCCGCTGCCGAAAGCCTCGGCCATCGTGTCCAACATCTGCGAGCGGATGATGCAGCCGGCACGCCAGATCTTGGCGATGGTCGGCATCGGCAGGTTCCAGTTGAATTCCTTCGAGGCGCCGCTCATCACCGCGAAACCTTGCGCATAGGCGGCGATCTTGCCGGCGAACAGCGCCAGTTCGAGGTCCTTCAGCAGCGCGTCCTTGTCGCCGGGAATCTTCGTCACGCCGACATCGCCATAGGCCTTTTCGGCCGCCAGCCGCTCGTCCTTGAGCGATGACAGAACGCGCGCCGCCACCGCCGCCTCGATCGCGGTCGCTGGAATACCAAGTTGCTGCGCCTCGATGACAGACCATTTGCCGGTGCCCTTCTGGCCAGCGCGGTCGAGGATGATGTCGACTATCGGCTTGCCGGTCTTCGGATCGTCGGCGGCCAGCACTTTGGCGGTGATCTCGATCAGGTAGGAGTTCAGCCGGCCCTTTTTCCAATCCTCAAAAACCGCGCCGATCTCCTTCGGCCCCATGCCCAGGCCGTCTCGCAGGACGCCATAGATTTCGGCGATCATCTGCATGTCGGCATATTCGATGCCGTTATGGATGGTCTTGACGAAATGCCCGGCGCCGCCGGTGCCGAGCCAGGCGGCGCAAGGCTCGTCCTTGAACTTGGCGGAGATGGCGGTCAGCACTTTCTCGACACGCTTCCAGGAGTCCTCCGTCCCGCCGACCATGATCGACGGTCCGTGGCGCGCACCCTCCTCACCGCCGGACACGCCCATGCCGATGAAGGTGAGGCCAGAGCCGGACAGCTCGGAAAAGCGCCGCATCGTGTCGCGGAAATTGGCATTGCCGGCATCGATGACGATGTCGTTGTTGGACAGCACACCGCGCAGGGCTTCGATTTGTTCGTCGACCGGCTTGCCGGCCAGCACCATGATGATGATCGGGCGCGGCGGCCGGATCGCCGCGGCGAGTTCCTCCAGGCTGTAGCAGGGAACGACCATATCCCTGAGCGCGCCGGCATTCTCGACGAAGGCATCCGTGCGTGCCTTGGTGCGGTTGAAGACGGCGATGCGATGCCCATGCTCGGCAATGTTGAGCGCCAGGTTGGAACCCATCGTGCCAAGGCCGATCAGACCGATTTCGGCTTTTTCCATCGTTTCTTCCCTGCTTCCGGATCGTCTGTTGAGCGATTTGCGGGCGATACCCATTCTTGCCGGGATGCCCGTTCTTCCCGGGATGATTGACGGGCCTTCAGGCCGCCGTCAACCGCCTCGCCAATTTGTGTTGCCAGTAAGCCGCCGAGTCTGCCTTGCAGGCGACCATATGGAAAATCACGGCCTGATGTCCACCGGCGCTTCGATCTTCACCATCTCGAAATCCGAGACCAGGATGTTGAGGCGAACCGTCCAGCGGCCTTGTACCGGGATGACGAGGTTGTCGATACGCCAGCCGCCATTGCCGGATTTGGTCGCCGCGCGCTTCAACGGTTCGATTCCGGAATCCGGTTTCGACAGCACCAGCGTCACTTCCCTGGCATCGAGCGGCCCGAAATCGCCGGTCATGATAATCATCGAGGCGGCGACCGGCCCGGCATGACCCGGCGTGATGGAGAGATCGGCCATTGCCTGCAGCGCATGGATGTGGATTGAAACCGGCTGTGCCGCCGCGATCGCCAGGGCCCGTGGCGGCGGCGTGAAGCGCCAGCCCGCGGCGACGCCGAAGATCGCCAGCACGATCAGCATTTCGACGCCGATCGAGCGGGTGAGCCTGCGTTGCACCTCCGTTGAGCCCCCCTCGGCCGAGGCGGTGAGTTTCCAGCGATTGACGGCGGCAAGCGTGAACAGGAAGACCAGCAATGCGAGCTTGACCAGCAGCAGCCGGCCATAGGCGGTGCCGATCAGCGCCGGGGGCGTCTGTACCTGGATGATGGCGAGGACGACGCCGGCCGCGGCAAGCACGGCCACGACAGGCAGGATCGTGCATGAGAAGCGGCGCAGGAACGCAAGAGCGTCGACCGTTTGGCGCTTCAGCGCGAGACCGAGCGGCACCAGTGCGCCGGCCCAGAAAGCAATGCCGGCGCCATGGACGAACACCGACGGCCGTGTCAGCCATTGCGGCTCGGCCGCACTGGCATGGCCGCTGGCCGCGAGCGCGAGACCAACGCCAGCCAGACCGGCAAGGGCAAATGGCTTGGCCAACACACGCGGTCCAGCCAGCGACAGCAGGCCCAGCCCTAGCGCGATCAGGGCGATCAGCACCGTCCAGCCGAAGCTGGTGCCGAGCCCGGTCCACCAGATCATCGGTTGCGCCAGCTGAGTGAGCGGCGCCCCCAGCGCATCGAGCCCTTGGAAACCAAGCGAGAGGGGTGCCGCCACCAGCCCGCACAGGATCGCGGCCGTCACGAAGCGCTGGCCGGCGCGTCCGTCCCCGGCCAGCCAGGCAAGGGCGAAGGCGCCGCCGACGCCGAGGAAAAGGCCGATATAGAGAAACACCTTGCCGATCCAGATCGCCGATCGTTGCGGCCAGTCGACCGCCTCGGACACGACGGGTGGTTCGCTCGGCGCGCCGATGGAAAACAAGAGCGAGCCGCCGACCGGATGCCCGTCGGCGGATATGACACGCCAGCTCAGCACATGTGTGCCGGACTTCAGCGCCCGCGGATTGTCGATCTCGACCGTCTGGTCGCTGAGGCGGAAGGATGTCAGCGGCATCGGCGTGCCGTCAGGTTTCACCAGCGTCAGCACCAGCGGCGAAACCGGCTCGCTGAAAGTCAGTAAGAACCGCGCCGGAGCCTGTGCCAGCACGGCACCGTCGGCCGGTTCAGTCTTGATCAACGCGGCATGGGCAAAGGCCTGGCTCGTCGAAACCATGACGATAAACGCCATGACCACGCAGAGCAGACCGCCGGCTGCCCAGCCGGCGCCCTTGCTGATCACAGCGGCCCTCTGAAGTGGGAATATCGCGTTCATGTCGTCGCCACCGAACTGGCGGCGCGCCCTGCGGACCGAGCGCGCCGCCAGGAGATCATTTCTTCGGCGTGAGCTTGATGCCGGGCGCCGGATTCTCCAGCGCGTCTTCATCCTGCCCTGCCGCCGGAATCTCGATCCAGCGCTCGGAGGCGCCGTCGCATTCCTGCACCACCGGGAAGTAGAGTTTCTGGTTGACGGGCAGATCAGCCGTCAGCGTCGCGCGGAAGACAAACTCGTCATAGAATTCATCCGGCAGGCTGCCGCCGCTCCAGTCGACTTCCTTGACCCCGTCGGTCACCGCCTGATCATAGAGCTGGTAGGATTTTTCATATTTGCCCTTCTTGGTCTGCAGCGTCCAACTCGGCTTCGGCATTGGCTTCACCGCGATCACCCCTTCCGGGATCTGCACGCGTACGGCGGTCGTGGCCTTGCCGTCGCAACCATGCGGCACCCGCAGCACGGCTTTGTAGGTCGAGCCGACCGCCGCTTCCTGGGTTTCGAGCGTTATGTGCGCGGAAGCGGCATTTGTCCCCAGCACGAGAAGCGTGCCGGCCGCCAAAAGATATTTGTTCATGATGGTCCCTCTGATTTCAAAATTCTGGAATAGGCTGATCAATTGGCGTGATCGTCCATGCCGCCCATCTCGCCCATGCCTTCGACAGCGAACTCGACATTGACCGTGCCGGCCTTCTCGAAGGTCAGCGTGGCGGCAAATTTTTCGCCCTGCTTGGGTTGCCGCTTCAGACCGATGAACATCAGGTGATAGCCGCCGGGCGCTAGTGCGACCTTGCCGCCGGCGGGGATCTCCAGGCCACCGGAAACCGGCCGCATGGTCATGACGCCGTCCTTGACGCCCATCTCATGCAGCTCGGCCTTTTCCGAGACATCGGAGGAAATCGACAGCAGCCGGTCCGGCGCGCTGCCTTTGTTGGTGATGGTGAAGTAGCCTCCGGCCACCTTGGCGCCGGCCGGCGTTGCGCGCGACCAGGGATGCTCGATCTCGAGATCGCCGATCTTGAACTCATGCGCCAGGACAGTCTGGGCGCCGACGAACGACAGGACAAGAGCCAGCGCGGCAATGCCGAGACGCTCCTGAAGGTAAGACAATATGCGGCCGAACATAGGGCGCGCCATAGGGGAATGATGGGACATGGTTGCTCCATGAAGTGATGATCGCGCCGTTGCCGGTCGCGAGCGTTTTGATCTTGGATGGGCGCCCGCGAAAGGTTTCGCCGGGCAAGCAGGCTCAGGCCGCCAGCGGCGGCGCGCGCGGATTCGACGGCGAGCGCTCGCGCGCGAAGTCGAGATGAATGCTCGCCGGGAAGACGAAGGCGACCGTTTCAAAGGAAAGGCTGGCCGGCGCCAGCCCGGCATCGGGCGGCGGCGCGAAAGCCGACGAAAACATGCTGCAGCCGAGCGTACAGCAGGCCGGCAGATGGGACGGGTGCTCGTCACCATCAGGAAGCTGGGTGGTGCCATCGTGGGTGCAGATGACATTGCCGAAAGCGTCGAACTGCGTGGCATTCGGGCCGGCGGCGAAGGCAAACGCACCGAGCGTCGACTGGAGCAGCAGCAGATAGGCCGCGACAAGCGCGACCGGCATGCTCCACCGTCTCCCCCGGCTGTTCAAAAGATTTGCCTCTTCAAGCGACTGGACGATACCTATCACGGGGCCGCCGAGTGGAAAAACGCAAAATTCGATGCTGCGGCAACGCGGCGCGATCAGGATTTTTGCGACCGGCTTTCCGGGATCGAGGTGAGCAATGTCTGGCGTGCCGACTTCAAGTGCTTGCGGCAGGCTGCGTCGACCTTGCCGAGATCGCGCGACTTGAGCGCCTCGATATAGGCAAGATGCTCGCCGACCGCGACTTCGTTGCGCTCGCGTTCCTGCGCCTTGTTCCACTGATAGTGGTAATGGAAGATCATGGCGATGACGTCGTAGAAATCGACGATGAAGCGGTTGTGCGAGGCACGATGGATGAGCCGGTGGAAGCGCTCGTCCAGCTCCGAAAACGCGTTGAAGCGCGTGGCGATCTCGTCTGCCAGTTGGCGATGTTCGTGCTCCAGGCGGTCGAGATCGGCCCAGACAGGGCTATCCTGCGGCAGGGCGGCGAAAGCGGCCGCCGAGCGCAGCTCGAACATTTCGCGGATTTCGGTCAGTTCGAGCGCGAAGGCGCGGGTAAAACCCTTCAGCACCCAATGGCTGTTGCGGCGCTTCTCGATCAGGCCGAAGCGGGAGAAGCGGATCAGGAACTCGCGCACGCTGGTGGTGCCGACGCCGATCTCGCGCGCCAGTTCGAGCTCGTTGATCTGCATGCCGGCCTCGGCGCCGTCGGCGAGCAGCCGCCGCATGAAGGACCGCTCGATGATCTCGGCCAGCGTGTCGGTCTCTTCCTCCGGGAAGAAATCATCGGGACGCGGGTCGCGCAGCACCGTCTTGGCGCGCTTGTTCCAGGCGATCAGCCCGGTTTCCTCCATGCGTGAAAGGATGCTGCGCACCGTCGTGCGGCTGACGCCGAGCAGCGCGCCGAGTTCCGGTTCCGACGGCAGGCTGCGTGTCTCGTCAAGTAGCCTGAGGCAGCGGTTGTAGGCGTCCTTGTAGACGTTGTTGCTCTTCGACATCCCCTGACCCATCAATGCCGGCGCTTGCGGCGGCCGGCTTGAAGCGCAATATGACGTTCCCATGACCCTGAAAAGCGGAATCGCTTTTGCTGGAGTCGGTTCATTGTTTGCAGCGCCACCACTTGCGCGGGGCACGCGGAACTGCTCGCGAAAAAACAATTGACGCAAAACTGTTTTTTCACGATAAAAGACATTAACTCTTAACAGGCGCGTGTCAATGCGCGCATCCCAGGATCACCCAGGAAGCCGCCCGTGAACGTCTCGAACACCATTCTTCTGTCCCCCGCCGACAATGTCGCCGTTGCCAATGGCCGCATCGAGATCGGCACAGCGCTGCCGGGCGGCGCGCTTGCCACCGCCGTCATCGAACCCGGCCATAAGGTGGCGATCAAGGCCATTCCGGCCGGCTCGGCGGTGGTCAAATACGCCCAGGCGATCGGCCGCGCCACGATAGACATCGCGCCCGGCGAGCATGTCCATTCGCACAATCTGGTTTTCGAGGCCGGCCGTCTGCCGGTGGTGCCGCCGAGCGAGGCCGAGCACGCGACCGAGGCCGACCGCGCCCGCACCTTCATGGGTTACCGCCGCGCCGACGGCCGCGCCGGCACACGCAACTTCATCGGCATCATCGCCAGCGTCAATTGCTCGGCCACTGTCTGTCACTCAATCGCCGACACTGCCAACCGGACCCTGCTGCCGAAATATCCCGGCATCGACGGCTTCGTGCCCATCGTCCACGGCCAGGGCTGCGGCATGAGCGGCACGGGCGACGGCATGATGGTGCTGCACCGCACGCTTGCGGGTTATGCCCGCCACCCGAATTTCGGTGGCGTGCTGATGGTCGGTCTCGGCTGCGAGGTCAACCAGCTGACCCTCTACGGCCAGAAGGGCGCCGCCGCCGGCAAGCGCCACTTCAACATCCAGGATGCCGGCGGGTCGCGCAAATCGGTGGAAAAGGCGATGGGCGTGCTGGCCGAGATCGCAGAGGAAGTCGGCCAGTTGAAGCGCGAACCGATCCCGGTCAGCGAGATCGTCGTCGGCCTGCAGTGCGGCGGCTCCGACGGCATGTCGGGCATCACGGCCAATCCGGCACTGGGTGCGGCCGTTGACATACTGGCCGGCGTCGGTGGCATCGGCATCCTCTCCGAGACGACGGAAATCTACGGCGCCGAGCACCTGCTCGCCTACCGCGCGGCGACGCCCGAGATCGCAGGGAAGCTCGATGGCTATGTGAAGTGGTGGGAAGACCACGTCGCCAAGCATGGCGCCTCGATCGACAACAACCCCTCGCCCGGCAATAAGCGCGGTGGCCTCACCACCATCCTGGAAAAGTCGCTGGGCGCGGTCGCCAAGGGTGGCCAGACGCCGCTCAACGGCGTGTTCGGCTATGCCGAGAAGGTCACCGGCAGCGGGCTGGTGTTCATGGACACGCCCGGCTACGACCCGGTCTCGGCCACCGGCCAGGTCGCGGGCGGCGCCAATGTCATCGTCTTCACCACCGGCCGCGGTTCCTGCTTCGGCTGCCGGCCGACACCGTCGATCAAGGTCGCCACCAACTCGACCATGTATCACCAAATGGAAGAGGACATGGACGTCAATTGCGGCGTCATCGCCTCGGGCGAAAAGACCATCGCCGGCATGGGCCGCGAGATCTTCGAACTGATCGTCGAGACGGCTTCCGGCCGCAAGACCAAGAGCGAGGATTTTGGCTACGGCGATAACGAGTTCGTGCCCTGGCACCTCGGCGCGACGCTCTAGCTCTTTGCATTCGCGCAATTCCGGAACGGCGACGAACTTTTCCCGGAATTGCTCTGGATGATATCTTGGTTCCGCGCAATGGAGGAGGTTGTGCATGGAAAAACGCCGCATCGGCCGGACGCCGCTCGAGGTCACCGAGGTCAGCTTCGGCGGCGCCGCGATCGGCGGCCTCTACCGCGCCTGTTCGCGCGAGGCGGCTATGGAGACGCTGCAAGGCGCCTGGGATGCGGGCCTGCGCTATTTCGACACCGCGCCCTTCTACGGTTTCGGCCTGTCGGAACGGCGCTTCGGCGATTTCCTGCGCTACAAGCCGCGCGATTCCTATGTCTTGTCCACCAAGGTCGGCCGCCTGTTCCGCCCGGTCCCTGAAGACCAGGTTCCCGACCACTCCTATGTCGATCCCCTGCCCTTCGCGCTGGACTATAACTATTCCTATGACGGCATCATGCGGTCGGTCGACTTCAGCTACGCACGGCTCGGCCTGAACAGAATAGACATCCTCTACGTGCATGACATCGGCGTCTACACGCATGGCGTCGAGAAGACCAAGTTGCACTTTCGCCAGTTGATGGATAGTGGGCTCAAGGCACTCGAGGAGCTTAAGGGGGCCGGCACCATTTCCGCCTATGGGCTCGGCGTCAACGAGGTCCAAATCTGCCTCGACGTGATGCGCCGGGCGCCGCTCGACTGCATCCTGCTCGCCAGCCGTTACTCCTTGCTCGACCGCAGCGCGGAAGCCGAACTGCTGCCGCTGTGCCGGGCGCAGCAGACGTCGCTGGTCATAGGCGGTGTCTTCAATTCCGGCATATTGGCGACCGGACCGGTGCAAGGCGCGCATTTCGACTACCAGCCCGCCAGCCGGGACGTGCTCGACCGGGTCGACGCCATGGAGGAAATCGCCGACGAGGGCGGTTATCCGCTGGCCGCTGCCGCGTTCCAGTTTCCCCTGCACGAGCCAGCGGTCGCAACCGTGCTGACCGGCACCGCCAAGCTGGCGAACCTGACACGCAACCTCGAACTGCTCGATATCGACGTGCCGGAGACGGAATACGCCAAATATCGTCCCTACACGGTGGTACAGAAACTGGCGTGAGCGGCCACCCCGACAGACCGAAGGGAGGTTTCACTGCACAAATCCGTCAGCCACAAATAAGAATGAACATTCCATTTGACTAAGATATGGAATTAACGTTCCATACATCGACGGAGCGGAACGGGAGCGTTTTGATAGTGCCAAGGAGCGCGGCGTGTGAATATGTCAGTGCCTGCCATGAGAACGAGGCGTGAAACACCGCTTGCGTCGGTCGGATCGATGCATTATCAAAACAGGGCAATTGTTTTTTATTGATAAAGTTCCGTTTGGCCGCGCCTATCCAAACAGAACTTCCGTGACGTTTCACCGGGCGACTAGGGAGGAATACCTATGAACTTCGTGACCAGCATTCTCAATCGCCGCGCTGTGGTGGCGCTCGCAGCCGTCTCCATGCTCGCCGGCGTGATGCACTCGGCTCCGGCTTCGGCGGCTGACGTGACCATTCCGATCATCGTCAAGGACACCACGTCCTTCTACTGGCAGATCGTTCTGGCCGGTGCCCGCAAGGCCGGCAAGGATCTCGGCGTCAACGTGCCGGAACTCGGCGCCCAGGCCGAAACCGACGTCAACGGCCAGATCTCCATCCTTGAGAATGCCGTCGCCGGCAACCCGGCCGCCGTCGTCATCGCGCCGACGGAAGCCAAGGCGCTCGGCAAGCCGATCGACGAAGCCGCCGCCAAGGTCAAGATCATCGGCATCGACTCCAGCGCCGACTCCAAGGCCTTCACCTCGTTCCTCACCACTGACAACGTGCAGGGCGGCCGCGTCGCGGCCGACGGTCTTGCAGCGGCCATCGGCGCGGCCAATGGCGGCAAGGTCGAGGGCAAGGTTGCCCTGATCACCGCGCTCCCCGGGGCCGGCTCGCTCGAGCAGCGCGCCCAGGGCTTCAAGGAAGAGCTCAAAGCCAAGTACCCCGGCCTTGAACTCATTGCTGACAAATATGCCGACGGCCAAGCCACCACCGGCCTCAACATCGCGACCGACCTGATCACCGCCAATCCGGACCTGAAGGGCATCTTCGCGTCCAACCTGATCATGGCGCAGGGCGTCGGCCAGGCGGTCGCCGAGAACAAGCTTGCCGGCAAGGTCGCGCTGATCGGTTTCGACAGCGACGAGAAGCTGATCAAGTTCCTGAATGACGGCGTCATTTCCGGCCTCGTCGTCCAGGATCCCTACCGGATGGGCTATGACGGCATCAAGACCGCGCTTGCCGCGTCCAAGGGCGAGAAGGTCGAGGCCAATGTCGACACCGGCGCCAATCTGGTCACCAAGGCCAACATGAAGGAACCCAAGATCGACGCGCTGCTCAATCCGAAGCTCAACTGAGCATCAGCACGGAAACATGGTTTCCGGGGCCCCGGCCCCGGAAACCAACGTATATCGCTTGGAAATCCGCCGCCTTGAGCTAGGCTGCTCCGGCGAGAGTTCCAAAGCCTCGCAGCGCGCCAAATCGTGAGGCCAATCTGGGAGGCCAGTCTGGGAGGACTGTCATGACATCGACCGCGCAAGACCTGCACCCTGCCCCCGTGCTGGAGCCCGGCAGGCCGATCCTGGAACTGCGCGGCCTCGAGAAGAAATATCCGGGCACCCACGCGCTGAAGCCGGTCAACCTCGCCTTCAAGTCGGGCGAGATCCACGCCATCGTCGGCGAGAATGGTGCCGGCAAATCCACCTTGATCAAGCTGCTAACCGGCGTCATGCCGCGCACCTCCGGCGAGGTGATCTGGGAAGGCAAGCCGGCAGCGCTCGCGACCCCGCACGAGGCGATGGAGCTGGGCATCAACGCCGTCCACCAGGAGGTCGTGCTCTGCCGTCACCTGACCGTCGCCGCCAATATGTTCCTCGGCGAGGAGAATTCGCGCTTCGGCATCCTGCAGCAGCGCGCCATGGTCAAGGAAGCGCAGAAGATCATCGACGGTCTCGGCTTCGACCTGCCCGCGCATGTCACTCTTGGCGACCTCACTATCGGGCAGCAACAGCTGATCGCCGCCGCCCGCGCCACCGTGCGCGGCACCAAATTCCTGATCTTCGACGAGCCGACCGCTTACCTGACCCGCAAGGAGGCCGACCAGCTCTTCACCCTGATCCGCCGGCTGAAGTCCGAGGGCGTGACCATCATCTATATCAGCCACCGCATGGAGGAAGTCTTCGAACTGGCCGATCGCGTCTCCGTGCTGCGCGACGGCACGCTGGTCGGCACCAGGAACATTAGTGAGACCAACGACGCCGAACTGGTCAAGCTGATGATCAACCGCTCGATCGAACAGATCTACCACAAGGAGCATTTCACGCCGGGCGCCGCGATCATCGAGGCCAGGAACCTCTCGGGCAAGGGCTTCGAGAACGTCTCGATGACAGTCCGCGCCGGCGAGATCGTCGGGCTCTACGGCCTAATCGGCGCCGGACGCAGTGAATTCGTCACCACGCTCTACGGCCGCCACCGCAAATCGGCCGGCCAGATCCTGTGGGGGGGCAAGGACGTCCAGATCAATTCCGAGCATGATGCCATCAAGCTCGGCATGGCGCTGGCGCCGGAAAGCCGCCGCGACCAGGGCCTCTGCCTCAACCTGCCGGTCGGCCTCAACCTCAACCTGCCGATCTACAAGCGCATCTCCAACAATCTCTTGATCTCCGGCGCCCAGGAAAAGACCCAGGCCGACCGCCAGATCGCCGATCTCAGGATCAAGACGCCGACACGCAATGCATTGGCCTCCAGCCTGTCGGGCGGTAACCAGCAGAAGATCGTCATCGGCAAGTGGCTGGCCCATGGCGCCAAGTTGTTCATCTTCGACGAGCCGACGGTCGGCGTCGACGTCGGCACCAAGGCCGAGATCTACCGCCTGTTCAGCGCGCTCCTGTCGAAAGGCGCCGGCATCATCCTGATCTCGTCCTATTTGCCGGAGGTCTATGAACTGGCCGACACACTGCACGTGTTCCGCCGCGGCAAGCTGGTGGCGACGCATGGGTTTCGAACCGCCGATCACGAGGACATTCTCACACAGGCGCTCGCCGAGAAACAAGAAAAGCTGGGAGGAAAGATATGAGCACCGAGGCGATTCCTGCCGAAAAACCGAAGCGCAACTATAACGCCCTGTTCGGGTTGACGCTGCTGGCGCTGCTGGTGCTACTCTGGGTCATCCTGTCGCTGGCGACATCGAGCTTCGCCTCGGCCAACAACATCTCGAACCTTTTGCGTCAGGGCTCGATGATCGCCATCCTGGCTGTCGGCCAGACCTTCGTCATCATCACCGGCGGCATCGATCTGTCCGTCGGCGCCGTGGTCGGCTTCGCCACCGTCATTGCAGCAATGCTGATCAATGCCGGCGTCCCGGTTTTTCTCGCCATCCTGCTCACCCTGCTGGTCGGCGTCGCCATCGGCCTCTTCCATGGCTTTGGCATCGTCAAGATGGGCCTCCCGCCCTTCATCATCACGCTGGCGACGCTGACGTCGCTGCGCGGCATCGGCCTTCTGATGACCAATGGCAATTCGATCTCGATCAACAATGATGCCTTCCAGGAATTCTCGCGCAATTCCTTCCTCGGCATCCCCAATCTGTTCTGGATGGTTCTCCTGGTCGGCATTCCCGCCTATGTCTTCCTGCATCACAGCCGCTGGGGCCGTTATCTCTTTTCGGTCGGCTCGAATGCCGAGGCCTCGCGACTGTCGGGCGTCAATGTCCAGCGCACCATCTTCATGGCCTACACGCTGTCGGGTCTCTGCGCGGCGTTCGTCGGCGTGCTGCTCGCGTCGCGCATCGGCATCGGCAATCCGACCCAGGCCGAGGGCTGGGAACTGCAGGCGATCGCCTCGTCGGTGATCGGCGGCACCTCGCTGTTCGGCGCCGTCGGCTCGGTGCACGGCCCACTGCTCGGCGCCTTCATCTTGGCCACCATCAACAACGGCGCCAACCTGCTCAACGTCAACGCCTTCTGGCAGCGTGTCATCACCGGCGTGCTGATCATCGTCATCGTCTATTTCGACGGTCTGCGCCGCCGCGGCGGCAAGTAGCCAACGAACCGAAAATCGATCGCCGGCCCTGTATCGAGACGGGGCGGCGTTTTCGTAAACCGGCTGGACTTAAATATGAGAGCCGTCGTCTGCCGCTCACCCGGCGACCTTGTCCTGGAAAACCACCCCGCGCCCGGCTCGCCACCTCCCGGCTGGGCTCTGGTGGCGGTCAGCCATGTCGGCATCTGCGGCACCGACTATCATATCTTCGAAGGCAAGCACCCGTTCCTCACCTACCCCCGCATCATGGGCCACGAGGTATCGGGGACGATCATCGAGACCGGTGAAGGCGTCGATCTGGCCATTGGCGAACCGGTGGTCATCAACCCCTATCTTTCCTGCGGCAAGTGCATCGCCTGCCGGCATGGCAAGCCGAACTGCTGTGTGCGGATCGAAGTGCTCGGCGTCCATCGTGACGGCGCCATGTGCGATCAGATCCTGGTGCCGGCGCAAAACCTCTACCCGGCCAACGGCCTGTCGCTCGCCGACGCCGCCGCCGTGGAGTTCCTGGCCATCGGCGCGCATGCCGTGCGTCGCTCGCGCGCCGACCTCGGTGTCCGCACGCTGGTCATCGGCGCCGGCCCGATCGGGCTTGGCACCGCCATCTTCGCCCGGATCGCCGGGGTCGATGTGACGCTGCTCGACATGGCCAGCGAAAGATTGAATTTTGCCGCGAACGAACTCGGCTTCTCGATCCTTGACGGTTCGCAAGCGCCGGCATCCGATCTGGTCAGGGAGGCGACGTCAGGCGAAGGGTTCGACGTGGTCTTCGACGCCACCGGCAACACCCAGTCGGTGCAGTCAGCCTTCGCCCATGTCGCGCATGGTGGGACGCTGGTGCTGGTCAGCGTCGTCAAGGACGACATCGCCTTCTCCGACCCGGAGTTCCACAAACGGGAGATGACGCTGATCGGCAGCCGCAACGCCTTGCGCGCCGACTTCGAGCATGTCGCCGCTTCGATCCGCAGCGCCGCCGTGCCGTTGGCCAAGCTGGTTACCAACCGGACGACATTGGCCGATACGCCGTCCGATCTCGCCCGCTGGGCGCACGAGAAATCCGGCCTGATCAAGGCCGTGATCGAGGTCGGATAAGATATCTGTTCCAACACGAGATTCGGCGGACCGTTAAGTGGGGACCTTGGCAGATCGCATGCCTTGGCAACTGGCCGAAACACCTATCGCTTCGTCATCCTATGGCGGAGCAAGGAGCGAAGCGACGCGGCGCAGACCATGGGATCCATGCCGCGAACTCGAAGCGTTGCCTCAGTCCAGAACGCTGCATCCCTCGGCCGACATCGCGGCATGGATCCTTGGGTCTCCGCGACGTCGCTTCGCGACTGCTTCGCCCAAGGATGACAACGTTGGGCGCTAATTGATCACCGACAACTTCAACTCGACCCGCTCTGCCGGAAAGCGCGACTCCGAAAACTGGATCGGTTGGCCGTCGGGCGTGACGTTGACGGCGACCGTGACCAGCACGATGGCGCCGGGCTGCAGGTCGAGGTCGGCAAGGTCGGCCGCATCGGCATGGCGCGCCGACAGCACGGTCGATTGCCGGAGATAATCATCTATTCCGAAACGCGCCAGCGACGCCGTGACCGATCCTGTCTCAGCCATGGCCTTGTCGATACCGGCAAAGCGCCTGGCATCGAACCAGCCGGCGGCGCGTGACACCGGCCGGCCGTCGGCTTCACCGCGCGTCTCCAGCCTTACCACCTCCGCCCCTTTGGCCAACCCAAGACCCTCGGCGACACGCTGGCTGGCGGACTCGACCGATGAGGAGAGCAACACGATGTGCCGTTCAGACGTCTGCCCTTGCAGGCCGGTGGAAAAGCGCGTGCGCGCGCCGATCGGATAGGAGAGCCGCTTGCGCGACAGCACGAAAGTGCCGCGTCCCTGCTCGGCCCGCAAAACCCCTTCCTGGACAAGGGCCGATATGGCGCTGCGAACCGTATGGCGGTTGACACCGTAGCGTTCGGCCAGCGCCACCTCGGGCGGCAGCGCGGCATTCTCGGCGAAATCGCCGATGGCGATCGATTGCAGAATCTTGTCGGCGATCTGGCGCCATAACGAAACGCCGCTGCGTCGCTCTATGCTGTCGGCCATTTGCTGCCCGATCATCCCCTGGCCCCACCCTCTCAATCTTGTCATCCACCCGTCATGGACTCACGCTAGATAAAGAGTATAATTTGTATAGTCATCTATATCAATAGACAAATTTAACAGCAAGGAAGACAGGCGATGCGAGGACAGGAAGCCCGCGACCAGGCCGAGCGGAAGGCCGCCATGGCGACGCTGGCGCAATCGAGCGGCGACGACATCGTCCGGCTCTGGAACGAGGCCGGCCTGCCTTCGCAAGCCGAGCTGCTGCGCGGTCCCGAGACTGGCCTGGTGACGCTGCGCGGCCGCATCGGCGGCGGCGGCGCGGCTTTCAATGTCGGTGAGGCGACCGTCACCCGAGCCACTGTCCGGCTGCCGTCCGGACAGGTCGGCCATTGCTACGCGCTTGGCCGCGACAAGCAGAAAGCGAAGCTGGCGGCCATCGCCGATGCGCTGTGGCAGGACCCCGCCCACCGCACCGTGGTCGAGACCAGGCTGATCGCGCCTTTGCGGACTGCGCTCGCCACTGCCCATGAAAAGCGCCGCGCCGAGACGGCGGCAACGAAGGTGGATTTCTTCACCATGGTTCGCGGAGAAGACTGATGGACATCGCAGCCCAATCGATCGAGGGCGGATTCGCCGATCCGGTCTTCAACGCCCAGACCGTTTTCCGAGCGATCATGGACGCGATGGCGCGGCCGGGCAGCGTGCAACCCCTGCCGGTCCTGGCCCGGCCGCCGGCGCCGCTTTCGGCAACCGGCGGTGCCATCGCGCTGGCGCTCTGCGACAGCGATACGCCGCTCTGGCTCGACCCTGCCCTGCACGCCTCCGCGGCGGTCATCTCCTGGCTTGGCTTCCACACTGGCGCGCCGCTGGCCAACACGCCCGCCGACGCGCATTTCGCCTTTGTCGCAACGCCCGCCGAGATGATGGCGCTCGACGGTTTTTCGCAGGGCACACAGGATTATCCCGACCGCTCGACGACCCTGATCCTGCAGGTCAGCGACCTCGGTTCGGGCGTCCCGTTGCGGCTCGAAGGCCCCGGTATCGAGACCAGCGCCACGATCGCGCCGGCACAGATGCCGCGTCATTTCATCGAGCAGTGGAAGCAGAATACCAAGCGCTTTCCACGTGGCGTCGACATCATCCTCGCCGCCGCCGACGGCATAGCTTGCCTGCCGCGCACGACGCGCATCAAGACGATGGAGGCATAAGATGTATGTCGCGGTAAAGGGCGGCGAAGCCGCAATCGCCAATGCCCACAGCCTGCTTGCCGATCGCCGGCGCGGCGACCGTTCGGTGCCGACGCTGCGCCTCGACCAGATCGTCGAGCAGCTGGCGCTCGGCGTCGACCGGGTGATGAGCGAAGGCTCTCTCTATGACCGTGAACTCGCCGCGCTCGCCATAGTCCAGGCGCGCGGCGACATGATCGAGGCGATCTTCCTGGTGCGTGCCTATCGCACCACGCTGCCCCGCTTCGGCTACAGCAACCCGATCGACACCGGCACAATGCTGGTCGAGCGGCGCGTCTCGGCGACCTACAAGGACCTTCCCGGCGGACAGTTGCTCGGCCCGACTTTCGACTACACGCACCGCCTGCTCGATCCCGAATTGGCCGCAGGCGCCGATGTCGCCGAACCCTTGCGGCGCGAGACGGAAGCGCAGGCCATGCCACGCGTCTCCGCCATCCTCGCCCGGGAAGGGCTGATCGAACCGGATGGCGACATGCCGCAGGACCATGTCCCCGGCGATATCACCCGCGAGCCGCTGGAATTTCCGATGGCACGCGATATCCGCCTGCAGGCGCTGTCGCGCGGCGACGAGGGTTTTCTCCTGGCACTCGGCTATTCCACCCAGCGCGGCTATGCCCGCAACCATCCCTTCGTCGGCGAGATCCGCATCGGCGAGGTCGAGTTGGAGCTCGACGTTCCCGAACTGCCCTTTGCCGTGCCGCTCGGCACGGTGCGGGTCACGGAATGCCAGATGGTCAACCAGTTCAAGGGATCGGCCAAGGCGCCGCCGCAATTCACCCGCGGCTACGGCCTCGTCTTCGGCCAGAGCGAGCGCAAGGCGATGGCCATGGCGCTATGCGACCGGGCGCTACGCGCTTCCGAACTCGGCGAGGATATCGTTGCCGCCGCGCAGGACGAAGAATTCGTCATCTCGCACTCCGACAACGTCCAGGCGACCGGCTTCGTCGAGCATCTGAAGCTGCCGCACTATGTCGATTTTCAGGCCGAGCTCGACCTCGTACGCCGCATGCGCGCCGAGTATGAGGCCCGCGAAACCCCCACGAAGGCGGAAGAGAAAAGGGAGGCCGCGGAATGATCGACGGCCTGTCACACATGACCTTCATCGTGCGCGATCTCGGCCGGATGACCAGGATTCTCGAGGGCGTGTTCGATGCGCGCGAGGTCTATGCCAGCGATGCCGAACAGTTCTCGCTGTCGCGCGAAAAATTCTTCCTGATCGGCGACATCTGGATCGCCATCATGGAAGGCGAGCCGCTGCCGGAGCGCAGCTACAATCACGTCGCCTTCAAGATCGATGACGCCGATTTCGACCGCTATGCCGAGCGCGTCGGCAAGCTCGGGCTTGAGATGCGCCCGCCGCGCCCACGCGTCGAGGGTGAGGGCCGCTCGATCTATTTCTACGACGACGACAACCACATGTTCGAACTGCACACCGGGACGCTCAACCAGCGGCTGGCGCGCTATGCCAAAGGACTGGAAGTCTCAGCATGACCGACATCGCCACCTACAACTTCGCCTATCTCGACGAACAGACCAAGCGGATGATCCGCCGCGCGATCCTGAAGGGCATCGCCATCCCCGGCTACCAGGTGCCGTTCGCCTCGCGAGAAATGCCGATGCCTTACGGCTGGGGCACCGGCGGCGTCCAGGTCACCGCTTCGATCATCGGACCGGACGATGTGCTGAAGGTCATTGACCAGGGCGCCGACGACACCACCAATGCCGTCTCGATCCGCGCCTTCTTCAAGAAGGTCGCCAATGTCGCGGTGACCACCGATACGGCCAGCGCCACCATCATCCAGACCCGCCACCGCATCCCCGAACATCCGCTGACCGCGGGCCAGGTGCTGGTCTATCAGGTGCCGATCCCGGAACCGTTGCGGTTCCTCGAACCGCGCGAAACCGAGACGCGGAAAATGCATGCGCTGGAGGAATACGGCCTCATGCATGTGAAGCTCTACGAGGACATCGCAAAGCACGGCCGCATCGCCACCACCTATGCCTATCCGGTCAAGGTCGAGGGGCGCTATGTGATGGATCCCTCGCCGACGCCGAAATTCGACAACCCGAAAATGCATCGCTCGCCGGCCCTGCAGCTGTTCGGCGCCGGCCGCGAAAAGCGCATCTACGCGGTGCCGCCCTTCACCGACGTCGTCAGCCTCGACTTCGAGGACCATCCGTTCGAGATACAGACCTTCGACCAGCCCTGCGCGCTGTGCGGAGCCGAGAATGTCTATCTCGACGAGGTCATCCTCGACGACCACGGCGGCCACATGTTCGTCTGCTCCGACACCGACCATTGCGAGAAGCGGCGCGAAGACGGCCATCGCGGCCATCTTGCCCCTGAAACCCACCTCGCTTCGGGAACCCATTCTACCCCGGAAACAATGGAGCCGGCACAATGACCGACGAACCGCTGCTGCGCGTCTCGGCGCTTTCCAAATTCTATGGCTCGCGCGTCGGCTGCGACAACGTCTCCTTCGACCTGAGGCCGGGCGAGGTCCTGGCTGTCGTCGGCGAGTCCGGTTCCGGCAAGACGACGCTGCTCAACTGCCTGTCGACGCGGCTTTTGCCTTCCTCCGGCACCGCCAGCTATCGCATGCGCGACGGCCAGTTCCGCGAACTCTATCGCATGAGCGAGGCCGAGCGCCGCTTCCTGATGCGCACCGACTGGGGTTTTGTCCATCAGAACCCGGCGGACGGCCTGCGCATGACGGTGTCGGCCGGCGCCAATGTCGGCGAACGGCTGATGGCCGTCGGCGACCGGCACTACGGCAGGATCCGCGCCACGGCCGTCGACTGGTTGTCGCGCGTCGAGATCGAGGAAGACCGGATCGACGACGAACCGCGCGCCTTTTCCGGCGGCATGCGCCAGCGTCTGCAGATCGCCCGCAACCTCGTCACCGGTCCACGACTGGTGTTCATGGATGAGCCGACCGGCGGCCTCGATGTTTCCGTGCAGGCGCGCCTGCTCGACCTCTTGCGTGGCCTTGTCACCGATCTTGGCCTGGCAGCCATCGTCGTCACTCACGACCTCGCGGTGGCTCGTCTGCTGTCGCAGCGCATGATGGTGATGAAGGACGGCCGCGTCGTCGAAAGCGGCCTCACCGACCGCGTGCTCGACGACCCGCGCGCGCCCTACACCCAGCTTCTCGTCTCCTCGATTCTGCAGGTTTGATCATGCTCGCTCCGGCTTACCCCCCTCTGGCCTGCCGGCCATCTCCCCCTCAAGGGGGGAGATCAGCGGCTCTTTTGCCTCGCTCATTCTGCAACGTTGAAGATTGGCGAAAGCCGACGCGATATCCGATCTCCCCCCTTGAGGGGGAGATGGCCGGCAGGCCAGAGGGGGGCGCTTGGCGCCACGCAAGATGCACATCGAATAGCGACCGGAGGACTTTCTGATGCCAACCCCGCTCGTTGTCTCCGATGTCGCCAAAAGCTTCACCATGCATCTGCGCGACGGTATCAAATTGCCCGTCGTCGCCGCTGTTTCGTTCTCGATTAAGGCTGGCGAATGCACGGTGCTAGGCGGTTCCTCCGGCGCCGGTAAGAGCTCGATCCTGAAAATGCTTTACGGCAACTATGCCGTCGACGAAGGCCAGATCATCGTCAGCCATGAAGGCGGCCTGATCGATCTCGCCAATGCCAGCCCGCGCACCGTGCTGGCCGTGCGCCGGCAAACCATCGGCTATGTCAGCCAGTTCCTGCGCACCGTGCCGCGCGTCTCGGCGCTCGATGTCGTCGCCGAACCGCTGGTCGAGCGCGGTGAGGAACGCGAGAAGGCGCGTGGCAAGGCACGCGACTTGCTGGCGCAGCTCAATTTGCCGGAAAAACTGTGGGCGCTTCCACCGGCAACCTTCTCGGGCGGCGAACAGCAGCGCGTCAACATAGCGCGCGGCTTCATCACCGAGCATCCGATCCTGCTGCTCGACGAGCCGACCGCCTCGCTCGACGCCAGGAACCGCGACGTGGTGATCGAACTCATCGCCGCCAAGAAGGCAGCGGGCGTCGCGCTGCTCGGCATCTTCCACGACCATGATGTCCGAGAGGCGGTCGCCGACCGCGTCATCGACGTGACAGCTTTCGCTCCGGGAAAACTCGCCGCATGACCAGGAAGTTATCCGAGACACCGTTGGTCCACCCGACGGCGGAGGTACACAATTCGACACTCGGCCGCTGGACCGAGATCGCCGACCGCAGCCGGGTTTCAGAAAGCGAGCTCGGCGACTATTCCTACATGATGCAGGACTGCGCCGTCTGGTGCGCGACGATCGGCAAGTTTGCCAACATCGCGGCAAGCGTGCGCCTCAACGCCACCAACCACCCGACATGGCGGCCGACGCTGCACCATTTCACCTACCGCGCCTCGGACTATTGGGACGACGCCGAGCACGAGAGCGAATTCTTCGCCCTGCGCCGCGCCAAGCGCGTCACCATCGGCCACGACACCTGGCTCGGTCACGGCTCGACCGTGCTGCCCGGCGTCACCGTCGGCGATGGCGCCGCTGTCGGCGCCGGCGCGGTGGTGTCGAAGGATGTCGCGCCCTACACCATCGTCGCCGGCGTACCGGCAAAGCCGATCCGGGAGCGCTTCGACCGCCGCACCGCAGAACGCTACCAGGCACTTGCCTGGTGGGACTGGGGACATGCCAGACTGCGCGCATCGCTCGACGATTTTCGGGAACTCGAGGCCGAGGCGTTTCTGGAGAAGTACGGCGGATAACCCAGTGCATCGTTGTTGAGGAGGGGTCCGTTTCATACCCTTGACACAGGACTCGGACAGGACGCGATCTTGCCCAAGGAGATCGCAATGCCCGACACCATCAGACCGTCGCTCGCCGGATACTTTGCCGGCTCGAACCCGACCCCGCCGGCGCATCTCGGCACCCGCTACGATGCGTCAGGCAATTTCCTGATCGAGCCCGGCAACACCGTCGTCAGCCATCTGGTCAGCGGCTCGCCGTCGGAAGCCGTGGTGCTTGCGGTGCGCGAGCGGATGTTGGCGATGCCCGATGCCGACAGGCTTGCCTTCACGCCTGTCTCCAGCCTGCACATGACGCTGTTCCAGGGCATCATCGAATATCGCCGCCGCTTGCCTTACTGGCCACAGGACGTGCCGCTCGATACCAGCATCGACGCCATGACCCGCCTCTATCTGGAACGCCTGAAGGGTTTCGAAGGCTTGCCTCCCTTCAACATCAAGGTTATCGAGGTCGTGCCGACCGGCCTTACCGTTGCCGGCGCGACGGACGAGGACGTGCGCATCATGCGCGAATGGCGCGACGCACTCGCGGTGCCGTTCGGATACCGGCACCCTGATCACGAAACCTACGTCTTTCACATCACCTTCGCTTATCAGATCCAACGGCTTGCGGATGACAGGGCGTCGGCATGGCAGGCGCTGTTCGACGATTGCCTTGCGCTTTTCGTACGGCAGGCCCCGGTGATCGAGATCAAGCATCCCGCATTCTGCGCGTTCCATGACATGAAGCATTTCGAGGAACTGCTGGTGCTCGGCTGATCCTCCCCTCCAACGCTGTGGGTAGTAACAAAACTGACATCAATCCGACACCGCAGGTTCATGGCGCTGCGCTAGCGAAGACCCAACAGACCTTCAATCGCGACTGGACTGGAGCCCGGCCCCATGTCAGCTACCTCTGCCACGCTCGAAATCCGCGGTGTCAGCCGACGATTTGGCAAGAACACCGCCGTCAGCGACGTCAACATTTCGATCCCGCAGGGTCAGATGGTCGGTATCATTGGCCGTTCCGGCGCTGGCAAGTCGACCCTTCTTCGCATGATCAATCGTCTTGTCGATCCCAGCCAAGGGTCGATTTTTTTTGACGGCGCCGAGGTCTCCAGGCTGCGTGGTTCGCCACTGCGGCGCTGGCAGCGCGACTGCGCCATGATCTTCCAGCAGTTCAACCTGGTGCCGCGCCTCGACGTGCTGACCAACGTGCTGCTCGGCAAACTAAACCATCGTTCGACCCTGTCCAATCTTCTGGGTATGTTCTCGCGCGCCGAATGCGCCGAAGCGGTCGCGGCGTTGGAACGGCTCGACATCGCGCCCACGGCGCTCCAGCCCGCCGGTACGTTGTCGGGCGGACAGCAGCAGCGCGTCGCGATAGCCCGCGCCATGATGCAGCAGCCCAAGGTGATCCTCGCCGACGAGCCGATCGCCTCGCTCGACCCGCTCAATGCCAAGGTGGTTATGGATTCGCTGCAGGACATCAACCTGCGCGAAGGCATCACCGTCGTCACCAACCTGCACACGCTGGACACCGCCCGCGCCTATTGCAACCGCATCATCGGCATGGCCGCCGGCAAGGTCGTCTTCGACGGTCCGCCCGAAGAACTCGACCGCGACGCCGTGCGTCTTGTTTACGGCGCCGATGCCAATGGCAGCGAAATCTCGGAGGCCATCACCTCGACCAGCGTTGCCTACAAACAAAAGATTACCGCATCCGCCGGACCGCTCGAACCCGCTTTCCCGGGATACTGAGCCCATAATCCCGAAAAGTGGAATTCGTTTTTCGGGAAAGATCATGGGCCAAGAAAAGCCGTACTGGATCGTCCGCCCGCGTCAAGGGCACCGTCAAAATCAAGAACGCTGCCGGCGCGGGGCCGGAACCTACAGGAGAGACGTCATATGTTCAGGAAAATGATTTTTGGCGCCGTTTCGGTGCTCGCGATGGCCACCAGCATGGCCCATGCCGCCGACATGAAAGAATTCCGCGTCGGCATTCTCGGCGGTGAAAACGAGACCGACCGCCTGCGCAACTACCAGTGCCTGGCCGACCACCTGAAGACCGAGTTCGGCTTCGAGAAGGTCTCGCTGTTCCCCGCCGCCGACTATGACGGCGTCATCCAGGGCCTGCTCGGCGGCACGCTCGACTTCGCCGAGCTCGGCGCTTCCGGCTACGCCAGCGTCTACATCAAGGACCCGAAAGCCGTCACCCCGATCCTCACCACCAAACAGACCGACGGTTCCACTGGCTACTACTCGATCGGCATGGCGCTGAAGTCCTCGGGCATAAAGGACATCATGTCGGCCAAGGGCAAGAAACTCGGCTACGCCGACCCGGATTCGACCTCGGGCTATCTGATCCCGCTGACCCAGATTCCGAAGACCACCGGCATGCCGAACGATAGCTTCTTCGCTTCGACCCAGTTCAACGGCGGCCATGAGAACAACGTTCTGGCCGTGCGCGACGGCAAGGTCGATGTCGCTGTCGACGATTCCTCGGGCATCGGCGACTTCAAGAACGGCTACAGCTCCGGCACCTTCCACAAGGAAGTCGCCAAGGGTGCCGTCGATCCGAACGACTTCGTCGAAGTCTGGCGCTCGGGCCTGATCCCGAACGGCCCGCTGGTCGTGCGCACCGCGCTCGGCGACGAGATGACTGCAAAGCTCACGGCCTTCTTCACCGACCTGCCCAAGAAGGACAAGGCTTGCTTCGAAGGCGTCGAAGGCGGCGATTTCACCGGTTACGTTCCGGTGAAGCCGGACTTCTACAGCGTCATCGTCGAAGCCCGTAAGGCAGCCATCGGCGGCTGATGATGAAATCGGAAAGGGCGGTGCTGAAAGCGCCGCCCTTTTTGCATCCCCGATCATGACCCTTTCCGTTCCCGCCCCTTCCGGCGCCCCCCACCAGATGGCTGATGCCTGGCGACGCCAGACGTCGCTTCGCCGCTTCTATACGGCGTTGGGCGTCGCCCTGCTGCTCGTGGCGATGTTCGCCAGCATGTGGTTCGCCGACGAAGCCAATGCCGGGCATTTCTTCGACCGGCTGCCCCACCTTCTGGATTTCCTGAGCTGGCTTGTTCCCAAGGATTGGAACGACGTCTGGCGGGCCCTGTTCGACATCGCCTCGCCACATGATACCGGCACTCAGGAATTCAACTTCCCGCTCGGCCGCGTCTATATCTGGGGCGGGTTCTACGTCCCCGAATATTTCGAGCTGATGCTGACCACCGTGAATGTGGCGCTGGTCTCGACCTTCGTCGGCTTCGTCTTTGCCGTGCCGTTCTCCTTCATCGCGGCGCGCAATCTGACGCCCCATCCGGTGCTGCGGCTGATCGTCAAGCGGTTCATGGAACTGCTGCGCGCCTTCCCCGAGATCGTCATCGCCGGCCTGTTCGCGGCCATCGTCTCGATCGGTCCGATCGCCGCCATCATCGCCATCGGCCTGCACTCCATCGGCGCATTGGGCAAGCTGTTCTACGAGATCAACGAGAACATCGACATGCGTCCCGAGGAGGGCCTGCGCGCCGTCGGCGCCAACTGGTTCGAGCGGGTGCGCTTCGCCGACCTGCCGCAAGTGCTGCCCAATTTCATGTCCTACACGCTGCTCAGAATTGAGATCAACGTGCGCGCTTCGACCATCATCGGCGCGGTCGGCGGCGGCGGTATCGGTGAGGAACTGAAGCTCTCCATCTCGCGCGGCTTCGGCGCCAAGACGCTGGCGCTGGTCCTGCTCCTGTTCACCACCATCTTCCTCGTCGACCAGTTCTCTGCCTGGCTGCGCCGCAAGCTGGTGGGCGAACAGGCCTTTATGATGAACGCCTAGAGCCGGATGATTTCAGGTCGAGTCGACCTGAAATCTGAATCCGTCTCTAAATCAAAAAGTTAGAGCATGATGTCGTCCGAAAACCGCTTCACACTTTTCGGCATCATGCTCTAGACCGTTTTTCGGAAGAGATCATGGTCAACCAGAAAGACAAGACATGGCCGCGATGACCGCCGACGAAATCCTGTCGATCGAGGAGCGTTACCCGCAGGTGTTCCGTCGCCCGGCCTACAAGCGCTACGGCCCGCTGTTCCTGGTCACGGGCACAATGCTGTACCTCGTCTATGCGATGTGGTTCTTCAGCCTGCCTCAGGTGCTAAGGGAATCGCACTGGGAGCGCCTGCCGCTCTTCCTTACACAGTGGATCAGCTACGATCTGCAGCCGGAATTCCGTCTTGATCAACCCGAGATCACGCCAAAATATCCGCGCTTCTCAGCCCTTGGCGATAATCCGAACCCCGACTGGGTGATCAGGAACCCGGACGGCACTTTCACCGTGCAAATAGATGGGCCGGCAAAATCCGTCACCTTCGACAAGACGCAGGCGACGATTACCGCCCACGGCCAGACGGTTCCCGTCTCGCTGACCAGTGGCAAGCCGGTGGTCGAGGGCCAGGTGCCGGACTGGATCACCGCGCATGATGACGAGGTGGTGGCCAGTATGGGCTTCGTTGGCGAGGTTCGCGTCACCGTCGATCGGGTCAAGGTGCGCAAGCGCTTCCTCGGCTGGGCGAATTTCGTCTTCGACACACGCTCGCCCTTCTTCGGCAAGCCCGCCGGCGAAGTGATCTCGCTGATCGTATCGGGCCCTGAACTGAAGCCGGGCACTTCGAACCTCGCGCTTGCCGGCGACAACATCTGGAACAACGCCCAATGGCAGCACGGCGATGTCTGGACGAAGCTGCTGCAGACCATCGTCATGGCGTTTCTCGGCACGCTGCTCGGCGGCATCGTCGCCTTCCCGCTGGCCTTCTTCGCCGCCCGCAACATCACGCCGAGCGGCGCGCTCAGCCAGGTGCTCAAGCGCTTCTTCGACTTCATGCGCTCCGTCGACATGCTGATCTGGGCGCTGTTCTTCACCCGCGCCTTCGGCCCCGGGCCGCTGGCCGGCAGCGCGGCGATCTTCTTCACCGAGATCGGCACGCTCGGCAAAGTCTATTCGGAAGGTCTTGAGAACATCGACGACAAACCGCGCGAAGGCATCAAGTCGACCGGTGCCAACGGCCTGCTGGTGCAGCGTTATGGCGTAATGCCGGAAGTCATACCCATCTTCATCAGCCAGACACTCTACCAATGGGAATCCAACACAAGGGGCGCGACCATTATCGGCGCCGTCGGTGCCGGCGGCATCGGCCTGAAATTGTGGGAAGCCATGCGCACCAACTCCAACTGGGCCAACGTCTTCTACATGGTGCTGCTGATCCTGCTGGTCGTCTTCATCTTCGACAACATCTCGAACTTCCTGCGCCGTAGGCTGAGCCGGACCATCCACGACTACAACAGGATGCAAGCCCGGCAGGGTTGATCAACGCCCTGCTTGGTAGCGGCCCGCGCCGCCTTCGTCATCCACGGGCGGAGCAAGGAGCGAAGCGACGCGGCGCAGACCCGAGGATCCATGCCGTCACCTAAGCCGTAGAATATAGCGATGCAGAATTCTGAACCGTTGCGGAGCATCGAGGTCGCGGCATGGATCCTCGGGTCTCCGCGTCCGCTTCGCTCCCGCTCCGCCCGTGGATGACGAAGGGAGGAGCCTAAGCCGCCTTCTTCCACCCGTTCCGGATGTGCTTGTAGCCATCCCGATAAACCGCCTCCGGCGTTTCGGAAAAATCGCGCCACACCTTGGTCGCCGCCGCCAGGTCTTTCAACGAGCGGCCAAAGGCCTCGATCGTCAGCCAGTCGTCGTAGCCACTCTTGCGGATGGCCGCGAAAGTCTCCTTCCACTGGATGTTGCCGCGCCCCGGCACGCCGCGATCGTTCTCCGATATGTGGATATGCACGATGTTGCCGCGATGCTTCGTGTAAGCTCCGATCGGGTCGGCCTCCTCGATGTTGGCGTGGAAAGTGTCGTACATCGCCTTGATGTGCGGGCGGTCGATGGCGTCGATATGCTCCGACAGGTCCGCCATCGTGTTGACGAGGTAGCATTCGAAACGGTTGAGCGCCTCGAGCCCGATTGTGACGTTCCGCTTGCCGGCATGGTCGCCGATGGCGCGTTGCGAAGCAATCGAGCGCTTCTTCTCCGCTGCCGTCGGCCCGCTGCCGGAAAAGGCGCCGAGCGTCGAATGCAGCGGTCCGCTCAATGTGCTCGCGCCAAGTGCATCGGCGCAATCGACAGCCCATTTCATATAGTCGATTCCCGCCTTGCGCGTTGCCGCGTCGGCCGAGATCAGGTTCATCGCCGGATCGCCCATCGCCGAAACCGCGGTCCGCTCCAGCCCGATGCGATCGAGCAACTCGCCCAGTTTCCTGTAGTCGTCGGGCGTGCCGGCGAAGACCGGTATCTCGACGCCGTCGAAGCCTGTCGCCTTGATGTCGCGAAGCAATGGCTCGTGCTTCTTCGATACCGCCGTCGTCCACAAGAACATGCACATGCCGATTTTCATCGACGCTCCTCCCCACTTTAAGCCCGCCGGGTTTCCAAGCTTCAGATCAGGCCGAGCCAAAATGGTCGTTTCCGGGAACCGGAGCGTACTTTTCGCACGTGAACACCGGAAGCGCAGGAACAGCCGCTTGCAGGCCGGCATCACCTGAAGATCGGCACGCCGGTCAAAGCTTCGTCCACGCTCCGTTTTTCTTGGACGACTTCACGCAGGCCTCGATGAAGGCCATACCTTCGACGCCGTCCTCGATGGTCGGGAAGACGACATCCTTTGCCGGCTTGCCGCCCTTGCGGCGCGCCGCGCGGATGGCCCGCGCCGCTTCCTGATAGATGTTGGCGAAACCTTCGAGATAGCCCTCGGGATGGCCTGACGGCACGCGGCTGACGCGGCCCGCCACCGGCAATGCGCCGGCGCCGTTGCGGGTGATCAATTGCTTTGGCTGGCCGAAGGGCGTGTACCAGAGATAGTTCGGGTCGGCCTGCACCCATTCCAGCCCGCCCTTCGAGCCATAGATGCGCAGCTTCAGGCCGTTTTCATGGCCCGGCGCCACCTGGCTTGCCCAGATCATGCCCTTGGCCGGATGCGTTTTTCCGTTCGGCTTGAAGCGCAGCATGACGTTGACGTTGTCGTCGAGTTGCCGTCCCGGCACGAAGGCATCGAGATCGGCCGACAGGGAGTCCAGCTCCAGTCCGGAAACGAAGCGAGCAAGATTGTAGGCATGCGTGCCGATGTCGCCCAGAGCCCCGCCGGCGCCCGCCTGTTTCGGATCGCCGCGCCAGGATGCCTGCTTCTGGCCGGTGGCGGCGAGATCCTCGGTCAGCCAGTCCTGCGGATATTCGGACTGCACGATACGGATGTCGCCGAGCATGCCCTTGGCCACCATCTCGCGCGCCTGCCGCACCATCGGATAGGCGGTGTAATTGTGCGTCAGCACGAACACCTTGCCGGTCTTCTCGACGATCGCCGCCAGTTTTTTTGCTTCGGCCAGCGTCGTCGCCAGCGGCTTGTCGCAGATGACGTGGATGCCGGCCTCGAGGAAGGCCTTGGCTGCCGGCACGTGGACATTGTTGGGGGTGACGATGGCCACCGCCTCGATACCGTCGGTACGCTTCGCCTCGGCCTTGGCCATCTCGGCGTAGGACGCATAGCTGCGGTCCGGATCGAGCCCGAGTTCGGCCGCCGATGCCTTGGCGCGGGCGGGGTCGGAAGAGAGTGCACCGGCAACCAGCACGAACTCATTGTCCATGCGCGCCGCGATGCGGTGCACCGCGCCGATAAAGGCGCCCTGGCCGCCACCGACCATGCCATAGCGGATCGGGCCGCCTCCCGTTTCCGACTTCGATGCGCCGACCATTTTTTGTTGTCTCCCTCGTTGTGCTTACCTCCCCTTGAGGGGAGGTCGATCCGCGCAGCGGATCGGGTGGGGTCGTAGGCCGAAGATCTCGGCCTGAACCTATCCCTCCCGGCGCTAAATGCCCATCATTGCGCGCAGCAGCTTCTTGTCGGTGGTGCCGCCGGCGAAATCGTCGAACGCCCTCTCCGTCACCCGGATGATGTGATGCTGGATGAAGGGCGCGCCCTCTGCCGCGCCATCCTCCGGATGTTTCAGGCAGCACTCCCATTCCAGCACTGCCCAGGAATCATAATCGTACTGCGTCAGCTTGGAGAAGATGCCGCCGAAATCCACCTGCCCATCGCCCAGCGAGCGGAAGCGGCCGGCCCGATTTACCCAACCCTGATAGCCGGAATAGACGCCTTGCCGGCCGGTCGGATTGAACTCGGCGTCCTTGACGTGGAAGGCCTTGATGCGCTCGTGATAGATGTCGATGAATTCGAGATAGTCGAGCTGCTGCAACAGGAAGTGCGACGGATCGTAGTTGATGTTGCAACGCTTATGGCCGCCGACCGCATCGAGGAACATTTCGAAGGTGGCGCCGTCGAACACGTCCTCGCCGGGATGGATTTCGTAGCCGACATCGACGCCATTGTCCTCATAGACATCGAGGATCGGCTTCCAACGCTTGCCGAGTTCGGCGAAGGCCTCCTCGATCAGGCCGGCCGGCCGCTGCGGCCAAGGGTAGAGGTAAGGGAAGGCCAATGCGCCGGAGAAGGTCACAGAGGCATCGAGGCCGAGGTTGCGCGACGCCTTGGCGCCGAAGGTCATCTGCTCGACCGCCCATTTCTGTCGCGCTTGGGGATTGCTGTGCACCGAAGCCGGCGCAAAGCCGTCGAACTGCGTGTCGTAGGCCGGATGCACCGCCACCAATTGACCCTGCAGATGCGTCGACAATTCGGTGATCTCCACGCCGGCATCGGCACAGATGCCCTTCACCTCGTCGCAATACGCCTTGGAGGACGCCGCCTTCTCAAGGTCGAACAGGCGTCGGTCCCAGGTCGGGATCTGCACGCCCTTGTAGCCGAGACCGGCAGCCCATTTGGTGATCGAGGCCAGCGAATTGAATGGCGCGGCATCGCCCGCGAACTGCGCCAGAAACAGCCCGGGACCCTTCATTGTCGTCGGCATAGGCATCCTCCCCTTCTTTGTCGACCAAGCATAGCGCTGATTGAAAACAGGGCCAGCCACTTTGGTCTTTCGCATCGTGCGCTTTGCAGGCATTGCCATTCTGGTATTACCAAATAGGGGAATTTGGTCAAGCCTCACAATGGTTCGGCCAAGCCCTCCGCACATCCGGGATATCGGCACATATTGCAATATAATCAAGGGAATAATTCGCATGTCGCGTTACGCCGCCACGCTTCTTGCCGTTCAGGAGAATTTGCTGTAGACCTCGCCTCAGGCCCAATTGGTCGAACCAGTTTGCGGGGAAGGGCTGGGGAGGCCTTGGGGAGGAACGCTTGCGTCGTCTTTCGGCGATGCATGTCGCAGGCAAACCATACGGACCAATTTGGAAGGACAGACCATGCATCTTTCGACGCACAACTGGATGCGCGCGGAACCCCTGGAGACCACGCTCAAGCGCATCAAGAAATTCGGCTATGAGTCGATCGAGATTTCCGGCGAGCCCGAGCAATACAAAACCAAGGAGACGCGGGCGCTCTTGAGAGAGCATGGCATCCGCTGCTGGGGTGCGGTGACCTTGATGCTGGGCGAGCGCAACCTTGCCGCCAGGGACCAGGGCCAGCGCGAGCGCTCCGTACAGTACGTCAAGGACGTGCTGACCATGGTCAGCGAACTCGATGGCGAGATCATCACCCTGGTTCCGGCCACGGTCGGCAAGGTGGTTCCTGACGGCACCGAGGAAGAGGAATGGAAGTGGGTGGTCGACGCAACCCGCGAATGCTTCAGCCACGCCAAGAAGGTCGGCGTCAAGATCGCCGTCGAGCCGCTCAACCGCTTCGAGACTTATCTGTTCAATCGCGGCGCCCAGGCGCTGGCACTGGCCGACGCGGTCAGTCCGGAATGCGGCGTCTGCCTCGACGCCTACCATATCCACATGGAGGAATTTAACGTCCATGACGCCATCCGGCAGGTCGGAAAGCGGCTGTTCGACTTCCATGTCGCCGACAACAACCGCTTCGCCGCAGGCCTCGGCCAGATCGACTGGCCAAGGATCGTCGCCACTTTGAAGGAAGTCGGCTACGACGGCGCGCTGACCAATGAGTTCGTCGCTCCGGTCGACCGCACGCCGGCGGCACCCTATCCCGACATGGTCGAGCGCCACCCGGTCGATATCTCGCCCGAGCAGTTGAAGTTCATCCAGGACCATGGCTCCAGCGTGCTCACCGAGAAATTCTACACCGACCAGATGCGCATTACCGCCGAAACGCTGCTGCCGCTGATCAAGTAGTCGACTGTCTCTGGGAAATTTGCCCTTCCGCCTCGACCGGCGGCAGGGCTGGGGAAAAACATGCGCATCAAGACTGTCCAGGCCTGGTGGGTCCGCATCCCGATCGAAGCCGCGCGGCAGCACCGCAGCGACTTCGGCCAGGTGACGACCTTTGATGCCGTCATCTTACGCATCGGGACCGATGACGGGCTGGTCGGCTGGGGCGAAGGCAAGAACGCCGCCGGCAGCGCCGGCAGCTACAGCGCCCTCGTCCATATGCTGAACCATGAGGTCGGGCCGCAATTGATCGGCCGAGATCCAGCCGATATCGGCGTCATCTGGGAGATGCTCTACAACGGCGTGCGCCACGACGGTGCGGCCCGCGCCGGCCACGCCATGCCGCAGTTGGCGCGGCGCGGCATGAGCATTGCCGCCATCAGCGCCGTCGACATCGCGCTCTGGGACATACTGGGCAAATCGCTCGGCCAACCGGTCTGGCGGTTGCTCGGCGGACGCAAGGTCGATCGCATGCAGGCCTATGCCTCCGGCGGCTGGGCGTCCGCCGATGCCATCGGCGAACAGCTGAAATCCTACATCGCCCAGGGCGGCTTCAAGGCGCTGAAGATGCGCGTCGGCGCCATGGATCGCGCCGCACACATTTCCGCGGCCCGCGTGCGCGCCGCCCGCCAGGCGATCGGCCCCGATGTCGAGTTGATGGTCGATGCCCATGGCACCTATACGGTGGCGGAGGCCAAGCGCTTCATCCATCTCGTCAACGACCTTGATCTCGCCTGGTTCGAGGAGCCTGTCATCGCCGACGACAAGCCGGGCATGGCGGAAGTGCGTGCCTCCGGCGCCGTTCCGATCGCCACCGGCGAGAGCGAGGCGACGCGCTATGCCTTCCGCGATCTCGCAATGCTCAAGGCCGCCGACATCTTCCAGCCTGATCCCGCCTTCTGCGGCGGCATCAGCGAGGCGATGAAGATCGGCACCATCGCCAGCGCCTTCAACCTGCGCTTTGCACCGCATCTATGGGCCGGCGCGCCCTGCTTCTTCGCCGGGCTGCATGTCTGCGCCGCATCGCCATCAAGTTTCACCGTCGAATATTCGCTCGGTGCCAACCCGATGATCCACGACCTGATCGAAGAGACTGTCGAAGCAAGGGACGGTATGATAGCGATCCCCGAAAAGCCCGGATTGGGATTCACCATTTCGGAGCGGTTCCTGGAGGCGCACGCGCAACGCAATTGACGATGAAAGAAAAGAACCTTCTCGCGGAACTCGCCGCCTATCTGTTCTCCCACTCCGACAACGAGACGGGCCGTACACCGTCGGAACGTGAGCTGGCTGAGCATTTCGGCGTCAGCCGCGGCCAAATCCGCGAGGCGCTGGCCATCCTCGAAGCCATGCGCATCGTCGAGCGCCGGGCCAAGTCAGGCATCTATATCGACACCAAGCAGGCGAGCGTCGAGGCGCTGGCGCTGTTCGCGCGCGCCGGCCTGCCGCTTGATCCCCTGCAGATCTACGAAACGGTCGAATTGCGCAAGATCCACGAGATCAAGGCCGCGGAGCTTGCCTGCTCGCGCGCCACCGAGGAGAATTTCGAACGGCTGCGCGAAATTCTCAAGGTCTCCGAGGAGCGCATCGCCGCGGGCGAAGGCCTCGCCAAGGAGGACCGCGAGTTTCACCTCGAGATCGTGCGTGCCACCAAGAACGGCGTCTTCCACAACATCTGCAGCGTCTATTATCTGATGGGCGAGCAGCGCCTGCCGATCTACTTCAACGATCCCGAACGCAGCGTGCGTTCACATGCCGAGCATGTGCAGATCTACGAGGCGCTGCTGCGCCGCGACGGCAATCTCGCCCAGGCGCTGATGAGCGCCCATCTCCAGGGCGCGGAAAGCTACTGGAAGGGGCTGATCGAAGGCGGCAAGACGGTTGCGCCCGCGAGCCCGGCGCTCGAAAAGGCCTGACCGTGGCCCGGTCCGTGCCGAAGATCCTGTCGACCCATCCGCTGCATCCGCGCGCTTCCGCCAGGCTCGCCGGCGCCGGTCAGCTCGTCATCGCCTCGGCGCTCGATCCCGGCACTCTCACCAGGGAGGCCAGGGACGCCGACATCGTCATCGTGCGCGCCCCGCTGCCGCCGGCACTGTTCGAGGGCGCCTGGAAGTTGAGAGCGGCGATCCGCCATGGCGCCGGGCTCGACATGATCCCGATGGAGGCGGCGACCGCGGCCGGCGTGCTGGTGGCCAACGTGCCGGCGGTTAATGCGCGCTCGGTGGCCGAACATGTCATGTTCACCGCACTTGCGCTGCTGCGGCAATTCCGCCGGGTCGACCGCGACCTGCGCGCCAAGGGCTGGCTAGCCGGACGCGAGCATGCCAACGCCAATATCGAGCTTGCCGGCAAGACCATCGGCATTGTCGGCCTTGGCGCGGTTGGGCAGGCCGTCGGCCATATCGCCGCGCACGGCTTCGACCTGAAGGTGGTGGCGACGACGCGCAGCATGCAGCCGGCGCCGGAGAAGGTCGGCTTCCTGTCGATCGACGCGCTGGTCGAGCAGAGCGACATCATCGTGCTCTGCTGCCCGCTGACGCCGGAAACGCGCGGCCTGATCAGCCGCGAGCGCATCGCCCGCATGAAACCCGGCGCGCTGCTGATCAACGTCTCGCGCGGCCCGGTCGTCGACGACGATGCGCTGATCGAGGCCTTGCGGGAACGCCACATCGGCGGCGCCGCGCTCGACGTGTTTTCGACGCAGCCATTGCCGCCAGACCATCCCTATTTCGGCTTCGACAACGTCATCATTACCCCGCATATGGCAGGGATTACCGAGGAATCGATGATGCGCATGGGGATTGGCGCGGCGGGCGAGGCCTTGCTGGTGCTGGCGGGCAAACTGCCGGTCAATCTGCGCAATCCGGAAGTGGTCGATCACTACCGGCGACGGTTTCCGCTCGACATATAGCGCATTGCGGTTTCGCCCTGCCGATCAGCCGCCCAGCAGCCCCTCCACTTCAGCGGCAATCCGCAGCAGATGCCGATCATGGCCATTCCGTGCCACCAGCATCAGCCCGGCCGGCAGCGTCATGTCAGGCATCGGCAGCGAGATCGCGCAGAGGTCGAACTGGTTGGCGATCTGTGTGTTGCGCAGCAGCAGGCCTTCGAGATGGTCGCGCAGTTCGGCACTTTCGTTCATGGAAAGGATGGTCGGCGCCGTCACCGGCGTGGTCGGCAGCGCCAGCACATCGACCGATGCCAGCCGCTCGCCCATGGCGGCGACGAGCGCGCCACGGCGTCGCAGTGCCCTGATATAGACCGGCGCCGGCAGCATCACCGCGCGCGACAGGGGGCCGCTGACATGGGGATCGACCGGCACCGATGCACCCGTCGCCAGCCAGTCGGCATGGATCTCGGCTCCTTCCATGGCGGCGATCGAGCCGCGCTTGGTGGCTGCGCGCAAATCCGCGATCATGTCGTCGATTGACAGATCCGCAATGCGCGCGCCAGCCTGTTCGATCTTGCCAAGACAACGCTCGAAGGCCGCGGCAATCTCGCCGTCCGTATCTCCGAAAAGAACGCCGCGCGGGATGCCAACGCGAAGCCCGGCGAGTGCAATGCCCGCCAGTTCGCTCGGCATCCCGCCGGCCATCACCGCATCGGCAGCGGCACAGTGCGCGACCGTTCGGGCAAGCGGCCCGATCGAGTCCAGAGTGCTCGACAGCGGAAAGGCACCGGCAAGCGGCACGCGCCGTGCCGTCGGCTTGAAGCCGACGACGCCGTTGAGCGACGCCGGAATGCGGATCGACCCGCCGGTATCGGAGCCAATCGAGATGTCGCTCGTCCCCTCGCCGACGGAAACGCCAGCGCCGGACGACGAACCGCCGGGAATGCGGCTGGCGTCGGCGGCATTGCCTGGCGTGCCGTTATGCATGTTGTCGCCGATCGCGGTGAAGGCGAATTCGGTCATGTTGGTCTTGCCAATGATCACCGCGCCAGCCTGCCTTAACCGGCTAACGATGGCGGCATCGCGCAGCGGGGGCGCGGCGGTCTTGCGCATCAGCGAGCCGACCGTGGTCGGCTCACCGGCCACATCGAACAGATCCTTGATCGAGACGATCGTGCCATCGAGCGGTCCAAGCGTCACGCCGGCTCGGCTGCGGGCGTCGCTGGCGTCGGCCGCCGCGCGCGCCGGCTCCGTGTAAATCCTCGTGAAAACGCGTTCGTCGCCGGCGCGGGCGGCAAGGCGCGCGAGAATAATTTCGAGATGATCGCGGACGGATTGCATTGTCGGTGTCGGACTCCGGACTGCCTGAACGTCTTAAGATGAGAAGCCAGTTGCATGGCTTGCCGAGACTTAACCCGGCGAAGGCGGTTTTGCACCCCTGTCGGATGCGAGGAAGAAACGATGCTCTACAGAGGCAGCTGTCACTGCGGCAAGGTCGCCTTCGAATTCAAGGCGAAGCTGACCGGTGTCGTGCGGTGCAATTGTTCAATCTGCTCGCGCAAGGGCGCGCTCCTGTGCGCCGTCCCGCATGAAAGCCTGACAGTCCTCGCCTGGGGTGATGACCTCAGCACCTATACATTCGGCAATCATGCCATCGCGCACCGTTTCTGCCGCACCTGCGGCATCCACCCTTTCGCCGAGGATGTCCACGAAGGCGGTCAACGCAGCGCCTACATCAACCTCAACTGTGTCGAGGGTATCGACATTTCCGTTCTGTCGATCTTCGACTTCGACGGTCGGTCGGCCTGAGCCTCTCGCTCGTTCCGGCGGGAACGATCCGATGCCGCAACCCGCTTTGTTACCGTCACCAGAACGGCATCGGCCCGAAAACCGTGACGGTTCTCGGGCCGCTGCCAGGAATGGCTGTCGGCGGACGCTATTCGGCCTGCTTCGGGCCGCGCAGGAACACCACGACCGCAGCCAGCAGTGTTGCGATGCCGCAATAGGCGAAGGCACTGGCGACGCCGGCATGGTCGACCAGCAGGCCGCCGAAGACGGCGCCCAGCGCGATCGCCACCTGGAAGGTCGCCACCATCAGGCCGCCGGCGCTTTCGGCCTGGTCGGGCGCGGCCCGGACCAGCCAGCTTTGCAGCCCGACCGGGACGGCGCCGAAGGCAAAACCCCAGGCCGCGACAGCGGCAGCGGCGATCGTCGGCGAAGCGCCGAAGATCAGCATCGAAGCGGCCGCCAGGGCAATCAGCAAGGGTGCCAGCGCCACGGCTGTCTTGAGGCTGCGTTCGGCCAGGATGCCGCCGGCGATATTGCCGAAGAAACCGCCAACGCCATAAGCCAGAAGCACCAGCGAGATCGTCTCGATGTCCAGCACCGGCACCTTTTCGAGGAAGGGACGGACATAGGTGAAGCCGGCAAAGTGCCCGGACGCGACCAGCAACACGACCAGCAGGGCCACCCTGATCGACGGCCGCTCCAGCACCTGGAGCAAGGTGCGGAAGCTCGCGACGCCAACCGGCGGCAGCTTCGGAATGGTGGCCAGTTGCACCAGCAGCGCCAACGCACCGACGATGGTCGCGATCATGAATGCCGTGCGCCATCCCCACAAATCGCCGACATAGGCGCCGACAGGGGCGGCGGTGACGGTGGCCAGCGAAACGCCGGTCAGGACGATCGACATGGCGCGTGGCATCAGCCGCATCGGCACCAGCCGCAGCGCCATCGCCGCCGACATCGCCCAGAAGCCGCCCAATGCGACGCCGAGCACCACGCGGGCAAGCAGAAGCATGGGCAGCGACGAGGCGAAGGTGGCCAGAAGGTTGGACAAGATCAAGAACGCCGTCAGCATCCACATCACCAGCCTGCGATCCATGCGCCCTGTGACGATGGCCATGGTGGGCGCGGCGATGGCCCCGACGATGGCGGTTGCGGTCACCGCCTGGCCGGCGACACCTTCGCTCACACCGAGATCGCGTGCCATCGGCGTCAGCAGGCTGGCGGGCAGGAATTCGGCGGTGACGAGGCCGAAGACGCCAAGCGCGAGCGAAACCACGGCACCCCATGCCGGCTCGGTTCGTTCATCGGATTCTGCGGGATTGAGAAGTGCGGCGTCGATGACGCCTGTCACGGGTTCGGCCATGCTCAGTCTCCGATCTGTTGGCAGCGCCACATAGGAAACGGCCGGCTGGGGCTCCACCCGTTATAGGACTCGCCATCACGGTTTGGCTAGGGGCCGGTCGTCGATTTGTTTGCGGCGCAACGTTAAACTGCACTGCAACATAAGGAGTGACGGGCCGGAGTTTCCATGCTAGAAACCCCATTATGTTTGACCGTTCGTCCAAAATTCCGGTCACCGGCGACCCGCTGACAGACATATTGCGCGGCCTGCGCCTCGATGGTGTCGAATATGGCCGCTGCGAAATGAAGGAGCCGTGGGGTATCCAGTTCCCGGCTCAGCCCGGGGCGCGGTTTCATTTCATCGGCCGCAAGGGCTGCTGGCTGAAGCAGCCCTCCGGCGAGTGGGTGCAGCTCAATGCCGGCGATGCGGTGCTTTTGCCGCGCGGTGAGGCCCATGTGCTGGCCAGCGAACCCGGTGCGCAGACCTGGCCGATCCATGGCTACGAGCTCGAGGAAGTCTGCAAGGACGTCTACTGCACGTCCAACGCGGAGATGTGCGACAAGAATTGCCAGCCGGGAACGCTGCTGTTCTGCGCCAGCATGTATTTCAATCTCGACGGCTTGCATCCCTTGCTCGGCATGATGCCGGACGTGATGCGAACGCACGAACTGGAAGCCTATGAGCCAGGCATTCCACATCTTCTCGAATCGATGGCGCGCGAAGTCACGATGGAACGCGTGGGCTCCGGCGGCATTCTGGCGCGGCTGGCCGACGTGCTTGCCGCGACAGTCATCCGCTCATGGGTCGAGCGCGGCTGCGGCGACTCCTCCGGCTGGATAGCGGCGGTCCGGGATCGCGATATCGGCCGCGTGCTGGCCGCCATTCATCTCGAGCCGGACCATGACTGGACGGTCGAGGCGCTGGCCAGGATGATGGGCGCCTCGCGCTCGGGCTTTGCCGAGCGTTTCGCCACCATCGTCGGCGAGACGCCGGCAAAATACGTCACCCAGGTCCGAATGCATCAGGCGAGGCAGTGGCTGGTCCGCGACCGCATGAAAATATCAGTCGTTGCCGCTCGTCTCGGCTATGAATCGGACGCCGCCTTCAGCCGTGCCTTCAAGCGCGTCATCGGCTCGGCGCCCAGCCATTTCCGTGCCGAGGAACAGGCAGAGATCCGTCAGGCCGGTTGACCTTTCCTGTCCCGCACCCCTCGAACGAAGCAACACCTATGAGGCATGCCGCAGGCTGACGCCGCTGCCCTTGTCGAACAGCACCACCTTGTCCGGGTTCCAGGCAAAGCGCACCGGCTGCTCTATCGCGACATCGGTCCTGGCCGGCACCGTGGCGCGCAGCATCGCCTCTCCGACGCGCAGCGTCAGGATCTTCTCCACGCCATGGTTCTCGACGTCGTGGACACGCGCCTCGACTGGCGCACCGCCCTCCAGATAGACGTCCTCGGGACGAATGCCGAAGACGAGCGGGCGACCATCTGTCGCCGCACTCGCCTTGGCTCCCCCCGAAAAGGGCAGTTCGAAATTCAACGGCGCCATCACCGCGCGGCCATTCACCAGCCTGCCGTCGATAAGGTTCATCGGCGGCGAGCCGACGAAGCTCGCCACATAGGTGTCGCGCGGATTGTTGTAGATCTCGTGCGGCGTGCCGGTCTGCACGATCCGGCCATGGTTCAGGACGCCGACCTTGTCGCCCATCGACATCGCTTCGATCTGGTCGTGGGTGACGAACAGGAATGTGGCGCCGAGCTGCATCTGCAGGTTTTTCAGCTCGGTGCGCAGCGCCTCGCGCAGCTTGGCGTCGAGCGCCGAGAGCGGCTCGTCCATCAGGAACACGCGCGGCTTGCGCACGATGGCGCGGCCGATCGAGACGCGCTGCATCTCGCCGCCGGACAGACGGTCGGTCTTGCGGTCGAGCAGGTGCTCAATCCGCAGCGTGCGCGCCGCACGTTCGACACGGTCCTTGATCTCGGCGTCGGGCAGCCGGCGGATCTTCGGCTTCAGCGGAAATTCGAGGTTCTCCCGCACCGTGTAGCGCGGATAAAGCGAATATTGCTGCAGCACCAGCGCCACGTCGCGCTCGGCCGCGCCCCAGTCCGCAACGTCGACGCCGTCGATGAACACCTGCCCCTCGCTGGGTTTTTCCAGGCCGGCGATCAGCCGCAGCGTCGTCGTCTTGCCGGCGCCCGTCTCGCCGAGCAGGACGAAGAACTCGCCATCGGCGATGTCGAGATCGAGCCCGGTGAGCGCCGTGTGGTTGCCGAAACTCTTGGAGATATTCTTGAGCTGGATATGGGCCATCAGAGCCTCACCTCAAGCGACTTGCCGCTTGCCTTGTCGAAGAAATGCGCCTGCGTCGGATCGATCCGGGCGAACACCTTCTCGCCTGGCCCGCTTACAAAGCCGCTCTTGGTGCGGGCTCGCAGCATCTTCGAACCGACTTTGAGATCGACGATGTCGAAGGAGCCGAGCGGTTCGACGATCTGCGTCTCGACGGCCATGAAACCGTCGGCCGCGTCACGGCGGATGAGCACACCTTCCGGCCGGATGCCAAGTGCCAACTGCCCACCGGCATGGCCGTTGAGCTTCGACAGCAAGGCACTGGGAAACTCGAAACCGGTGGTCGCGTCGCCGACGATCACCGATGCGAAAGAGGCTTTCTCGGTCACCGCCGCGTCGGCGACATTCATCACCGGGCTGCCGACGAATTGCGCCACGAACAGATTGGCGGGATGTGAATAGACCTCGTCTGGAGTGCCGACCTGCTGGATGAAACCCTCATGCATGATGACGATGCGATCGGCCAGGCTCATTGCTTCGATCTGGTCATGAGTGACATAGATCGTGGTCGAACCCTGCTTGACGTGCAGCCGCTTGATCTCGGCCCGCATCTCCTCGCGCAGCTTGGCGTCGAGCGCGCCGATCGGCTCATCCATCAGCATCGCCTTTGGCCGCCGCACCAGGGCCCGGCCGATGGCCACGCGTTGCATGTCGCCTCCGGAGAGCGCCGACGGCTTCTTGCCGAGCAGGTCGGTGATGCGCAGAACCCGGGCGACCTCCCGAACCGACTTGTCCACCTCGCCGCTGCCCATGCGCGTTGCACGTAGCGGAAAGGCGATGTTTTCGAAGACCGTCATATGCGGGTAGAGCGAAAACGATTGGAACACCATGGCGATGTCGCGGTCGGCTGCCCTGAGGTGCTGCACTGCCTTGCCGTCGATCAGGATGTCGCCCTGGTCGATCGTCTCGAGCCCCGCTATGGCGCGCAGCGTCGTTGTCTTGCCGCAGCCCGACTGGCCGAGCAGCACGATGAACTCGTTGTCGGCGATGGCGAGGTTCAAATTGTGGATGACCTGAACGGCGCCGAAGAATTTCTCGATGCCGCGAAGTTCGATCTGCGTCACTACCGGGCTCCCTCATGCGCCGTGGCGTCGGTTTTCTCGCTGCGGGCCGGTGCAATCTTTGACGTGATGTTGAAGCCGATCAGCCCGATCAGGATGATCGTCACACCGTAGGAATGCAGGCTGAGACTCCATGGCTGGCAGAGCGCGACGATGCCCAGCACCATGAGTATCTGCGAGGCCGGCAGCAGGTATTTCTCGTTGACGGCGCGAAAACTCATTTGCGGATCGCTCCGAAGGTCACGCCGCGAAGCAGGTGGTTGCGCAGCAGGAAGGTGAAGATCGCGACCGGCAGCAGGAACAGGAAGGTTCCCGCCGCGATCGTGGTCCAGTCCGGCAAGCCGGAACCGATCTGGCTGGGAATAAAAGGCGGCGCCGTTTGCGCGCGCCGGTTGGTCATGATCAGCGCGAAGGCATACTCGTTCCACGCGGTGATGAAGCAGAACACGGCGGTGGCGGCGATACCGGTCGCGGCTTCCGGCAGCACGATCTTGAAGAAGGCCTGCATGCGCGTGTAGCCGTCGACGAGCGCCGCCTCCTCATACTCCTTCGGGATCTCGTCCATGAAGCCCTTCATTAGCCAGACCGAGAAGGACAGGTTGAAGGCGACGTAGAGGATGATCAGGCCGATATGCGAGTCGTTGAGGCCAACGACCCGGTACATCAGGAACATCGGGATCGCCACGACCACCGGCGGCAGCATGCGTGTCGACAGGATGAAGAAGAGCAGATCCGCCTCGCCCGCGATCTTGAAGCGCGAGAAGCCGTAGGCGGTGAAGGTTCCCATGCCGACGGCAAGCACTGTGCTGATGACCGCCACGATAAGGCTGTTCATGAACCGGTCGGGGTACTGCGAAAGCTGCACATCCTTGCCGACCTTCAGCACCCGCTCGCCGCCGTCGTAGATGCGCTTTTCCCACCATGGCGCGGCCTCGTAGACTTGGGGGTCGACGGCCTTCTGCATCTGTACCCGCTTGGTGAACAGACGGATGAATGGCGTGACCTCCGGCTGGAAAAGAACGGTGGGCGGCACCGTGATCGCCAGTTCCTTCGGCTTGAAGGCCGTGGAGGCGATCCAGTAGATCGGCGCGAGGAAGATCAGCGTCGCGATCAGCACCGAGACGACGGCGATGCGGTTGAGCGCGATCTCGCTGGTGGTACGCACGGCGGCCATCGGCTAGCGCTCCTTCACCTTATTGAGGTACTTCACGTAGAGGTTGGTGATGGCCAGCACCATGATCAGCACGATATAGGCCAGCGCGCAGGACTTACCGGTGTCCCACTGCTGGAAGGCTTGCTTGTAGAGCCGAATTGCGATGAGCTCGGCGGTCGGTTGGGTTGTCATCGTATAGGCGATGTCGAAGGTCTTGAAGGCTTCCATCGTGCGGAAGATCAGCGCGATCAGCAGGATCGGCGAGACCAGCGGCAAGGTGATACGGGTGAAGGTGTACCACCAACCTGCGCGGTCGATCGCGGCGGCCTCGTAGAGATGCTGCGGCACGGCCGAGAGGCCAGCAAGCGAGAGCAGCATGACGAAGGGCGACCACATCCAGATGTCGGTGATCGCGACGGCGTAAAGAGCGCTGTCGGGATTGGAAAGCCAGGCGAAGTCGCCCAGGCCGAAGACGTAGTTGATAGGCCCCCAGGATGGGCTGTACAGCAACTGCCAGAACAGGCCGACGACCGCCGCCGACATCATCATCGGCAAAAGCAGCAGTGTGGTGATCAAGCCTTTCATCGGAAAGCTGCGATTAAGCAGCAGGGCCAGGCCGAAGCCCAGGATCATCTGGCCGGTCACGGAAACGATGACGTACTTCGCCGTAGTGACGAAGTTCGACCAGATGTGGTCGTCGCTGAGCAGTTCGCGGTAGTTCTGCAGGCCGACGAACTGCCACGGCTCGCTCCGATTCGCCGCGAAGTTCGTGAAGGAGTAGCCCAGCGAATAGATCAGCGGGAAGATGTTGAAAACGATCAGGAAAGCCAGCGTCGGGATGATGAACATATTGCGGATGGTCAGATCCGACCAGCCCCGCGCGGCGGCCCTGGAAGCAGGATCAAGATGGGTGAGGGCTACCGAAGCCAATGATCGTCTCCCTGAAACAGGAATGCCGGAGGGGAACCCTCCTCCGGCATTCCGACTTTGATGCTTACTTGTAGCGGTTGTACTTGGTGAACGTCGCCTTCCAGTCGGCGGCGGTCTTGTCGAGCGCCTCCTGAGCGGTGCCCTTCCCACCGACCACGAACGGATAGATGTTCTGGTTCAACTGATCGAGCACTTCGGCGTACTCAGGCGTCGCCCAGAAGTCCTTGACCATGAACATCGTGTCGTAGAACGCCTTGTTGTAGGGCGTGGCCTTCTGAAAGGCTTCCGACTTCAGCACGGCCTGGCTGCAGGTGTAGCCGCCGAGCTCGGCCCACTTCTTCTGGGTGTCGTCCTTGATGAACCACTCCAGGAACTTCATCGCCTCGTCTTTGTTCTTCGAATACGAGACGACCGAAACTCCCTGGCCGCCCAGAGCGGCAAAGCGCTTTCCGTCCGGGCCGCCCGGGTTGGCGAAGAAGCCCGTAACGTCGGCGTAGGGGTTGGTGGCCTTGTTCACCAGCGGCGGGAAGAAGGCGAAGAAGTTCATGCTCATCGCGGCGAGACCGCCGGTGATTGCCTGGTTGTCCTCCACGAAGAAGGTTTTTCCCCAGCCGGGAGGCGTGAACTTGTAGAGGTCCTTGTACATTTCGAGGCCGGCGGCGGCCTGTTTCGAATTGGTGATGCCGTCGACCTTGTAACTTGCATAGTCGCCGAGATCGCCGCCGTAGCTGAAGATGGCGCTTTCGACGCCCATCGCCATCGCGTCATAGGAATTGTCGGTGTAGATGGCGACACCGTACCGCTTCTGGTCCGGACGGTGGAAGAACTCGGCGATGTCGCGCAACTGCGCATAGGTTTTCGGCACATCGAGGTCGTAACCGTACTTCGCCTTGAAGGCTTCCTTCTCCTTTGGGTCCTCAAACCAGTCCTTGCGATAGGACCAGCCGATCGCATCCCCTTCCAGCGGGATCGCCCAGTATTTGCCGGAACCCCCAGGGTATTCGGCGTAATACTTGATGGTCGCGGGTGCCATCACGTCGGTGAGCTTGTGCTGGTTGAAGAAGTCGGTCAGGTCGACATAGTGGCCCTGCGTCGAACCGGCGCCCAGCCATTGCGAGTCACCGACGACCAGATCGTAAGCGTCGCCATGCGCGTTGAACTCGGTGAAGGCCTTGGTTTGGAAATCGGGCCATGGCGTGGTCTGCACCGTGACCTTCACACCGGTCTCGGCCGTATAGTCGTTCACGAGCTCCTGCAGATAGTTCGCAGGGTCCCATTCCGCCCAGAAAATGGTGAGTTCCTTGTCCTGCGCGTGGACGGACGTTCCGTAGGCAAGCGTCAGGCCGATACCAGCAAGCACGCTGGTCACTAACTTGCGCATAATGATTTCCTCCCTTGTGCGCATTCTACCTGTCATGCGAGCCGACGACGGAGCCGGCCCTGGTAGTTCCTCCCTTGCTCGCACCTTTCCGGTTCCGGGCCTCCTCGCCCTGCCGGAAAATGGATCGAAGCCCTCGCTTTTGATCCACTTTTCTTTTCTGATCTGGTATTACCAATTTTGCACCCTGGTCAAGCCCTTTCTTGAGAGCCAGATCGGATCATCACAGTCGAATTGCAGATTTATCTGACTGTTTTCACATGATTTTCCTACTCAATGATACGCAGTGGCCTTGTTTGAAGCCCGGCACCGCAATTAAGATCAATAGTCGGCATGCAAATCTGGTCGAACCAGACATAGGCTATTTCACCACTGCCGCCGTATTGGCACCATCTCCACCGTCGATCGAATCCGTCACCGCCGCGCGCACCAGCGCACCAGCCGCCCATTGCGCAACGGACCGCGTCCCGCGGCTGTCGAGCCCCCAGATGTCCTTGAGCACGATCAGCACCTCGACGCCGAAGATCAGCGACAGCGCCTGCGCCAGCCGGTTGAAATCGCGCGACGGCAAACGGCCCTTGAGCGGAGCGATCGCTTCCTTGAGCAGGTCGACGCGATGGCCGCGCGTGAAGGCCGGTTCGCCGCCCAGCGTGCCGGCCTGGCGCCTCGCCCACTGATCGAGTGACAGTTTCAGCGCCGCCTTGAACGTCGCCTCGAAGGCCTCAATGCGTGGCATGGCGGTGTCGAACAGGTCGGCGACCCGGCGCTCGGCATCGTCGGAGATCGATTGCCAGGTCAGGATTGGGCCCAACCCCTCGTCGACGACGGCCTGCACGAGTGCCGCCTGGCTCGGGAAATAGCGATAGGCGGTGGCGCGGGATACCTCAGCCGCCTCGGCAACTTCGCTGACCGACGGCGTGACGCCCGCCTGCATAAGCCTCGTCGCCGTCTCCAGCATCAGCCGTTTGGTGCGCGCCCGGGGTCCACGCTCGGCCCTCTCGCCTGTGTCATCGTTCGTCGTTGCTTGTTGACGTGAGATATCCATGTCAATATGATACGCTCGTCTCAAAAATTTGCAACGACCTCGCTTTGTCACGGCGCGGTAAAGCACCAAGGTCTTCAGCCACTGAACAGTGCCGCTGCCGAGCCAACCAACACAGGGCGGTCCATGAAACGCATCTATGTCGTGGGCACCGCTGATACCAAGGGCGAGGAGCTCGCCTTCCTGGCCGACACGATCGCCGCCAGCGGCGCTGCCGTTTCCCGGGTCGATGTCGGAACGCGCGACGCGACCATATCCGTAGACATCACCGCCAAGGAAATTGCCGGCCATCATCCCGCCGGCACCGAAGCCGTGCTCGGCGGCAATGATCGCGGCACAGCGGTGGCAGCCATGGGCGTCGCCTTCGCTCGCTTCATCCAGTCACGAAGCGACATATCAGCCGTGATCGGTATTGGCGGTGGCGGTGGCACCTCGATCATCACCTCGGGCATGCGCGCGCTGCCGCTCGGCCTGCCCAAGATCATGGTCTCGACGCTCGCCTCCGGCGACACAGCCCCTTACGTCGATGTTTCCGACATCATCATGATGCCATCGGTGACAGACATGGCCGGGCTGAACCGGCTGTCCTGCACCGTGCTGCACAATGCGGCTCAGGCGATCGCAGGCATGGCGGCCAGGCCAGCGCCTCCGCCCGACGGCAAGCCGTCGATCGGGCTGACCATGTTCGGTGTCACCACGCCCTGCGTGACTGCCATCGCCGAGCAGCTGCGCGCCACTTACGACTGCATGGTCTTCCACGCCACAGGCACCGGCGGCCGCTCGATGGAGAAGTTGGCCGACAGCGGCCTGCTGGCAGGCGTCATCGACATCACCACGACCGAGGTCTGCGATTTGCTGTTCGGCGGCGTATTGCCAGCAACGGAGGACCGCTTCGGCGCCATTGTCCGCACGAAGCTGCCCTATGTCGGCTCGGTCGGCGCGCTCGACATGGTCAATTTCTGGGCGCCGGCGACAATTCCTGAGCGCTATCGCGCGCGGCTGTTCTACGAGCACAATCCTAACGTCACGCTGATGCGAACTACCGTCGAGGAATGCCGCCAGATCGGCGAATGGATCGGCACCAGGCTCGCGCACTGCGAAGGGCCGGTGCATTTCCTGATTCCAGAAAAAGGAGTCTCGGCGCTCGACATCGAAGGCGGGGCTTTTTTTGATCCGCAAGCTGACGCCATCCTCTTCGAAGCCATCGAGCGCACCATCGTGCCGAACGGAACGCGCACGGTGACGCGCCTGCCGCTGCACATCAACGACCCCAGATTCGCCAAAGCCGCGGTCGCGGCTTTTCTCGACATCGCCAAGAAGTGAGACCCGATGGCCGCCATCCCGCGCAAGAATATCCTGGAGAAATTCCGCAAGATGATCGCCGAGGGCGTGCCGATCGTCGGCGGCGGCGCCGGCACCGGCCTGTCGGCCAAGGCCGAGGAGGCCGGCGGCATCGACCTGATCATCATCTACAATTCCGGCCGCTACCGCATGGCTGGACGCGGCTCGGCCGCCGGGCTGCTCGCCTATGGCAACGCCAACGAGATCGTCAAGGAAATGGCCTACGAGGTGCTGCCCGTGGTCAAGCGCACGCCGGTGCTGGCCGGCGTCAACGGCACCGATCCGTTCGTCATCATGCCGCTGCTGTTGGCCGAGCTGAAGACAATGGGCTTTTCCGGCGTACAGAATTTTCCGACCATCGGCCTGTTCGACGGCACCATGCGGCAGAGTTTCGAGGAGACCGGCATGGGCTTCGGGCTGGAAGTCGACATGATCGCCGAGGCGCATAAGCTCGATCTGTTGACCACACCCTATGTCTTCAACCCCGATGAGGCGCGCGCCATGACCAAGGCAGGCGCCGATATCGTCGTCGCCCATATGGGCGTCACCACGGGCGGCTCGATCGGCGCGACCTCGGCCAAGTCGCTCGACGACTGCATCGTCGCGATCGACGCCATCGCCGAGGCCGCCCGCGCGGTGCGCAAGGACGTCATCCTGCTTTGCCATGGCGGCCCGATCTCGATGCCGGACGACGCCGGCTACATCCTCTCCCATGCCAAGGGCCTGCACGGCTTCTATGGCGCCAGTTCGATGGAGCGGCTGCCGGCGGAAGCCGCGATCGCCAGACAGACCGCTGATTTCAAGGCTGTGACCCTTGGCGACAAGACCAGGAAAAAGAAGGGATGATGGGAGATGACCGACAGGAGCAAGGTGTTTGTTTACCCGAAGGATGTCAGCGCCTTCGGCTTCGACTGGGGAAAGTTGTCGCTGACGGTGGCGCCGGAAGTGAATGGTGCAACCCGCTTTTCCGGCGGCGTCGTCGACCTGCCATCGGGCAAGGGGCCATACGCGCCACAACCACCCGGGCGCGGAAGAAATCATCTTCGTCATCTCGGGCCATGGCGAACAGATGGTCGAGGACGAGCAGGGCAATCCAATGGTCGAAAAAGTCGGCCCTGGCTGCACGATCTATGTGCCGGAGAGCCGGTTCCATTCGACGCTCAACACCGGTGATGGACCGATGCAGCTCTTCGTCGTCTATTCGCCGGCCGGGCCGGAATTGGCGCTGCGGGAACTGCCGGATTTCCGATTGATGCCGGCGGGGGAGTGACTGATGTGCCAGGGCAGCGCCGCCCCTCATTGTCCTGCCGGACATTTCTCCCCGTATAGCGACGGGGAGAAAGATGCTATCATCAGCGCACCCGCCGATTTTCAGCGTTGCAAGACGAGCGCCGAGGTTGCGACAGCTCCTTCTCCCCGTCACTATACGGGGAGAAGGTGCCGGCAGGCGGATGAGGGGCGGCGCCGGCGTTCGTCTCCTACAGAACCCCGCCTCTATTCCACCCCCTGCCCCGATCCCCAAACATCACATATCCGGTCGCGGTTACGGCAAGCGTGTCCTCCAGCTTGATGAACCCGCGCGTCGGGTGGAGCATGGTCGTTTCAACCGACAGCACCATGTTCGTCTCCAGCGGCTTGGCCGCGTAGGTGCCTTCATAGGTCACCGGATGGTTGGTCATCAGGAACGGCGCCTCATGCGTGATCAGGCCCATGCCGTGGGCAAAGAAATCCGTATAGGCCGCGACCTTCGAGGCTTTTAGCACGCCTTCCGCGTGGGCAATCATGTCGCCGCCCAGCGTGCCCGCCTTGACCTTCGAGAACGCCGCCTGCTGCACCATCTCGACCTCGGCCAGGAGATCCTCGAGCTCGGCATCCGGTTCGCCAAGAATGCCCATCCGGCAGAGGTCGCCGATATAGCCGTGATAATTGCCACCGGAATCGATCGACAGCACCTCGCCCTTCTTCCACGCCTGGCCTGATGAAGCGCGGTTGTGGCTGGAGCCCAGCGTCAGCAGGCAATATTCGAAATGCGCGCCGCGATTGGTCTCCTCGCGCCGCAGTTGCTCGATGATCTCGGCCTTGCTCGTGCCTTCGCGTGCCCAGGCGATGGTCGCCAGCATGGAATCGGTGATCAGTTCGGAGGCCATGCGCAGCTTCTCCAGCTCGGCATCGGTCTTGATGGCGCGCATGCGCTCCAGCATGTCGGTCGCATCGACAAGCCTGGCGTCCGGCAGCGCCTTGCGGATCAGCGTGTAGGCGTCGGACGGCAGGAAGGCAGGCTCGATGCCGATGCGCGCACCTGCCTTGCCGATCTTCTGCAAATGCTCGACGGCAAGGTTCGCGGCGTCTAGCGTGCCCCAGCAGGCGGCATGCAGTGTCGGTGTCCAGAACGGATGGTTCTGGTGCTCGCCGCCTTCCATTTTATTGCCGATATAGGCCGCGTGCTCCGGTCCGCCCTTCTCGTAGATGACAACGGGCAGATAGCGGCTGTGGCCGATCGCATCCATGGCGGCGAAGAAGATGAACTTGTAGCCGCCGAGCAGATACTGCGTGTTGTGCTTGGAGGTCGCGAGCAGCACATCGATGCCGGCCTCCTCCAACAGCCGGTCGACTCTCGCCTGGTCGAACGGGACAGTGCTGACGGCATTCTTGCCCGGCGCAACGTTCATCTCTCTATCTCCCTGAATTGCCCGTGATCGGCGCGGCTCCGCTCCCGATCCGATGGCGCGCGGCCAAATCTGCACCATTTTGTCTTCTCTGGTCTATCCAGAATACGCGAACAGACCGGATTGAGGATAGATAAGTCGCCATTCGCCTTTTATCCTGTCAATTTGGTCCTGCCAGATAGGCAAAAATGCACCCGCGCGACGAAACTGGTCCAGCGGACGAAAATTTCAAAGCCAAGCGAGGGTGCGCCAATTCCGTCTCTGGCGAAACCCTCGGCAAGGCTCATAATCGCCGCCGCGAGGATACCGATGCGCTTGCCGGCATCCGAGGGGACTTGTCGCGCCACGCGGGTCGCGCAGAGGAGGGAGTTAAATCATGTCGGATTTCACGATTTCGAGACGCAAGATGCTTGCCGGCTCGGCGATGCTGCTGGCCTCCACGGCCATGCCGTCGCTCGGCTGGGCACAGACGCCGAAGAAGGGTGGCCGGCTGGTGCTCGCCGCCGATTCCGAGCCACGCAACCTCAACCCGGCGATCGTCGCCTCCAACGGCGTCTTCTTCATTTCCAGCAAGATCGTGGAAACGCTGGCCGAAGCCTCCTTCGATGGCAAGGATGGGCTTGCCCCCCGCCTGGCCGTGAGTTGGGAAAGTGCGGCCGACGGGCTGTCGGCGACCTTCAAGCTGCGCGAAGGCGTCAAATGGCACGACGGCAAGCCGTTCACCTCGGCCGACGTCGCCTTCTCGGCGCTGCAGATCTGGAAGCCGCTGCAGAATCTCGGCCGCACGGTGTTCAAGGACCTCGCCGCCGTCGACACCCCCGACGATCTGACCGCAATCTTCAAGTTCGCCAAGCCAACGCCGTTCCAGCTGATCCGCAACGCGCTGCCGGCCCTGAGCAGCGTCGTGCCCAAGCACATCTACGAGGTCGGCAAGATCGAGGACAACCCGGCCAACACCGCGCCGATCGGCACCGGCCCGTTCAAGTTCGGTGAATACAAGGCCGGCCAGTACTACCGCCTGACCAGGAATACCGACTACTGGGGCAAGGACGAGCCCTATCTCGACGAGATCATCTATCAGGTGTTGCCCGACCGCACCTCGGCAGCGAGCGCGCTGGAAGCCGAAGAAATCCAACTCGCCGCCTTCTCGGCGGTGCCGCTGGCAGACCTCGACCGTATTTCGAAGGTGCCGGGTCTGAAGGTCATCACCAAGGGCTATGAAGGTCTAACTTATCAGCTCGTGGTCGAGATCAACCATCGCCGCAAGGAACTGGCCGACCTCAAGGTGCGCCGGGCAATCGCGCATGCCATCGACAAGGATTTCGTCGTCAAGACGGTGTTCCTCGGCTATGCCGCCACCGCCACCGGCCCGGTGCCGAAGAACGATCCGCAATTCTACACCGCCGACGTGCCGACCTATCCATTCGACGTCGCCAAGGCCAACGCGCTGCTCGACGAGGCCGGCTACAAAAGGGGTGCCGACAGCAACCGCTTCTCGCTCAAGCTGCTGCCGGCGCCCTATTTCAACGAGACGAAACAGTTCGGCGACTATCTGCGTCAGGCGCTTGCCGCCATCGGCATTGACGCGCAGCTGGTCAACAACGACTCCGCCGCGCACATCAAGGCCGTCTACACCGACCACGCCTTCGACCTCGCCGTCGGCCCGCCTGTGTTCCGTGGCGACCCCGCGATCTCGACCACCATACTGGTGCAGAGCGGCATTCCAGACGGCGTGCCATTCTCCAACCAGGGCGGCTACAAGAACGACGCCCTCGACGCGCTGATCACCAAAGCGTCGGAGACGCTCGACACATCAGCCCGTACCGACCTCTATAAGCAGTTCCAGAAGGAGGTCGCCGCCGACCTGCCGTTGATCAACGTCGCCGAATGGAGCTTCATCAGCGTCGCGAGTGACAAGGTCGGCAACATCGCCAACAATCCACGCTGGGCGGTTTCGAACTGGGCGGACACATATTTGGAATCGTGACAGATTTGCGCGGATGAAAGTTCGCGAAGAAATCCGTGTTGAGACATGGCCTACGGCCGGGTTTCTTCACACCCCCCTCTGTCCGGCCGGACAGAGGGGGGTGCCTAGGCGCAATCCTGACCAGCGTATCGCCACACCTTGGGGGCGCACATGACCCGCGCCCTCATCCTCCTCCGCCGTCGCCTCGTCGGCAGCATCTTCGTGCTGTTGATCGTCATCATCGGCACCTTCCTGCTTCTCGAAGCCGCCCCCGGCGATGCGGTCGATGCCTACATCGTCTCCACCGGCGGCGATGCCGGCATGATCGAGCTGCTGCGCCACCGCTGGGGTCTCGACCAATCCGAGGTGACGCGGCTCGCCAACTATCTCTGGGCGCTGCTGCATCTCGATCTCGGCCAGTCGGTGACGTTCTCCAGGCCGATCCGCGACGTGATCCTCGAGCGCTTGCCCAACACGCTGCTGCTGATGGTCAGCGCCACCGCGCTGTCCTTCGGGCTGGGTTCCACCCTCGGCATCTATGCCGGCGCACGGCCAGGCAGCTTCCGCGACCGCTTCCTGTCGATCGGCTCGCTGGCGCTGTATGCCGTGCCGGGTTTCTGGCTCGGCCTGGTGCTGATCGTGATCTTTGCCGTCGACCTGCGCTGGCTGCCGATTGGCGGCATCGAGACCTTGGCTTCGGACAGGACCGGCCTCGACCGCGTCGCCGACATCGCCATCCATTTGGTGCTGCCGGTCTCAGCACTCGGCTTCATTTACCTCGCCCTCTATCTGCGCATGATGCGCGCCGGCATGGCGGAAGCCTGGCGGCAGGACTTCGTGCTGGCCGCCCGCGCCAGGGGGCTTTCGCGCCGCCGCATCGTGCTCGCCCACGTCGCCCGCAACGCATTGCTGCCGCTGGTCACCATGCTCGGCCTGCAGTCGGCGCAGATGCTTGGCGGCAGCGTCGTCATCGAAAGCGTCTTTTCCGTTCCGGGCCTCGGCCGGCTGGCGCAGGAAGCCGTCGCGGCGCGCGACACGCCATTGCTGCTCGGCATCATCCTCACCAGCGCCGTCCTTGTCATCGTCATCAACCTCCTCGTCGACATCGCCTACGCCTTGCTCGATCCGCGCGTCGGCGCCGGAGAGGCCGGCGCATGAACCCGCTCCGCCGTTTCCTGCGCACGCCTGAGGCAATCGCCGGCGCCATTCTTCTGGGCGCACTGGCCGCGATGGCGCTGTCCGCCTCGCTGCTGTTTCCCGGCGACCCGCAAGCCATCGCCGGCCCGGCGCTGCTGCCGCCCTTCCAGGACTGGTCGCTGCCGCTCGGCACCGACCGGCTCGGCCGTGACGTGCTGGCCGAGCTCTTCCATGGCGCCCGCACTTCGCTGGCTGTCGGCCTGGCGGCAGCGGCGGCGGCACTCGCCATCGGCGCCGTGGTCGGCACGCTGGCCGGCTTTGCCGGCGGCCTCCTCGACGAGGTGCTGATGCGCGTCACCGATGCTTTCCAGACCGTGCCCAGCTTCCTGCTGGCGCTGGCTTTCGTCAGCGTCGTCGGACCGTCGCTCGGCATCGTCGTGATTGCCATCGCGCTCGGCACCTGGACCGGACCGGCGCGTGTCGCGCGTGCGGAAGTCCTCTCCATCCGTGAACGCGATTATGTCGCCGGCGCTCGCGTCATCGGCATGCATCCCCTGGAAATCGCCTTTCGTGAGGTGCTGCCCAATGCCTTGCCGCCGGTATTGGCGATGTCGTCGGTGATCGTCGCCGCGGCGATCCTGACCGAAGCGGCCTTGTCCTTCCTTGGCCTCGGCGACCCTAACCGGGTCACTTGGGGCGGCATGATCGCGGAAGGCCGCACGGTGCTGCGCACCGCACCCTTCCTGTCGATCGTTCCGGGTATCGCCTTGGTGCTGACCGTGCTTGGCGTCTATCTCGCCGGCGAAGGCATCGTCGAGACGACAGCGGTCAAGAGAGGCCTGTCTTGACCTCGCTGGCTTCGATCCGCGACCTGGCGGTTAGCTATCGACGCGAAGGTGCCGAGGTAGCGGCGCTGAAGGGGATCAGCCTGGAGATCGCCGCAGGAGAACGTCTGTCGATCCTCGGTGAGAGCGGTTCCGGCAAAAGCACGCTGGCGCTGGCGATTGCAGGATTGCTGCCGGCAACCGCCAAGGTTGGAGGCCTCATCGAGTGGTCCTTGCCATCATCGCCGTCCTTTGGTGCCAAGGCATCCCCCTCTGCCCTGCCGGACATCTCCCCCTCAAGGGGGGAAATTAGCAGTTCCACTGTCGGTTCCCCCCTTGCTGCCGACGTAGTTGGCGAAGGTCGACATGCGGGCCTGATCTCCCCCCTTGAGGGGGAGATGTCCGACAGGACAGAGGGGGGCTTCCTAGAGCGCCGAGCGCAAAAGTCTGTGTCCAAACAAAGCCTGGCACCCCTCGGCGGCCGCGACATCGGCTTCGTGTTCCAGGATCCGTCCGCCAGCCTCGATCCCGTGATGACCATCGGCAAACAAATCGCCGAAGTGGCGCACACACATCTCGGCCTCGACTGGCGGGCATCATATGCGAGAGCCAAAACCCTGCTCGAACGCGTCCGCTTGCCCGATCCGGACGCAGCCCTGCGATCCTTCCCGCATCAACTCTCCGGCGGCCAGAAGCAACGCGCGGCAATTGCGGCTGCGATCGCCGCCGGGCCGAGATTGCTGATCGCCGACGAGGCGACCAGCGCACTCGACACCATCGTGCAGGCCGAGATCGTCGCCTTGATCCGCCGGTTGGTTGCGGAGGACGGCATGACGCTGCTGTTCATCAGTCACGACATCGCGCTGGCGGCCGAACTCGCCGAGCGCATTGCCGTGTTTCGGCACGGCAAACTGATCGAGCTTGGCACGACGGCGCGGATTGTGAATGCACCGACCGAACCCTACACACGTGCCCTGCTCGACGCTCATATCGGCCTCGATGCTGACCCGCTGTTGAATCGCGGCGAGTTCCACGCATGAGCCTGCTCGCGGTCTCCAATCTCTCCAAGATCTACCGACGAGGCGGCAAGGCGATAGCCGCTGTCGACGACGTTTCCTTTCACATCGGCCCGGGCGAAACGCTGGCGCTGGCCGGCCCCTCCGGCAGCGGCAAATCGACGATCGCACGGCTCGTGCTGCGCCTGATCGAGCCGGACGCCGGGCGCATCGAATTTGAGGGCAGCGATTTCCTGGCCCTGCGCGGCGCAGCGCTCAGGGCACGCCGCGCGCGCCTGCAGATGGTATTCCAGGATCCGCTGGCCGCCCTCAATCCGCGCGCCACGGTGGCTCGCGTTCTCGACGATCCCTTGCGTATCCATGGCGTCGCGTCGCGCGCCGAGCGTCCGCGCCGTATCGCCGTCTTGCTCGAGCGCGTCGGGCTGGCGGCCGATCTCGCGCCGCGCGCCATACACGAAATCTCCGGCGGCCAGCGACAGCGTGTGGCCATCGCCCGGGCCATCGCTATGAAGCCGTCGCTGATCGTGCTCGACGAGGCGGTGTCGGCACTCGACGTCTCGGTGCGCGGCCAGATCCTCGACCTTCTGCTCGACCTGCAACGCCAGGACCAGATCGCTTATCTCTTCATTTCACATGATCTCGGCGTCGCCCGCGCGGTCGCCCACCGTGTCATCCTTCTCGACGCCGGGCGGATTGCCGAGAGCGGCGATGCCCGTGCCGTCATTGACGCACCCCGATCGGCCATTGGCAGGGCGCTGGTGGCTGCTGCGCCTAGATTGAACAGAAGTAACCCATGATCCCGTCTTCGAACAGGATGTGACAAGAGCCCGGCCGCCCATGCCTGCGTGCTGTGCCGGTCTTTGCCAAATGGACCTTCGACAGGCGGCATCCATGCCGTCTTTCCGCCCGCCCGGTTCCGGCGCCAAGGTACGCGCCTTCGTTGAACCTGCTGGCCGCTGCCGAGAAGAAACGGGGCCCGCCGCATTGAAGCGGCGTGAAGTCGCCGCGTACGAGATTGTTAGCGAAAGCTTACATTTGGGAAGGCTCTTGCCCATCAAGGCGCTCCGGTTCTGCTTTCCCCTCATTGGTGACCATCATCGGCTCCCAGATCAAACCGGCCGCCGGCTTGGTGCCATGCCATGCGGGCTGTTTGATTTGGCTTTGGGGGTTCGATTGCCAGCGTTGATCCGGTTGCGGGGGCCAGGTCGGCATAGCAAAACGGCCCGCTGGTTTGAACCAAGCGGGCCGTTTATGATTTGGTTGCGGGGACAGGATTTGAACCTGTGACCTTCAGGTTATGAGCCTGACGAGCTACCGGGCTGCTCCACCCCGCGTCAACGCTGAGCAAGCGTTTGCTTGCGTAGTCTGCGATCGCCTGGGCGATTGCGTTACCTGACGATTGCGTTTTGCAATTGCCTTTTTTGGTTTTGCCAATGGAAAGGGCCGCGTTAGCGGCCCGAGGTTTCCCGTTGGCGGGCCATGTTCAGAGAAGATTTCCACACATTGATCCAAAAATCATTTTTGATTTTTGGAAAGCACGATGTGCGGATCAAACGTGCGTTTAGCAGACCTGGCAGCGACCTACTCTCCCGCGTCTTGAGACGAAGTACCATCAGCGCTGGAGCGTTTCACGGCCGAGTTCGGAATGGGATCGGGTGCAGCCGCTCCGCCATAACCACCAGGTCGGCAAAACGCACGTTATTCGAGAAGCTGGGTTAGGGGATTAGGCAGCAGGGAATAGTGAGTAGGAGATACCTGCTCGCCATCCGGCTGTGCCGTTGCCTGTCTTTCCGTGCCAAGGCGATGCTTTTGCAGGTTGCTTCGGGCAAAGCCCGCAAGCGCGACTGCGCGTCGCCGGTTTTCCGGCGCCCTCGCGGAGCATAGGCCCCAGAGGGGCCGCTCATGCGTGAGCGCTGGTAAGACCATCTGACTATGTCAGATGGGCATAAGGAATGAGAACGATCAAGCCGATCGAACTATTAGTACCGGTAAGCTTCAAGCGTTGCCGCTCTTCCACACCCGGCCTATCAACGTGGTCGTCTTCCACGGTTCTCAGGGAATACTCGTTTTAAGGTGGGTTTCCCGCTTAGATGCCTTCAGCGGTTATCCCGTCCGGATATAGCTACCCTGCTATGCGGCTGGCGCCACAACAGGTCCACCAGAGATCCGTCCATCCCGGTCCTCTCGTACTAGGGACAGATCCTTTCAATATTCCTACACCCACGGCAGATAGGGACCGAACTGTCTCACGACGTTCTGAACCCAACTCACGTACCGCTTTAAATGGCGAACAGCCATACCCTTGGGACCTGCTCCAGCCCCAGGATGCGATGAGTCGACATCGAGGTGCCAAACAACCCCGTCGATATGGACTCTTGGGGGTCATCAGCCTGTTATCCCCGGCGTACCTTTTATCCGTTGAGCGATGGCCCTTCCACGCGGGACCACCGGATCACTATGACCGACTTTCGTCTCTGCTCGACTTGTCAGTCTCGCAGTCAGGCAGGCTTATGCCATTGCACTCAGCGAACGATTTCCGACCGTTCTGAGCCCACCATCGCGCGCCTCCGTTACTCTTTAGGAGGCGACCGCCCCAGTCAAACTACCCACCATACATTGTCCCGGACCCGGATAACGGGCCGCGGTTAGACATCCATAGTGATAAGGGTGGTATTTCAAGGGTGGCTCCACCTGAGCTGGCGCCCAGGTTTCAAAGCCTACCACCTATCCTACACATGCCACTACGAATGCCAATGTAAAGCTATAGTAAAGGTGCACGGGGTCTTTCCGTCTAACCGCAGGAACCCCGCATCTTCACGGGGAATTCAATTTCACTGAGTCTATGCTGGAGACAGCGGGGAAGTCGTTACGCCATTCGTGCAGGTCGGAACTTACCCGACAAGGAATTTCGCTACCTTAGGACCGTTATAGTTACGGCCGCCGTTTACTGGGGCTTCGATTCAGAGCTTGCACCCCTCCTCTTAACCTTCCAGCACCGGGCAGGCGTCAGACCCTATACGTCGCCTTGCGGCTTCGCAGAGCCCTGTGTTTTTGATAAACAGTCGCTACCCCCTGGTCTGTGCCACCCTCCTCTGCTTGCGCAGAAAAGGGTCACGCTTCTTCCGAAGTTACGCGTGCAATTTGCCGAGTTCCTTCAGCATAGTTCTCTCAAGCGCCTTGGTATACTCTACCAGACCACCAGTGTCGGTTTCGGGTACGGTCTATAAGGAGGAGCTATTTCCTGGAACCACTCCGCTGCCCGTTCAATCCGATAAGATTGGACAACTTGTGTGATCCGTCACTACCTCCAGGCCCACGAATATTAACGTGGTTCCCATCGACTACGCGTTTCCGCCTCGTCTTAGGGGCCGGCTAACCCTGCTCAGATTAACTTTAAGCAGGAACCCTTGGTCTTTCGGCGGGGGAGTCTCTCACTCCCCTTACGTTACTCATGTCAGCATTCGCACTTCTGATACCTCCACCACCCCTCACGGGTATGGCTTCATCAGCTTACAGAACGCTCCGCTACCGCTCGTGATTGCTCACGAACCCTAAGCTTCGGTGTATGGCTTTAGCCCCGTTACATTTTCGGCGCAAAGACCCTTATTTAGACCAGTGAGCTGTTACGCTTTCTTTAAATGATGGCTGCTTCTAAGCCAACATCCTGGTTGTTTTGGGATCCTCACATCCTTTCCCACTTAGCCATAACTTGGGGACCTTAGCTGTAGGTCAGGGTTGTTTCCCTTTTCACGACGGACGTTAGCACCCGCCGTGTGTCTGCCGACTAGTACTCCCAGGTATTCGGAGTTTGGTTAGGTTTGGTAATCCGGTGAGGACCCCTAGCCCATCCAGTGCTCTACCCCCTGGGGTATTCGGTCGACGCTCTACCTAAATAGATTTCGCGGAGAACCAGCTATTTCCGAGTTTGATTGGCCTTTCACCCCTAGCCACAAGTCATCCCGAACTATTGCAACAGTTATGGGTTCGGTCCTCCAGTAAGTGTTACCTTACCTTCAACCTGCTCATGGCTAGATCACTCGGTTTCGGGTCTAATGCGACGAACTGAACGCCCTGTTCAGACTCGCTTTCGCTGCGCCTACACCTACCGGTTTAAGCTTGCTCGTCACACTAAGTCGCTGACCCATTATACAAAAGGTACGTGGTCACCCTTGCGGGCTCCCACTGTTTGTAGGCAATCGGTTTCAGGTACTCTTTCACTCCCCTTGTCGGGGTGCTTTTCACCTTTCCCTCACGGTACTAGTTCGCTATCGGTCATGCACGAGTACTTAGGCTTGGAGGGTGGTCCCCCCAATTTCAGACAGGATTTCACGTGTCCCGCCTTACTCGAGGACGATTGATTGCATTACGCGTACGGGGCTGTCACCCACTATGGCCCTACTTTCCAGAAGGTTCCGCTTGTCTCTCAATCGCCACTGGCC
>NZ_VFVA01000017.1:10000-12500 GCF_006442155.1 Mesorhizobium sp. B2-4-14 | reverse complement strand
AGTACCATCAGCGCTGGAGCGTTTCACGGCCGAGTTCGGAATGGGATCGGGTGCAGCCGCTCCGCCATAACCACCAGGTCGGCAAAACGCACGTTATTCGAGAAGCTGGGTTAGGGGATTAGGCAGCAGGGAATAGTGAGTAGGAGATACCTGCTCGCCATCCGGCTGTGCCGTTGCCTGTCTTTCCGTGCCAAGGCGATGCTTTTGCAGGTTGCTTCGGGCAAAGCCCGCAAGCGCGACTGCGCGTCGCCGGTTTTCCGGCGCCCTCGCGGAGCATAGGCCCCAGAGGGGCCGCTCATGCGTGAGCGCTGGTAAGACCATCTGACTATGTCAGATGGGCATAAGGAATGAGAACGATCAAGCCGATCGAACTATTAGTACCGGTAAGCTTCAAGCGTTGCCGCTCTTCCACACCCGGCCTATCAACGTGGTCGTCTTCCACGGTTCTCAGGGAATACTCGTTTTAAGGTGGGTTTCCCGCTTAGATGCCTTCAGCGGTTATCCCGTCCGGATATAGCTACCCTGCTATGCGGCTGGCGCCACAACAGGTCCACCAGAGATCCGTCCATCCCGGTCCTCTCGTACTAGGGACAGATCCTTTCAATATTCCTACACCCACGGCAGATAGGGACCGAACTGTCTCACGACGTTCTGAACCCAACTCACGTACCGCTTTAAATGGCGAACAGCCATACCCTTGGGACCTGCTCCAGCCCCAGGATGCGATGAGTCGACATCGAGGTGCCAAACAACCCCGTCGATATGGACTCTTGGGGGTCATCAGCCTGTTATCCCCGGCGTACCTTTTATCCGTTGAGCGATGGCCCTTCCACGCGGGACCACCGGATCACTATGACCGACTTTCGTCTCTGCTCGACTTGTCAGTCTCGCAGTCAGGCAGGCTTATGCCATTGCACTCAGCGAACGATTTCCGACCGTTCTGAGCCCACCATCGCGCGCCTCCGTTACTCTTTAGGAGGCGACCGCCCCAGTCAAACTACCCACCATACATTGTCCCGGACCCGGATAACGGGCCGCGGTTAGACATCCATAGTGATAAGGGTGGTATTTCAAGGGTGGCTCCACCTGAGCTGGCGCCCAGGTTTCAAAGCCTACCACCTATCCTACACATGCCACTACGAATGCCAATGTAAAGCTATAGTAAAGGTGCACGGGGTCTTTCCGTCTAACCGCAGGAACCCCGCATCTTCACGGGGAATTCAATTTCACTGAGTCTATGCTGGAGACAGCGGGGAAGTCGTTACGCCATTCGTGCAGGTCGGAACTTACCCGACAAGGAATTTCGCTACCTTAGGACCGTTATAGTTACGGCCGCCGTTTACTGGGGCTTCGATTCAGAGCTTGCACCCCTCCTCTTAACCTTCCAGCACCGGGCAGGCGTCAGACCCTATACGTCGCCTTGCGGCTTCGCAGAGCCCTGTGTTTTTGATAAACAGTCGCTACCCCCTGGTCTGTGCCACCCTCCTCTGCTTGCGCAGAAAAGGGTCACGCTTCTTCCGAAGTTACGCGTGCAATTTGCCGAGTTCCTTCAGCATAGTTCTCTCAAGCGCCTTGGTATACTCTACCAGACCACCAGTGTCGGTTTCGGGTACGGTCTATAAGGAGGAGCTATTTCCTGGAACCACTCCGCTGCCCGTTCAATCCGATAAGATTGGACAACTTGTGTGATCCGTCACTACCTCCAGGCCCACGAATATTAACGTGGTTCCCATCGACTACGCGTTTCCGCCTCGTCTTAGGGGCCGGCTAACCCTGCTCAGATTAACTTTAAGCAGGAACCCTTGGTCTTTCGGCGGGGGAGTCTCTCACTCCCCTTACGTTACTCATGTCAGCATTCGCACTTCTGATACCTCCACCACCCCTCACGGGTATGGCTTCATCAGCTTACAGAACGCTCCGCTACCGCTCGTGATTGCTCACGAACCCTAAGCTTCGGTGTATGGCTTTAGCCCCGTTACATTTTCGGCGCAAAGACCCTTATTTAGACCAGTGAGCTGTTACGCTTTCTTTAAATGATGGCTGCTTCTAAGCCAACATCCTGGTTGTTTTGGGATCCTCACATCCTTTCCCACTTAGCCATAACTTGGGGACCTTAGCTGTAGGTCAGGGTTGTTTCCCTTTTCACGACGGACGTTAGCACCCGCCGTGTGTCTGCCGACTAGTACTCCCAGGTATTCGGAGTTTGGTTAGGTTTGGTAATCCGGTGAGGACCCCTAGCCCATCCAGTGCTCTACCCCCTGGGGTATTCGGTCGACGCTCTACCTAAATAGATTTCGCGGAGAACCAGCTATTTCCGAGTTTGATTGGCCTTTCACCCCTAGCCACAAGTCATCCCGAACTATTGCAACAGTTATGGGTTCGGTCCTCCAGTAAGTGTTACCTTACCTTCAACCTGCTCATGGCTAGATCACTCGGTTTCGGGTCTAATGCGACGAACTGAACGCCCTGTTCAGACTCGCTTTCGCTGCGCCTACACCTA
>NZ_VFVA01000017.1:0-5000 GCF_006442155.1 Mesorhizobium sp. B2-4-14 | reverse complement strand
TGTCTATGACGGCATCTACCGCGCCGCCTATTCCTACGGCATGTCCAAGGCGATGACGCAACGGCTGATCAAGCTCTTGGCATCCGACGTCGACTTCCAGTCCCGCCTCAATCCCTCCGACCGCCTCGAAGTGCTGTTCTCGCAGCCCGACGGCGACGACCAGACCTCTGACGATTCCGAACTTCTCTACGTCTCGGCGACATTTGGCGGCACGACGCGCAACTTCTACCGCTTCCAGATGCAGGACGGCAGCACCGACTATTTCGACGAGGACGGCGCGAGCGCCCAGCAGTTCCTGCTGCGCAATCCCCTGCCTGCCGGAAAATTCCGCTCCGGCTTCGGCGCCCGCAAGCATCCGATCCTCGGCTATGTCCGCATGCACACCGGTGTCGACTGGGCAGCCCCGATCGGCACGCCGATCATCGCCGCCGGCAACGGTGTCGTCGAGAAGGTCGGCTGGGCCGGCGGTTACGGCAAACAGATCATCATCCGTCACGCCAATGGCTACGAGACGTCGTACAACCACCAGAGCGCCTTTGCCAAAGGCATCGAGCCGGGTGTACGCGTGCGCCAGGGCCAGACCATTGGCTATCTCGGCCAGACCGGCCTCGCCACCGGCCCGCATCTTCACTACGAGCTGATCGTCAACGGCACCAAGGTCGATCCGATGCGCGTCCGCCTGCCGGTCGGCAAGGTGCTTAAAGGCGACGACCTTGTCGCCTTCAAGCGCGAGCGCGAGCGCATCGACGATCTCTTGAAGCAGGAAGATGGCAATTCGCTGAAGGTTGCCAGCGCCAAGATCGAAGGCTGAGCCCTTCGCCTTTCAGTCCTGCCTGGTTTCTGCGCGCCGCGACCACGGCAGCGCTTCGCCGGGAATCGTTGTCCATGCGATGGCGGCTGAAAGCAGGCAAAGCAGCGCCGTCACGGAGGAGACAGCCGAAAAGGCTGCGTCACTGGCGGCAAGCCTTGCCGCATCGAGCGCCGGCGCCAAGCCAGCCGGTGCCAGCTCACCGAAGCCAGGCACGCTTGAAATCGCATTCCCATCCAGTGCCTTGGCGTAGACCCAAGCCGCCAGCGACCCCATCGCCGCCACCGCGATCAGGCCGCCAATGCGCGAGACGGCATTGTTGATGCCGGAAGCGGCCCCCGTGTCCTTGTCTTCCACCGCCGTCATGATCGCGGTCGAGAGCGGCGATACAACCAGCGCCATGCCGAGCCCCATCAGCGCCATCAGTGGAAATGTTCCGGTCCAGAAATGGTGGATGCCGGCATGGGTGAGCAAGGCAAGTTTGGCGAAGGCGAAGGCTACGACCAGACTGCCGCAGGCGATCGGGAAACGCGGTCCGATCCGGTCCGACAATTGCCCGACCGGTCCCGACAGAAGCGCGATCGATGCCGACAGCGGCAGGAAGATGAAGCCAACTTCGGCCGTGCTCAGACGCCAGCCGGCGATTATGAGCATCGGCAGGTAGAAAAGATTGGCCGACAGCGCGAAATAGAGGAAGAAGGTCGCCACATTGGCGCCAGCGAAAGCGCCGATGCGAAACAGGCTGAGGTCGATCATCGGCTCGCGTTGCCGCTGCTCGAACAGGATGAAGACGGCAAGCAGCACAGCGCCGGCGGCAATGCTCGGTCCCGCCATGTGGCCCCCGCCGCTGGCGCTCATCGAGGTCAGCCCATAGGCGAGCGCGCCGAAGGCCAGTGTCGCAAGCCCGCCGCCGCCCAGATCAAGGCTGCGTTTCTCAGTCGGCTCATCGGCCGGAATTTTGGCAAGCAGGAGATAGATCGAGATCAGGCCAAGCGGCAGGTTGACGGCGAAAATCGCCCGCCAGATGCCACCGCCGAAAGCCGAGAGCACCAGGCCGCCGAGTACTGGGCCGAGCGCGGTGGTCAGCGCGGAGGCCGCCGCCCAGATGCCGATCGCGCGGCCCCGCTCTTTTTTCGGATAGGCCTTGGCGATGATGGCGAGGCTGCCCGGCACCATGATCGCCGCGCCAATACCCTGGAGGGCGCGAAACGCGATCAGCACGATCGCGTTCGGCGCCAGCGCACAGGCAAGCGAGGCCGCGACGAACAGCGCAATGCCGGCCACGAAGGCGCGGCGCAGCCCGAACCGGTCGCCGGCGGCTCCGCCGGCAAGGATCAGCGCCGAGAGCGTCAACGCATAGGCATTGGAAATCCACTGTGCCGCGGCAAGGCTGGCACCGAGATCGACGCGGATCGCCGGCATGGCGATGGCCAGGATCGAGCCGTCGATGAAGCCGAGCGCCGAAGCCAGGATCGCCGCAACCAGCACGTATCGCCGCAGCGAAGGCGGACAGAAAGTTCCGTTCGTGACCGGACTGGTCAGCGGGATTGCGGCGGCTTTATCTGGTGAATGCATGACACATTGCTTAGACCGTCGGTGTTTCGGCAACAACCGGCCAGCGGCTCGCAGTCACTGAGCCCAGCCAACTGGGCAGGGTCGCGCCGCACCGGATGCAAACGGCGGCAGTCATGCTAAGTTCCGGAGAGCCGCAAGCGAGGAGAAGTCTATGAAGCGTCCACTCGAAGCATCAGCGGAGGGACGCGGCCGCATTGTCGGCATCACCGACGGCGTCTTCGCCATCGCGCTCACCCTGATCGTGCTCGAGATCAGGGTGCCGGCGCATGAGACGATCCATTCCGAGCATGATCTGCTCGCTGCGATCGCGGCATTAGCGCCGCGCTTTCTGACCTATGCCTTGAGTTTCCTGACGCTGACGATCTTCTGGTTCGGCCAGCAGGCCCAGCATGGGCTGATCGCCAAGTCCGACAGGCGGCTTGCCACGCTGAACCTCTGCTTTCTCGCCTTTGTCGCCTTGCTGCCGTTCTCGACCGACCTTCTGGCGGACTTCCTCGAATTCAGGACCGCGGTGCTGGTCTACTGGCTCAACCTGCTGATGCTCGGCGTCACGCTGTTCGCCAGCTGGCATTACGCGGAGAAGAACGGCTTTGTCGCGGAAGGCGTCGACGCTGAAGCGAAGCGCACGGTCTATCTGCGTATCGCCAAGGCGCAGATCCTGTGGGCAATCGGCGCCGCACTCTGCCTGGTCACCCCATTGCTCAGCGTCGGCTTCATTCTGGTGGTGCAGCTGATCTATGCCGCCGCACTGCGCGGCTCATTGCTGCGCAAAGTCATCGGCTGAAGATCCCCCGACGAATTCCACGGTGACGCCTGGCGACACCAACTTGGCGAGCTCGCGCGCGTCCCAGTTCGTCAGGCGCACACAGCCATGGCTTTCGGTCTTGCCGATCTTCGATGGGTCCGGCGTGCCGTGGATGCCGTAGGTCGGTTTGTCCAAGGCGATCCAGACCGACCCGACAGGTCCGTTGGGGCCTGGCGGAATGGTGAGAATCTTGTCGTTCTGGCCCTGCTTGAAATTGATGTTCGGGTTATAGGTGTAGTTCGGGTCGAGCGCGACACGCGACACCGCGTGTATCCCGGTGGGCGACGGCGTGTCGGCCGAGCCGATGGTCGCGGGATAGGCTGCGACCAGCTTACCGTCCGCATCGTAGGCGTACACTTCCTTCTTGGCTTTGTCGGCGACGATACGCGCGACCGGCGTTGACACCAGCTTGCCGAAATTGGCGACCTTGATGATCGTCCCGGGGCGATTGAAGTCGAGGCCCTTGTTGATCGACTTCAGATAGGTCTCATCCATGTGGAAGCGCTCGGCGAGTGCCTCGGTGACGGAGGTGTAGCCCATGCGGTCGAGCTTGGCCTTCTGGCTGTAGTCCTCCGGGATCGAGGCTACATAGGGGCCAGCCGCGTCTTCGGGGGTGATCGTGTAGGAAGCGAAAGCGTCGCCGCCGGTCTGGGCAAGGGCCGCCTGGATGCCGACCGCGTCGGTCGATTTCAGATTGCTACCGGTGATCTGGTTGTAGGCGGCCAAGGCCTTGTCGACGTTAGAGCCGAAGCGCCCGTCGATCACCCCCGGCGAAGCGCCGCCGCGGTCGAGCAGCACCTGCAGCGCCGCCACGTCCTGCCGCGCGCCGAGCGACAGCGACGGATCGATGGCGGCCTTGCCGCCAGTGTCCGGCGGCAGGGACGTCTGCGTTTCCGGATTGGCCGGCTGCAGTTCGGGCTGGCCCGGCTGGGCCGGTTCTATCGAGGCCTCATTGAGGGGCTGGCGTTTGATGGTCTGCGGTTTTTCCGGCTGCGGCGCCTCGGGATAAGTGTTGTCGTAGCTGCCGTCATCCTGCTGCGAAGGCGGATAGGCCTCAACCGAATTGTCGCCATAGGGGTCGGCCTCGTCCGTCGGCGGGGGGATGACCCGGCCTTCTTCTTCCAACTGCTTGCGGCGGAACCGCGCCATGTCTTGCGGATCGTCGAGATAGTAGCGGTCATCGTCGGCTGGGGCACGGCCCAACTCGCGCAGTCTTGTATCGCGGCGCAGCGCGCGCCGGTCGAGCCTCGTCTGCGGCGGCTGGATGGCGATCACCTTGCCCGTATCGGCGTCAACGATGACGCGATTACCCCTGGCGTCGTAGTAAATATCGAGATTGCCGTCCTGGGCGACAAGGATGCCACCGTCGCTGGCGGTGCGGCTAACCCTGGGTGCATTGTCCTGCGTCGGCGCTGCGAGCGCGCCGCAAGAAAGCATCCCGGCTGCGAGGGCCGAAAAGACGAAGATCGTGCGGAACATGATGGCCAAAACTCTCCGGTCCGTAGATTGCCGTCGCCCGGCGTTGTCCCTGTGAGGCGAACCCCTTCGCCAGCAAACCAGCTATCCACAATATGGTTCCAACATGAACCGGGCATGAAGATGGCGGTTTTCCGGCACCTCTGGGAATATCAGCTAATGCATGTCGCCCAAAAGTGACCTCGGTTTTGGGACACGACATGCATTAAAACAAAGAACCTAAAGGGCGTCGCATGACTCCGTTTTCACGAGACGCGCTTTAGAGCGTCGGGCGAATAGGGTGAATCGTTGGGATTCCCTTTTCGACTGAAGTCTGATTCCTATGGATGCGGAGGT
>NZ_VFVA01000016.1:0-126660 GCF_006442155.1 Mesorhizobium sp. B2-4-14 | reverse complement strand
GCCATGTTCGATCCAACCGAATGCTGGAACTATCTCAAACAGGCAGGCTACGTTGCATGTTAATCGCCCGATGCTCTCTAGGATCCATGCCGTTACCTTAGCCACAAAGTGCGTCGGAGCAGAAATTCTTCACCGTTGCAGCGCGTGAAAGCAACGGCATGGATCCTCGGGTCTGCGCCGCGTCGCTTCGCTCCTTGCTTCGCCCAAGGATGACGAAACGATGAGCTTTCGGCTAATCTCCAAGCTCGCATGATCTCACGTCCCCATCAGCTTCTTCACCTGCTTCATATCCTTCAAAAACCGTTCGCGCTCGGCTTCCTTGTCGGCTGGCTCATGGATGCGCAGGATGAAGGAGGGGTGGATGGTGATGAAGACGCGCAAGCCATCTTCTCGCTCGATCACCTGGCCGCGCATCTTGGTCACCGGGATCGCCTTGCCCAGCAACGACAATGCCGCCGTGGCACCGAGCGCCACGGCGAGGTTAGGCTTGATGAGCGCGAACTCCCTGTCGAGCCACCAGCGGCAGGCCTGGACTTCGCCGGCATTGGGCTTTGAGTGGATGCGCCGCTTGCCGCGCGGTTCGAACTTGAAGTGCTTGACCGCATTGGTGACATAGACCTTCAGGCGGTCGACGCCCGCGTCGTCCAGGATGGCGTCGAACACCTTGCCGGCGGGGCCTACGAAAGGTTTGCCGGTGAGGTCCTCCTGGTCGCCGGGCTGTTCGCCGACGAAAACCACTTTGGCGTTGTCGGGCCCTTCGCCGAACACGGTCTGTGTCGCATCGCGCCACAAGGGACAGCGGCGACAACCCTTCGCGACTTCGCGCAACTCGGTGATGGTGCTCGCACCATCGTCCTCAAGCTCTTCGGCCGGCTGGCGTTTTGGCCAATGCTTTGCCTGCACCTTGGCGTGACGCGGCGCGGGCGTTGTCGACATCCTGGCGATCATAGCTATAGCGGCCTTGTCCGCTCCTGCGATTAGATCTGGAATGAGCGAAGCCTCTGGAAGGTTCCGCCAATATTTTTTTCGGCATCTCCTTCTGCATGGTCTTCACCTTCGCCGCGCCGGATTGAAGATGTTCTCGAAATGGGTGCGCCACAGCGCCTCGGTATCATCCTGTGCCGGCACGTCACCCTTCGCGGCGCCCGGCCCGATCGCCAGCCATCTCGGATGGTAAGAGCACTCATACGTTCACGGTATGTTCTAATTGGCCGCTACGCTACCTCTTTTGCGGGCAGGCGGCGAAAAAAGTGATCGCCGCCCATCATCAGGTCGTCACACCTCGTGCAGGTAGAGATGATAATCCAGTTCGCTAACCGTGCGTGCCACGCGCAGATATTCGGACTGTTTGATCGCCACGAAGGTTCGGTGCAGATCTTCGCCGAGCGCGCCTTTCAGGAAGCTGGACGCTCTGGCGGCTTCGATGGCCGCCCGCCAGTCGGCCGGCATGGTGGTGCGGGTCACCTCGGCCTCATAGCCATTGCCGGTGGTCTCGGGGCCGGGGTCGAGCGCTTCGTCGAGACCCTTGATGATGCCGGCCAGCACCGTCGCCGCGATCAGATAGGGATTGGCGTCGACGCCCGACGGGCGATGCTCGATGCGCCGGTTCCTGGCGTCGCCCGCTGGCACGCGCAGCGCCACCGAGCGGTTGTTGACGCCCCAGGTGGGCGCCACCGGCGCATAGGATTGCGAGACGAAGCGGCGCCAGGAATTGGCGTGCGGCGCAAACACCAGCATCGATTCGGCCATGGTCTGGATCAGGCCGCCGAGACCGCGCAGCAGCGGCAGCGACCAGGTTTCGCCGGGGCTTTCCGAAAAGACGTTCTTGCCGTCCTTGTCCTGCAGCGAGACATGGAAATGCATGCCCGAGCCGGCATATTTCTCGATCGGCTTGGCCATGAAGCAGGCGGTGACGCCATGGCGGCGCGCCTGGGCCCGCACCAGCCGCTTCAGCATGACAAGGTCGTCGGCGGCCCGCATCACATCCTTGCGGTAGTTCAGCGTCAACTCGTACTGGCCTGGCGCATACTCGGAGATCACCGTCTCGGCGGGAATGCCTTGCGCCTTGGCGGCGGCATAGATGTCGGAGAACAGCGGCTCCATGCCGTGCAGATGGTCGACCGAATAGACCTCCGTCTTGCCCGAAACGCGGCCGTCCAGCACCGCGCGTGCCGGCTGCACCTTGCCGTCGGCATCGCGCTCGTTGGCCAGCAGGAAAAATTCCAGTTCGAAGGCACCGGCGGGATAGAGCCCCTTCGAGGCCAATATGTCGACCTGCCGTGCGAGCGCCAGGCGCGGGTCCGACGACATTGGCTGGCCGTCGAGATGATACATGGCCATCAGCACCTGGCCGCGCGGTGGGCTGGTGCCATGGAGCGGCACCAGCGTGCCGGGAATCGGCCACGCCCTGAGGTCGCCGTCCCCGGTCGTCCAGATCAGCCCTGTCTCGTGCACATCCTCGCCGGTGATGTCGAGGCCGAGGATCGAGATCGGCATGTGCCGGCCGCCCTCGAAGATGCTTTTCAGCTCGTGCCGGCGCACGATCTTGCCACGGCCGACACCATTGGCGTCGGTCAGCACGATATCGAAGGCCTCGATCTCGGGATGGGCATCGAGAAAGGCTTGCGCCTCGGTGGGCGAGGAGCCCGAAGGTGAAATCATGATGGCACTCGGGTTTGGCTGGGCCGCTTGTCTCATGCCGCAAGCTTTGCCGCAACCGCGCCGAAGGCGGCGATCAGCCGGTCCACCTGCGCGGCGCGGGTCGCCGGCGAGATCAGCATCATGTTGTGGAACGGCGCGATCAGCACGCCGCGATTGACCAGCGCGACATGGAGGGCGGCTTCCAGCTCAGGCGCATGCGCGCCCTCCGCCTCGGCGCCGTTGCGCAACGGACCGGGTGCGCAGATGAACTCGACGCGGGCGCCGATACGGGCGACATGCCATGGCAGGCGATAGCGGTCGATCACCTCGGTCAGTCCGGCATCGAGCCGCCGCGCCAGATGATCCATGCGGTCATAATTCTCCTGCGTCATCACCTCTTCGAGCGTGGCGCGCATCGTCGCGAACTGTAGCGGATTGGCCGACAGCGTCGTGCCCATGCCGGAATAGCCGGGCTCCTTGGTCCTGTTGTAATCGGCATAGCGCGAGGCGACTTCATCGCTCATGCCCCACACACTGGCCGGCACACCGCCGGCGATCGGCTTGCCCAGCACGAAGAAATCCGGATCCAGCCCGTATTTCCCGGTGTAGCCACCGGGGCTGGTCGAGATGGTGTGCGTCTCGTCGATCAGGAGCAGCGTGCCGGCCGCGCGGGTCAGTCTGCGCAGCGCGTCGTGGAAGCCGGGATCGGCCAGTACCATGCAGGAATTGGTCAGCACCGGCTCGGCGATGACGCAAGCCACATCCCTGTCCTCGAGCGCGGCTTCCAGCGCGGCAATGTCGTTGAACTCGATGACCTTGGCCGTGCGGGTCAGGTCGCGGAACTCGCCCGCCAAGCCCGGTCGGTTGACGGGCTTGCCGTCGATCAGCCGCACCATCGTCTCGTCGACCGAGCCGTGGTAGCAGCCGTTGAAGACCAGGATCTTCTCGCGGCCGGTGACGGCGCGGGCAACGCGCAGCGCAAAGCGGTTGGCGTCGGTCGCCGTGGTCGCGATCTGCCAGAACGGCAGCCCGAAACGCTGCTGCAGCAGCGGCCCGATGGCGAGTGCGTCCTCTGAAGGCAGCATATAGGTCAGGCCGCGACCGGCCTGACGGCGGATGGCGCGCGCCACCGGCGGCGGCGAATGGCCGAACATCGAACCGGTATCGCCAAGGCAGAAATCGTCCAGCCTGTTGCCGTCGATATCAGTGATCGTGGCGCCCCTGGCGCTGTCGACCAGGATCGGAAACGGCGTCGGCCAGTCGTTCATCCAATGCATCGGCACGCCGCCGAAGAAGCCCGGCAGGCCGTTGCCGGCCCCGGCGTGCGATTTCGGCCGCGCCTTGCGGAAGACCTCGGCCTCGCTGTCGCGCAGTTCGGCGATGCGGTCACGGCCGATGCCGCCGATGGACGTCTTGGAACTGTCGCTGCTGTGCATGAAACCCCCTCTCGCTGGCCCCTCTTAGCCAATCAAGCTCCGCGACCGCAATTAGCCGCGCGTCCGTTCTGCATTGGCTCAGCAGTAGGGCAGTAGGGCAGTAGGGCAGTAGGGCAGTAGGGCAGTAGGGCAGTAGGGCAGTAGGGGAGGCAGTTTCCCGGCCAGGTCCGGTACATACTGCCTTACTGCCCTACTGCCTTATTCCCTCACGCCGTGATGTCGATGACGCCGCAGTCGCCGGCCGCGCTGCCGAAGGCGACGCGGCGTTCTTCCTTGTCCCACATCATCGAGGTGATGGCGCCCTTGCCCGGCCGCCGCAGCAGCACTTCCTTGGCGTCGGCGAAGCGCACCGCCATGACCATGCCGTCGTCATAGCCGATGGCCGCGACGTCCTGGCTCGGATGGCAGGCGACCGAGGTCACCATGGCGTTGCCGCGCGTGCCGAGCTCCAGCGGCGCCTTGCCCATCGGCCCGTCCTTGCCGGAAAACGGCCAGACGATCGCCGCCGGCGCACCGGAACTTGCCAGCCATTTGCCCTTCACGCTCCATGAAAGGCTTTTGACCTTGCCGGGATAGCCGCTCATGCGCATGTGCTTGCCGTCGGCCAGCTTCCAGCCATGCAAGGCGTTTTCCTGCATGGTCGTGACCAGAAAGGCGCCATCGGGCGAGAAGGTGATCCCGGTATGGGCGCCGGCCCATTCAAGCTCGACCGGCTTGCTCTCGGCGGCCGGGAAATGCAGCGTCGCACCATTGTAGCGGGCGACACCGAAGCGCATGCCCTTGGGCGAGAACGCCAGCCCCTCGACGGAACGCGGATGGGCGAACTCCCTGGTCTTGCCGTCGGCAAAGCGCACGAAGGCGGTCTTGCCCGAGGCATAGGCGATGGTGCCTTGCGGTCCGGCTGCGACGCTGGTGATCCACTTCTTGCCGGCGCTCGCCAGTTCGGTCACTTCGCCGCCGGCCTTCACGGCCAACGTCTTGCCGTCCTCGCCGCCGGTGATCAGCCGGTCATTGGCCGCATCATGGAAGGCGCTGAGCAATCCGTCATTGGCCTGGAAGGTCTTGTGGCCATTGTCGAGCCGATGAATGGCGCCATCGGCCAGCGCAAAATGCGGCACATCGCCGAGAAAGACGGCGGCGACGCAATGGCCTTCGAGATCAAGCGGGGCGACGGTTGGCATGATTATCTTTGTTCAACGGGATGAGATTACAGAGGCGGCTTACTCGACGTTTGCGGTTCGGGCAACCAGGAGGATCGCCAAGGGCCATCAAAGCAATCCCTTGGCGCGCAGGTCGGACGCGAACGTCGCCAAGGGCATCACCAAGGTCAATTCCCGCCCTTGCACGCGCTCGGCTCCATAGCTGGCGTACCACCTCGCGGCTCGCTCGTTCTTGGCATCAATGATGAGCAGGATGCCGCCACCCTCGCCGGCGAGCCGCAGGCAGCGCAACACGGCGGCGGCAAGCAGTTGACCTCCAAGCTCGTGACCGGCGACGGTGCGGTCGGTTGCGAGCCGAGCAAGCTTGAAACCGGAAACCTCGTGTCGCGCAAGGCCCTTCGTCATTGTTTCGGGCACGGTTTCATGAGCCACGGCAGACGGCGCGATGGTATGGAAACCGAGGATACGCTCCGAAGCTGTGTCATCGATTGCACAGAAGGTCTTGGCTGCGTTTTGATCGTGGCTCTGTCGCGCGAATCTTCGCAGGAAATCGTTCATTTGCGTGTCGCCGCAATCGAAAGACGTCCGATCGTGTCCCTTCGCAATCGGTTCCTCGTGCCAAGGCGGAAGCGTCACAGTGTATCCGGCAAGGTGGCGATCGCGGCCCGGAGCTTGGCGTTGGGTTTTGGCGGGTGTTCCAACAGGTTAAGGATGCGCGTGAAATCGCGGCCGGATACCGTCGTCACCTCGGCGGCTTCGATCACGGCCTGCGCTTCGGGCACGATCTTGTCGAGGATGAAATCGGTCATGTCCTTGTGCGACAGTGCTGCGGCGCGGGCGATCATCGCCTTTTGCGCTGGAGGAATGCGGATTTGGAAGCGCTCGCTTTTGTTGTCGGCTGATCTAGGCATAGATATTTCCCAGTGTCGATGTACACATAGTATGTGTACATCGTGAGATATTCAACCCGCTAAGGCGCCGTGAGGCCAGGTCTACGCCAGGCAGGCGTCAAAGCTCTTCTTCAACCGTTCGGCGTCGAGCTCGCGGCCGATGAACACCAGCCGGCTCTCATGCTTTTCGCCGTCCTTCCAGGCGCGCTGGTGGTCGCCCTCGATAATCATGTGCACGCCCTGGATGACGTAACGCTCATCATCCCCCTTGAGCGCGATGATGCCCTTCAGGCGCAGGATGTTCGGACCTTCCATCTGGGTGATCTTCTCGATCCAGGGGAAGAACTTCTTCGGGTCCATCTCGCCGCCGCGCAGCGACACCGACTTCACCGTCACGTCGTGGATATCGGAAGGATGCGAATGGTCATGATCATGATGATGATGGTGGTCATGCCCGTCGTGATCATGGTCGTGGTCATGATGATCGTGGTCATGATGATCGTGATCGTCGCGCGCTTCGAGGAAATGCGGGTCGTTTTCCAGCGCCCTGGACAAGTCGAACGCGCCGCGGTCGAGAACCTCCGACAGAGCAACGCCGGCGCGCGTCGTGCGATGGATCCTTGCCGCCGGATTGATGGCGCGGATCGTCGCCTCGACCTTGGCGAGTTCTTCGGGGGTGACGAGGTCGGTCTTGTTGAGCACGACGACGTCGGCGAAGGCGATCTGGTCCTCGGCTTCCTTGGAATCCTTGAGCCTGAGCGGCAGATGCTTGGCGTCGACCAGCGCCACGACGGCGTCCAGCTTGGTCTTGGAGCGCACGTCATCGTCCATGAAGAAGGTCTGCGCCACTGGCACCGGATCGGCGAGGCCGGTGGTCTCGACCACGATGGCGTCGAAGCGGCCGGGCCGGCGCATCAGGCCTTCGACGACGCGGATCAGGTCGCCGCGCACCGTGCAGCAGACGCAGCCATTGTTCATCTCGTAGATCTCCTCGTCAGATTCCACGATCAGGTCGTTGTCGATGCCGATCTCGCCGAATTCATTGACGATGACCGCGTAACGTCTGCCGTGGTTCTCCGACAGGATGCGGTTGAGCAGCGTCGTCTTGCCGGCGCCGAGATAGCCGGTGAGAACGGTTACGGGAATCTGCGTCTGTGCGTCGCTCATGGCTTGCCTCGAATGACTGGGCCCTGAAAATCCAGGCCGAATAAAGGGATTGTCGGTTCCATATAGGAGGTGTGCCGGGCTTTTGCACGGGGCAAACCAATGGGCCAAGCGGCCGGCCGGGATTGTCCTGTGGTGATGGTGGCGGAAAGTGTCGCCGTTTCTGTGATTGGAAGGCAAAGAAGGCATCTTGCCAGGAGTCGCCGATCGTCGCAGCGGCCGTCGTCGTCATCGTCGCGGATCCGAGGCTCGGGAAACTCGTTTGTCATCTAACTGAAATAAACATCTGGCATTAGCCACGGCGGACACCACAATGCTTGCCGGCAAAGCTGTTTGGGGCGCCGGAATCTTTTTCGATCGTCGATTGCCAACCGGCCGGCTGCGTCTATGCTACGCGCACCGGTACGGCCGAAGAGGGATGACCATGGCCAAGGCGGACAAGACTGCAACAATGAGCCGGCTGCATTCGGCGGCAAGGCTGGCAAGAACGGCACTTGCGGCGCGGCTTTTGGCGCATGGCTTCTATGCCGGCCAGGATCAGATCATGCTGGCGCTTGATCGCGAGGACGGCCAGACGCCGGGCAACCTCGCCGGTCGCCTCGGCGTGCGCCCGCCCACCATCACCAAGACCATCAACCGGCTGCAGGCCCAGGGCTTTCTGGAAAAGCGCGCCTCCGAGTCCGATGCCCGTCAGGCGCATATCTTCCTCACCGATACCGGCCGCGAAACCATCCGCGCCATCGAGAAGTCGGTGAAGAAGACCGAAAAGCAGGCGCTGAAGGGCCTCGACAAGAAGGAGCAGAAGTCGCTGTTCAAGCTGCTTGCCCGCATCGAGGCCAATCTCTCCAACGCGGAATTGGTCTTGATCGACGACGACGCCGAGTCGGACGACTGATCGCCTGATTGCAACGGTCAGGCAGCTGCCGGACCTTCCCGGATCAGCGAGGACCAGCGCCCCGGCGTCATGCCGAACGCCTTCTTGAATTGCCTGTTGAAGTGGCTCTGGTCGGTGAAGCCCGCTTCGACCGCGATCTGCGCCAGGGGCTCGCCGGCGGCGATCATCCGCCGCGCGCGCTGAAGCCGGCGCATCACCAGGAAACGATGCGGGCTGGTCGAGAAGGCGGCGCGGAAATGCCTCGACAAGGCATAGCGGTCGAGCCCGGTGACGGCTTCCAGTTCGCCGGAGGTCACGGGGCGAGTGGCATTCTCCGTGAGATAGTCGCGCGCCAGCGCTGCCGCCCGCCACGCCGTTCTGGCCATCGGCTTAGCCGGCTGGCCGGCATGGCGCGACAGGCTCCGCATCAACTGGCTGAGGAAGTCGGCAACAAACAACTCGTCGAGTTCCTGCCGCAACGGCCCTAGTGCTGAAAGCAGCGTCGCGCAGAAGGCATCGTCCCTCACCACGGCATCCCTGACGAAGGGCAGGGATGGCCCGCCAAGGCAATCGAGCATCAGCGACGGTTCCAGATAGAGCATCCTGTAGCGCAACCCGTCCTCGGTGCCGGCGCCGCCATCATGCAATTCGTCGGGATGCAGCACGATGATCTGGCCGGGCAGGCTTATCCGCACCGCACCGCGATAGCGAAAGGTCTGCACACCCTGCAGCGTCACCCCGATCGCGTAAGTGTCGTGACGGTGCGGATCGAAGGCGCTGCCGTGAAACCGCGCCTCGATCCGCTCCATGCCGACAGGGTCGGGAGCGGAGATGATGCAGTTTTCGGCCGCGCCGGCGCACAAACGTCCAAGACCCTCGAAGGCCTGGCGGTCTAGTTCGAACGACATCGTCTCCTTCAGCCTCGCAATCGGGGCCTAATTCTCGAATGGTCCATTTTCTCATGTTCGATACGAAATTTGCAATCGTCCTGCGGGAAGACTTGCCGGTCTGGCAGAAACTCAACGTCACCGCCTTCCTGACCAGCGGCGTCGTCGCGCAGTTTCCAGACATCATCGGCGAGCCCTATCGCGACCGCGCCGGCAATCTCTACAACCCGCTGTCGATCCAGCCGGTCATCATGCTGTCGGCCGATCAGGCGACGCTGGCCACGATTCACCGGCGCGCGCTGGAGCGCGGCGTGATGACCTCGCTCTATGTCGAGGAGATGTTCTCGACCGGCTTCGACGCTGCCAACCGCGCCGTCTTCGCCGAATTCGCGCCCGAGGACGCCAAGGTGGTGGGCATCGCATTGCGCGCCGAGAAGAAGATCGCCGACAAGATCACCAAGGGCGCCCGTATGCACGCATAGAGGCAAAAGATTGCTTAGGCCGCACTGGGCTGTGGACTCTTAAAGCGAAGCGACAATCTGACGACCGCCAAACTCCACGAACATTCAATATTGCCGCCAAGGCGGTAGTGAATGCCGATTGTAAGCAACTCCCAGCGCACAAGCGCTGGCGCCGAATGTCGCAATTGAGCGCCAGCTCGGCGTATCTCATGGCGACTCTCTCAATACGCCCGGTGCAAATTACTGGTCAGGTCAGTGAGCTTAAGGAGGATTTGCATGCGGGGTCATTGCTTATGTGGCGCTATTGCTTTTGAAGTCGATGGTCCGGCGCAAGCATGCGTGGTTTGTCATTGTGAAAGTTGTCGGCGGCAATGTTCCGCGCCGATGACCACCTACATCGGCGTCTTGGATGGTCACTGGCGATGGTTGGGCAAGCCACCGAAAACGTTCAACTCTTCTCCCCGTGTAGAAAGAACATTTTGCGGTCACTGTGGCTCGCCGCTGTCCTTCCGTTCAACGAACATGTCTGGTGTCATGCATTTTTTTGCCGCAGCGATGGAGGAGCCGGAAAAATTTGCACCCACGCTGCATGTCGCCTTTGAGGAGAAGCTCCCTTGGTTGAAACTCGCCGACGGCCTGCCGACACGGTTTGGGCCTGACTACACGAAAAGCTAGATCTTAAGTGATGGACAACCACAGGCAGGACGAGGGCTAAGCCTGCACAGGCGTATCGTTGTGCCAGACGCTTTTGGCTTGCCGGCAAGCGACAATTCCCGCAAAGGTGGGCTCCAGCCCAGCTTCCCCCGGCCTGCAAGTGAGTGCTCCCCAAAGATATGTCGAAAGCGCGACACCGCCCGTGGCGATCCTGTGCATGCTTGCGACCTACGTCTTCTTCACCTTCCTCGACACAAGCAGCAAATATCTCGTCCTCGCGGGTGTTTCCGCGCTGATCGTCGCCTGGGTGCGCTTTGCGGTGCATGTGGTGCTTGTCGGCGCGCTGCTGCGCGGCTGGCGCGAGCCGGTGCGGTTTCGTCCGGTCAACCTGCCGGCGCATGTGCTGCGTGGTGTGTTCCTGTTCGGCTCGACCATGTGCAACATCCTGGCCTTGCGCTCGCTGCAACTGGCCGAGACGACGTCGATCTATTTCTTCGGACCGATGGTGATCACCGCACTTGCCGGTCCGCTGCTCGGCGAATGGGCCGGCTGGCGGCGCTGGCTGGCCATCCTGACTGCCTTCACCGGGGTTCTGATCATCACCAGGCCAGGTGTCGGCGTCTTCGGCATCGGGCACCTCTTCGCGCTGGGCTCGATGCTGTCCAACAGCTTCTATGTCATCATGACGCGCCGCATGTCGGCCACCGAAACGCCGGAAAGCCTGATCCTGTTCTCGGCGCTGGCGCCGGCGGTGCTGCTTTTGCCGATGCTGCCGTTTTCATTCTCGCTGCCGCATGATGGCTGGCACTGGTTCGTGCTGCTCATGCTCGGCGTTTTCGGCGGCGTCGGGCACTGGCTGCTGGTCCAGGCCTATCGGCTGGCGACGACCACGGCACTGGCGCCCTATCCCTATTCGCAGATGGTATGGATGATCCTCTCCGGCTGGATCGTCTTTAGCCAATTCCCCGATCGCTGGACACTGGTCGGCGCCGCCATCATAGTCGCCAGCGGCCTCTACATCGTCCACCGTGAGCACCGGCTCCGGCTGCAGAGCCGAGCGGTCTCCGATGTCGAGGCGGAAGCGCTGGCAAAAAAACTTTGATTTGCCCCCAATCGATGGCATAAGGCCGCCTTTAAACTGTTTAATGCATGTTACCCAAAAGTGGGAACCGGTTCCGGGACAACCGCATGCATAGGGACTAAAGCCGGTCGGGGAGCACAGGTCACTGGCACAGAAGATCAAGCTGTCGACGATCGCGGATGCGCTCGGCGTGTCCACCGCCACGGTGTCACTGGCGCTGCGCGACAGCCCGCTGGTTGCCGGCTCGACGCGCGATCGCATCAAGGAACATGCGCGCGCCATCGGCTACATCTACAACCGCCGCGCCGCCAGCCTTCGCACCTCGCGCTCGGGCATTGTCGGCGTCGTCGTCCACGACATCATGAACCCGTTCTTCGCCGAGATCCTGCGCTCGATCGAAAGCGAACTCGACCGCAGCCGGCAGACCTTTATCCTGTCCAACCACTACGACCAGCTCGAGAAGCAGCGCACCTTCATCGACACGCTGCTGCAGCTCGGCGCCGACGGCGTCATCATGTCGCCGGCCATCGGCACGCCAGCTTCCGACATCCTGATGGCCGAGGAGAACGGCCTGCCGGCAGTGCTGATCGCCCGCACGGTCGAGGGCGCCGACGTGCCGGTGTTTCGCGGCGACGATGCTTACGGCACCGGCCTTGCCACCAACCATTTGATCTCGCTCGGGCACAAGCGCATTGCCATGATCGGCGGCACCGACCAGACCTCGACCGGCCGCGACCGCTACCAGGGCTATGTCAACGCCATGGAGGCGGCGGGGCTCGAAGTCAGGCCGTCCTGGCGCATCGCCGGGCCGCGCACCAAGCAGGCCGGCTTCGAAGCCGCCGGGCAATTCCTGGCGCTGAAGGACAAGCCGACCGCCGCCTGCTGCTGGAACGACCTTGTCGCCATCGGCCTGATGAACGGCATCGCGCGTGCCGGTTTGGTGCCGGGCATCGACATCTCCGTCACCGGTTATGACGATCTCGAGGAAGCTGCGATCGCCACTCCGGCGCTGACCACCGTCTGGAACGGCCAGCGCGAGGTCGGCCGCCGTGCCGCCAGCGCGCTGCTCGACAAGCTCAACGGGCAGACGGTGCGGCCCTCGCAGGAATTGATCAAGCCGGAGCTGCATGTGCGTCAGTCGACCGGCAAGCCGGTGGAGCGTGCATGACCAAGGCTGAACAGCTCGATACCATTGCCGTTCTGGTGCCGGCGGATTTCAGCGGCCATGCGGCAGAGCGCATCGATCGCATCTTCAGGCAGGTGAGGATCGAGCGCACAGATCCGGCGCTGGTCACCGAGGAGATGCGCCGCACGGTGCGTGGCATAGCCTCCTTTGCCGGCATCGGCGCGGCGATGATGGACGCATTGCCCAATCTCGAAATCATCGCCTCCTTCGGTGTCGGCTACGATTCGGTCGATGTCAGCCATGCGGCGGCGAAGGACATCATGGTCACCAACACGCCCGACGTCCTCACCGAAGAGGTCGCGGACACCGCGATTGGCCTGCTCATCAACACGATCCGCGACCTGCCGCGCGCCGAAACATGGCTGCGCGACGGCAGCTGGGTGCGCAAGGGCAACTATCCGCTGAGCCGGCTGACCTTGCGTGGTCGCAGCGTTGGTATTTTCGGCATGGGCCGTATCGGGCTAGCCATCGCCCGGCGGCTGGAAGCGTTCGGCCTGCCGGTCGCCTATCACAACCGGCGTCGTGTCGAAGGTCTTCCCTACCAGTATCATCCGACGCTGAAGGGGCTCGCCGAGGCGGTCGACACGCTGATCTCGGTGGCGCCCGGCAGTGCCTCGACACAGAAGGCGGTCAACGCCGAAATCCTGTCGGCGCTCGGCGCCAATGGTGTCTTCGTGAACATCGGACGCGGCAGCACGGTCGACGAGACGGCGCTGGCGGCGGCTCTTGCCGGCGGCACCATCGCCGCCGCCGGGCTCGATGTCTTCGCCGACGAACCGAACGTGCCCAGGGCGCTACTTGACGCGCCGAATACCTCGCTGTTGCCGCATGTCGGTTCCGCCTCGGAGCATACGCGCCGCGCGATGGCGGATCTTTGCGTCGACAATCTGGTGTCCTGGTTCAGCGACCGCCGGCCGCTGACACCGGTGCCAGAGACGGCCAACGTGAAGCCTCGCAGCTAGCCAAAAGGCAAACCCGATGGCTGTAAGGCCTCCCGAAAACTCGACGATCTCAGTCGCGACCAATGGTCGGGAGCAGCTTGTTTCAATTCCATACCCAAGACCGCCTGCCACTACCTATATGGCAGGCGTGTTCATTCTATTCTGGCTTGGCGGCTGGGCTTTCGGGGAGATTTCCGCCGCCCACCAGATCATGACAACGCCGGCGGGAGGTGGAACGGGATTTCTCGTTTTCTGGCTTTGTGCCTGGACGGTAGGAGGCCTCTTTGCGGTCCTGACTATTCGCCGCGTTTTCCAGCGATCGATACCTGAAACCATAAAGCTCGAGCTTGCTGGACTTGTCTATGATCCGGGCATAGCGCCCTTCAAGATGCCGAACTCGAGATCTTTCCCGGCAGGGTCCTCTCTGTTTCCGAAGCGGACCGAACTTAGGATCGACCGGACGCAGCTCAAGTCGTTGAGACTTCGCGAGGGCGACACCTGCAACCGGCTAACAGTCGACGCTGGTGCACAGAGGATTGAACTTGCGTCAGGTGCCACCGATGTCGAACGTGAATGGCTGTTCAAGCTCCTCTCGGATCGCTACTTGCCGGCCGCGTCGAAATAGGCTGGCGTTTTTCGGTAACCTTCGACATTTGCGATCTGTCGCACCGCCGTATTTGTTTACGCCGGCTTAACTCTTTGAAATTATTCTGAATCCAGAAGTTCGCAGGGTGAAGAAAGGATGAAAGTGCTTTCCGCACTGATTGCGGTCGCCGCGCTGTTTGGCGGCGTCCAGCTGTTTCACGGCGGCAATGGGGCAAGCGTCGCCGAAGACGCCCCGGCGCCCGGCAACACTTAGGCTGGTCGCCAATGGCGACGAAGGGGCCTGCGCGGTCACGCGCGGCGCCCCGGTTCTCGGACGGCCTGTCGCTGTTGACGCTGGCGCCCAATTGCCGGCGGCTCTTGCCAGGCATCGAACAGGCAAAATTTTGGCGCGAAGGACAGGACGGAACGGTCGCCTTCAGCGCCAACGGCATCGATCCGATCGTGACCTTCGCCGTGGCCGATGGCGGCGGCTATGAATCCTACGCCCCGACCGCACCTTTGCTGTCGCTGGCGGGCGATCGGAAGACTGAAGACTGATTATTCCGCAGCGGCCCGTGCACCGGATTTTGCTGTGGCGTGCAGGCGCACCGCATCGCCGAAAGCGCGGAAGATCTTGGCCGAGATGCTGTCCGATTTGACCCAATATTCCGGGTGCCACTGGACACCGACCGCGAAGGCGCGGGCATCCCTGACCGAAACCGCCTCGACCGTGCCGTCGGCGGCGACGGCTTCAAGCTGCAGCTTCGGGCCGAGTCGGTCGACGGCCTGGCGGTGCACCGAATTGACCATGATGTCGCCCTCCCCGAACACGCCGGCCAGGCAGCTTCCGGGCTTGATCGTCACCTTCTGGCGGATGCCGAAGCGCTCGTCCTGATTGTCGCTCACCGGTGCGCGGTGGTCGAGCGAACCCTCGCGCTCCTGGATCTCGGTCGCCAGCGTGCCGCCCAGCGCCACATTCATCTCCTGGATGCCACGGCAGATGGCAAGCAGCGGCACGCCACGCTCGATCGCCCTGCGGATCAGCGGCAGCGTGGTGGCGTCGCGGGCCGGGTCGTAGGGGCCGTTGGCTTCACTGGGGTCGCCGCCGTAGAGCGAGGGGTGGACGTTGGATTTCGAGCCAGTGACCATCACACCATCGACCGATGACAGGAGTTCATCGAAGTCGAGCCTGTCGCCGAACGACGGCACCAGCAAGGGAAACACGCCCGCACCCACGATTGCGGCTTCCAGGTATTGCTGCGGGGCGGCATGCCAGGTGTAGTTGTCGAACTGGCGGACGTCGGTCGATATGGCGACGAGCGGCTGATGCATTTTGGGTCTGTTTTCCATCTGGCAAGGGATGTCCTGCCCTCAAAATAGGCGATCCCCTGGCTTTTTTCCATGCCAAGTTTCAGCGTGTCGGATAGGCCAGCAGACAGCCCGTTAGACTATAGTGGCAAGGTCGCGCGCCTGCGCTGTCAAATCCCTCCGCTATGCTGGACTCGACTTCTTGCCCGTGTATTGTCTCGTCCCGACCGATCCGGATACGAAGCTTGTCCTCGGCATCGGTCTGTTGATCCAAAAGGGAGGACTTCATGGATCGTCGTTCGTTCATTCGCAAGGCCGGCGTGACCGGTGTCGGCGCCGCCGCGGCGGCGGCAACTCTGGCGGCACCGGCTATAGCCCAGTCCAATCCCAAGGTGACATGGCGGCTTGCGTCGTCGTTCCCGAAGTCGCTCGACACCATCTATGGCGGCGCCGAGGTGTTTTCCAAGATGCTGTCGGAAGCCACGGATGGCAATTTCCAGATCCAGGTCTTCGCCGCCGGCGAACTCGTACCCGGCTTGCAGGCCGCCGACGCCACCACGGCCGGCACGGTCGAGGCCTGCCACACGGTGGCATATTACTATTGGGGCAAGGATCCGACCTGGGCGCTGGGCGCGGCGGTCCCCTTCTCGCTCAACGCGCGCGGCATGAACGCCTGGCATTACCATGGCGGCGGCATCGACCTGTTCAACGAATTTCTCGCCACGCAAGGCCTGTTCGGCCTGCCGGGCGGCAACACCGGCGTGCAGATGGGCGGCTGGTTCCGCAAGGAGATCAACACCGTCGCCGACCTGTCAGGTCTCAAGATGCGCATTGGCGGCTTTGCCGGCAAGGTGGTGCAGAAACTCGGCGTCGTGCCGCAGCAGATCGCTGGCGGCGATATCTACCCGGCGCTGGAAAAAGGCACCATCGACGCCGCCGAATGGGTCGGTCCCTATGACGACGAGAAGCTCGGTTTCTACAAGGTCGCGCCCTATTACTATTATCCCGGCTGGTGGGAAGGCGGCCCGACCGTCCACCTGATGTTCAACAAGGCGAAATACGAAGAACTTTCGCCGACTTACAAATCGCTGCTGCGCACCGCCGCGCAGGCCGCCGACGCCAACATGCTGCAGAAATACGATTATGTGAATCCGCCGGCGGTGAAGCGGCTGGTGGCTGGCGGCGCGAAGCTGCGTCCGTTCAGTCAGGACATCATGTCCGCCTGTTTCGAGAAGGCGAACGAGGTCTATGCCGAAATGGAGGCCTCGAACGCGCCGTTCAAGAAGATCTGGGAATCGATCAAGGGCTTCCGCAAGGAGCACTATCTCTGGGCGCAGGTAGCGGAATACAATTACGACACGTTCATGATGGTGCAGCAACGCAACGGCAAGCTGTAGGTCGCGACCAGCCCCTTCTCCCCGTCACTATACGGGGAGAAGGTCCCGGCAGGGGGATGAGGGGCGGCGCCAACCCTGATCGAGACAATTGCCCTGCACGGAAGAGCTAGTGGCCCGGCACCACCAGCACCTTGACCTCGCCCGGCGCGGGCGGATTGGCAATCACCGCCGGGGCCTCTCCAAGGGTGACCTGCCTGGAAATCAGCAGGTCGATCTCGATCGCGCCTGACGCGATAAGCTCGGCGGCACGGCGGTGCGTGTAGGGATTGAGGAACGAGCCCACCACCTTCAGTTCCCGGAACAGGAGGTCGAAGGGCTCGAATTGCGCCTTCATGCCTTGCGGCGTCACACCGACAATGACGACCGTGCCGCCGGCTCTCGCGACCCGCATCGACTGCTCCACGGTGTCGCGCACGCCGGCGCATTCGAACACCACGTCGGCGCCGCCTGGCATCAGCCCCGTCGGCCCGGCAATGGCATCGATGACATCGGCGGCGGCGGGATCGACCGTCGCCGTTGCGCCGAGCCTCTCGGCAAGCGCGCGCCGCGAGGCCTGCCTTGTCGACAGGATGATCGTCGTGGCGCCTGCCAGCCGCGCCAGTTGCACGGTGAGCAGGCCGATCACGCCGCCGCCGAGCACAACCACCGAACTGCCCGGCTTGATCTCGGCAAGGTCGACGCCGTGCAGGCAGCAGCCAAGCGGCTCGCAGAATGCGCCATGTGTCGGCGGCAAACCGGCGGGCAGGACAAACGCCTGTTTCTGCGGCAGCACGACATAGTCGGCGAAACCGCCGTCGCGGTGGATACCGATGGCATTGAGATTGCGGCAGAGATTGACCCGGCCGGCATGGCAATGCGGGCATCGACCGCAGGCGATGTTGGGATCGCCGGTGACGCGGTCGCCGACGGCGAAACCGGAGACGGCAGGGCCGATCGCCTCGATGATGCCCGAAAATTCATGCCCGGGCGTTACAGGCGGTCGGCAGGGAAATTCGCCATGAAACAGATGCCTGTCGGTGCCGCAGACGCCGCAGGCCTCGATCCGCACCAGAAGCTCGTCCGGTCCCGGAACGGGCTTGGCGATCTCGCGCAGCGAGATGCTGCCCACCCCCTCCAGTCGCACTGCTTTCATGGCGTCGCCCCCATCAGTTGAAGCTCGGCGGCTGCGAAAGGTCCGGCGCCGGAGCGGCCGGCTTGGCTGGCGGCGTGTCACCGAAACTCGGCGGCTGTGACAAGTCGGGTGCCGCGGGCGTGGCCGGCGCCGTACCGCCATTGGCTGGCGCCGTGCCGCCCGCCGGCGGCGAGCCGAGTGGCGACAGGCCGGGCGCTTCCGGTACCTTGTAGTCGATCACGCCCGGATCGACCGCCGAGCCCTTGTAGCGCATCACCATTTGCGGGAAGGCAATGGTCAGTCCGATCATGATCACCTGGATGCAGACGAACGGCACGGCTCCCCAATAGATCTGTCCGGTCGTCACCGGCGCGATCTGCTTGCCCGTGAGACGGTCGAGATAGGGCACGCGCGCTGCCACCGAGCGCAGGTAGAACAGCGCGAAGCCGAACGGCGGATGCATGAAACTGGTCTGCATGTTGACGCCCAGAAGCACGCCGAACCAGATCAGATCGATGCCGAGCTTGTCGGCTGCCGGCGCCAGCAGCGGCACGATGATGAAGGCCAGTTCGAAGAAATCGAGGAAGAAGGCGAGGAAGAAGACCAGGATGTTGACGCCGATCAGAAAGCCGACTTCGCCGCCCGGCAGCGAGGTCAGCAGATGCTCGACCCAGATCTGGCCGTTGACACCGTAGAAGGTCAGCGAGAACACGCGCGCCCCGATCAGGATGAACAGCACGAAGGATGACAGCCGGGTCGTCGAGGCAAGCGCTTGCTTGATCACGTCCAGCGACAGCCGGCCCTTGGCCGCTGCCATTGCCAGCGCTCCGACCGCGCCCATGGCACCGCCCTCCGTCGGCGTGGCGATGCCGAGGAAGATGGTGCCGAGCACCAGGAAGATCAGGGCAAGCGGCGGAATGAGCACAATGACGACCTGCTGCGCCAGCCGCGACATCATGCCGATCTTCATGCTGCGATCGAGGACCGCGACGACGTAGATGAAGATGACGCCGATGGCCGCGCCGAGGATGTCCGCGTTGTCGCCATGCGCCGGTACCAGATAGCGGTAGGCCGCGTAGGCGATCGCCACGGCTGCCATCAGCGCGACCGCCAGCGACACCACGCCATGGCCGAGTGTCCGTGCCTCGAGCGGCAGGGCCGGCATCGACTTTGGCCGGATGATCGACATGACCAGGATGTAGCTGGTGTAGAGGCCCGTCAGCACGAGGCCTGGGATCAGCGCGCCGGCATACATGTCGCCGACCGAGCGGCCGAGCTGGTCGGCGAGCACGATCAGCACCAGCGATGGCGGGATGATCTGGGCAAGCGTGCCCGATGCCGCGATGACACCGGATGCTACCCGGCGGTCGTACCCATAGCGCAGCATGATCGGCAGCGAGATCAGCCCCATGGCGATGACGGATGCCGCCACCACGCCGGTGGTCGCGGCCAGCAACGCACCGACGAAGATCACGGCGTAGGCGAGGCCGCCCCGGATCGGTCCGAACAGCTGGCCGATCGTGTCGAGCAGGTCCTCGGCCATGCCGGATCGTTCGAGCACGATGCCCATGAAGGTGAAGAACGGGATGGCCAGCAGCGTGTCGTTCGACATCACCCGGCTGCCGTAGAAATTGTCCGGAAGCGCATAGAGCAGCGGCCAGGCGAGGTTGATCGCACCGCCCGAATAGGGCGTCAAAAGCACGCCGATGAAGAAGAACAGCAGGCCATTTGCGGCGAGCGAAAAGGCAACGGGATAGCCGACCAGCATGAACAGGATCAGCGAGGCGAACATGATCGGGGCCATGTTCTGGGCGATGAACTCCATCACGAGCGCACCTCGCCAAGCGCCTTGGTCTCTTCCACGAGCGCCTTGGCTTCGAGTTCCGCCTGTTCATGCGCCGATATGAAGGGATTGGGATCCTCCATGGCCCCGCGCATGATGGCGATCTTCTTGATGATCTCGGAAACGCCCTGCAGCGCCAGCAGGAAGAAGCCGGCAAGCAGGATCGCTTTCGCCGGCCAGACGATCAGCCCGCCGGCATTGGTCGACATTTCGCCGCTGTGGAACGACAGCGATACGTAAGGCACGAAATAGAACACCATCAGCGTCACGAACGGCATCAGGAAGAAGACGTGGCCAAAGAGATCGATCCAGTGCTGTACGCGCCGCGGGAACAGGCCGTAGACGATGTCGATGCGGATATGCTCGTTCTGCTTCAGCGTATAGGCGGCGGCCAGCATGAAGGCGGCGCCGAACAGGTACCATTGCAGCTCCAGCCAGGCGTTGGACGAGGTGTCGAACACCTTGCGGATGACGGCATTGGCGGCGCTGACCAGGATCGCCAGCAGGATCAGCCATGAAATCCACCGGCCGATGAACTCGTTGATACGGTCGATCGTCCTGGATAGAGCAAGAAGCCCTGCCATGCCTTCCTCCCTGATGGTGGTGACGCGCGATTCCCCTTCGTCGCGCCCCCTGGACCAACGGTATGCAGTGCGTGGTCCGGTTGGTCAACACGAGGAGCGAGGATGCGCCATGTCGATCCATACGGCATGGTGGAAAACCGTAGCCTGACGGGACGTCATGCAACCAAAGTCTGATGGGATCAGACGGCCTTGCCGGCGTCCCGGCCGGCGCCGACCAGGATCAGCATGGCCACCAGGAACAGGTACATCCAGGGATCGCGCCATTCGACCGGGAAATAGCCAGCCCATAGCGATTCGGCCATGCCGAAGACGGCTGCGCCGAGCGCGGCCCGTGGCGGCGACAGATAACCGCCGACCGCTGTCACAAAGAGGATTTTCAGGCCATAGATGAGGCCGGAGCCAAAGCCGACATTGCCATAGTAGAGACTGGCCATGACACCGGCCAGCGCGGCGCAGAAACCGCCAAACAGGACGGCGCGCCGGAATACGCCGCGCACGTCGATGCCGCACATGGCGGCAGCCCTTGGATCGTCGGAGACAGCGCGCCAGGATCGTCCGAAGTTGGAGCGGGCAAACGCCCAGGTGGCGAGTGCGACCGCCGCCAGGACCACCGCGCAGTCGAGCGTCTGGATCAGCGTCAGCGTCGCTTTGAAGCCGGAGCCTTCGGCGAAAACGATGGGCTGGGCCAACAATGGCGGCAGCCACAGATCATGCGTGTCGGCTGCGATGCGGCTCGCTTCAGACAGGACGAGCAGGATACCGAGCGTGGTCACCACGATGGCATTGGGCGAGCGGTCGGCCAACGGTTCGAAGACGCTCCGCGACAGCACATGGCTGATGAGCGCGGCATAGAGGAACGCGGCGAGGATGCCGAGCAGCACCGACGCCAACACCGTCAGCCATAGCACCTGGTAGCCGAAGGCGACGGTCAGGATCATGGCCTGGCCGCAGAAGGCGAACAGCGCGCCATAGGCGAGGTTGGTGCGGTGCAGGATGCCGTTGGTCAGCACGTAGCCGAAGGCCAGCAATGCATAGAGCGCGCCTGAATGCAGCCCGTTCAGCACCTGCTGGAAGAAATAGAGCATGCAAAACCCTCAAAGCATGTCGCCCAAAAGTGCGAAGCGGTTTTTGGGACAACGACATGCTTGACGACAGGCGCATGTCGCCCAAAAGTGCGAAGCGGTTTGGGACGACGTGCTCAAGACAAAAACGACGATACCATGCACGCCGGAGAGGTTTGCATCGCTGAAACTAACTTGTCAAATGCGATTTATCAGTTAGATTTTTGGACTATGACAGTTGCCTGGACCCCACACCGCTTCACGGGCGGCCTGCTTGCGCTCGACACGGCGAACACCGTCGTGCTGCGTGGCGATCCGCGGCGCACCTTCGATCGCTTCGAAGATTCCGCCGAAATCACGCGCTTTGCCGACGCGGCCAGCGGCTTTCGCGCCGCCGAGCTTGGCGGCAGGCGGCTGGCGGTGTCCTCGCCGGTCGCAGTCGCGCCCGTCGTGCTGTCGATCCGCGAGGCGACCGACCGGCTGTTTCGCGGCGCGGTGTCGAAGGGCGCGGTCGCTACGGCCGACCTGCCCGAATTCCTGCAGGCCTGTGCCGAGGGGCTGGCCGGCAGCCACACCGAGATCGGTGCGCCGGGAAGGCCCTTCGGGAGTCCCGCGACACCGATCGCCTTCGAGGCGGCGCTGGCGGTTTCAGCGCTTTCGCTGCTGCGTGACGACACGGTCGCGAGGCTCAGGATTTGTCCCAACTGCACCTGGCTGTTCGTCGACAGAAGCCGCAATTCCAGCCGCCTCTGGTGCGACATGGCGGTGTGCGGCAACCGCCAGAAGGCAAGTCGTCACTATCGCCGCCGCCGCATGGCGGCCAGTGAGGTCAAGGATGCCTAGAGGATTCTCTCGTGCGATCGGTGCCGGTGCCATGCTGATTGCCGCCGTTGCGCTCGGCGCCTGTCGCGATACCGGCGGCGAGGGCAAGCTGTTCGAGGTTTCCGGCAAGATATTCATCTTCAACTACCGTCTCGCCAGGGCCACCTATATGGTGACGCTGCGGCCCCTGCAGCCGATGAGCGAGGGGCAGGTGGCGGTTGCCAGCTTCCAGAATCCCGCCGGCGGGGCGCCTTTCGTGGTCGAGCAGAAGGTCTGGCCGAAGCTCGACAAGGTCAGCCTGGAGAGCCCGGCGCTGACCTGCATCGTCAAGAACAAGCCCTATGCCATCGCCATCACCATCAGGAGTGCCGACGGGACGGTCCTGCAGAAGATCGACACCACGCTGACGTCGACGGAAGACCAGTCGATCCTGCCCGACCGGCCGCTGGTCATCGACCAGCTCTATACGGCCAATCCCGACCTTGCCGGCCATCCCGACGGCAAACTGCCGGGTGAGCCGAAGCCGGATTGCTCGAAAGCCGGCTGATATCCTCTGACGACATCGATTTTATCTGAAATTTTCGTGCGCCGTGGCCTTGCCAGGGCGGGGTTTCGTGCGCGGCCCAGCGCCTGGCGGACCGTTTGTTGCGCGTTGCCTGGCCTCTTCGATTTTGTTTGACCTGCCTTGCAAGGGGAGAAAGGATGCGTCATCCGATCCCGACGTTGGCTGCTGCCCCGCGCGGCCTTCGCAGAGGAAATGCCTGATGACGCTGCATGATGTCGCGCTCGACGACAAGTTCGACCTCGGGAAGGAGCGCATCTTCCTGTCCGGCGCGCAGGCGGTCATCCGCTTGCTCCTGATGCAGCGTGAGCGCGACCGCCGCGCTGGTCTCAACACCGCCGGTTTCGTTTCCGGCTATCGCGGTTCGCCGCTCGGCGGCCTCGACATGCAGCTGTGGAAGGCGAAGAAGCAACTTGCCGGGGCCGATATCGTCTTCCAGCCCGGCCTCAACGAAGAGCTTGCCGCCACCGCGTGCTGGGGATCGCAGCAGACGGAATTGCTGGGCGAGGGCACCCATGATGGTGTCTTTTCGGTCTGGTACGGCAAGGGGCCGGGCGTCGATCGTTCAGGCGACGTGTTCCGCCACGCCAATCTCGCTGGTTCGTCGAAGCATGGCGGCGTGCTCGCGCTCATGGGCGACGACCATATGGCCGAATCCTCGACCAATGCGCATGCCACCGAATTCCTGTTCGTCGACGCTATGGTGCCGATCCTCAATCCGGCTGGGGTCCAGGAGATGATCGATTACGGCCTCTATGGCTTTGCCATGTCGCGTTTCGCCGGCACCTGGGCGGCGATCAAATGCGTCAAGGACAACATCGAATCGACGGCCTCTGTCGATGCTTCGCTCGAGCGGTTGAACATCGTCGTGCCGGAGTTCGACATGCCGCCGGGCGGCCTCAACATCCGCCACGAAATCGACATGCTCGGCCAGGAGGAGCGGCTGCACGAATACAAGCGCGCAGCCGCCTCCGCCTTCATCCATGCCAACGGGTTGAACCGCATCGTCTATTCGGGTGGCCGCAACCCGAAGCTCGGCATCATCACGCTGGGCAAGAGCTATCTCGATGTCCGCCAGGCGCTGGAGGATATCGGAATCGACGAGGCGGCCGCCAACCGCATCGGCGTGCGGCTGTTCAAGGTCGGCTGCCCCTGGCCGCTGGACCTGCATCATATTGCGGAGTTTGCACGCGGCCTCGACACCATCATCGTCGTTGAGGAGAAGCGCTCGCTGATCGAGGTGCAACTGCGCGAAGGCCTCTACGGCACCGCCTCGCAGCCGGTTATCGTCGGCAAGAAAGACGAGCGCGGCGACTGGCTGTTCCCGGCCAAGGGCGCGCTCGACCCCAACGAGATCGCGATTGCCCTTGGCGAGAGGATCGTCAAAACCATCGGTGCGTCCGAAGAGATCTCGGCGCGGGTGGCGAAGCTGCGACAGTTCCAGGCGATGCTGGCGGACGCCAGCGATATCGGTTCGCGCACGCCCTTCTTCTGTTCCGGCTGTCCGCACAATTCCTCGACCAAGGTGCCGGACGGCTCGATCGCCGCCGCCGGCATCGGCTGCCATTTCATGGCGCTGTGGATGGACCGCAACACCCTGGGCTTCACGGCCATGGGCGGAGAGGGCGCGCAATGGGTCGGTCAGGCACCGTTCTCCAAGCGTGACCACATCTTCCAGAACCTCGGCGACGGCACCTACAACCATTCCGGTACGCTGGCGATCCGCTTTGCACTGTCGAGCGAAGCCAACATCACCTACAAGATCCTCTATAACGACGCTGTCGCCATGACCGGCGGCCAGCCGCATGAGGGCGGTCTGACGGTGGACATGATCGCCAGGCAGGTGCGGGCCGAAGGCGTCGACCGCATCGCCATCGTCACCGACGAGCCCGACAAATATGCCGGCAAGGCCGAATTCCCGGCTGGTGCCACCATTCACCACCGCGACGACCTTGATCTAGTCCAGCGCGAGCTGCGCGGCGTCAAGGGCGTATCGATCCTGCTCTACGACCAGACCTGTGCCGCCGAAAAGCGCCGCCGCCGCAAGCGCGGCACCTTTCCTGACCCCGACAAGCGCGTCTTCATCAACGAATTGGTCTGTGAAGGCTGCGGCGATTGCGGCGTGCAGTCGAACTGCGTCTCCATCCAGCCGGTCGAGACCGAATTCGGCCGCAAGCGCAAGATCGACCAGTCGAGCTGCAACAAGGATTTCTCTTGCATCAACGGCTTCTGCCCGTCCTTCGTCACCGTGCACGGCGCCAAGATCCGCAAGGCCGAAGGATTGGCCGGCAAGACCGATCCGCTCGACGGCGTGCCCATGCCCGCCGAATTCCCGCTGGGCGCTGAGGGCTGGGCGGCGATCATCGACGGTGTCGGCGGCACCGGCGTCGTCACCGTGGGTGCCGTGCTCGGCATGGCGGCCCATCTCGAGGACAAGGGCTGCGGCATGATCGACATGGCCGGCCTCGCCCAGAAGGGTGGCTCGGTGTTCACCCATGTCCGCATCGCCCGCACGCCGGACGACATCCATGCCATCCGCGTCTCCGCCGGCAAGGCCGATCTCGTGCTTGGCTGCGACCTCGTCGTGTCGGGCGCCAAGAAAGTGCTGACCGCTGTCCGCGAGGGACATACGATCTTCCTCGCCAACACCGCCGAGATCATGCCTGGCGAGTTTGCCCGGTCGGCCGATTTCTCCTTGCCGGTCGAACGGCTGAAGAAGGCGATCCGTGCCGCCGCCGGCGACGAGAAGGCGCATTTCTTCGACGCCACCCGCACCGCCACCACCCTATTCGGCAATTCGCTCGGCGCCAACATGTTCATGCTTGGCTTTGCCTTTCAGCATGGCGGCCTGCCGTTGTCGGCGGAAGCCATTGAAAAGGCTATCGAATTGAACGGCGAAGCGGTGGCGATGAACATCGCCGCCTTCCGCTGGGGCCGCCGCGCCGCACACCAGCCGGATTTTGTGCGCGGTCTCATCACCAAGCCCGGCAAGGTGACGCAGGCAGCTGCGATTGCCGAGACGCTGGACGAGATCATTGCCCGCCGTGTCACCTTCCTGACCGGGTATCAGAACGCCGCCTACGGCAAGCGTTATGCCGACAGGATTTCGGCACTGCGGGCGGCCGAAACGAAGGCCATACCGGGTTCGACCGTTGTGACCGCGGCGGCTGCCAAAAGTCTGTTCAAGCTGATGGCGATCAAGGACGAATACGAGGTGGCGCGGCTCTATACCGACGGCTCCTTCGCCGCCGAGCTTGGAAAGCAGTTCCAGAGCTACGAGAAACTCGAATTCCATCTCACGCCACCCATCATGGGACGGCGCGGCAATGACGGCAAACCGAGGAAATCGAGCTTCGGCCCGTGGATGATGAAGGGTTTTCGCCTGCTTGCGGCGATGAAGGGGCTGCGTGGCACCGCTTTCGACCCGTTCGGGTACACCGGCGAACGGCGCATGGAACGGCAATTGCTGGCTCAATATGAGGCCGACCTGGAATTGGTCGCCAGGTCGCTGGCGCCGGGCAAGGCCGAGGCGGCGGTCGCCCTCGTTTCGATCCCCGCGTTCATCCGTGGCTACGGCCATGTCCGGCAAGCCAGTGCCGAAAGGGCCGCAGGCGAGCGTCAAAGGCTGCTCGAACGCTTGGCGGCGGCGCCGGCAAGGCCCGAGCTTCAGGCCGCCGAATGATCCAAAAAGCGCCTAAAATCAGGCGTTTCAGCCCAGGCTAAAGGTTTTTTAATGGGACTATGCCAAGGCTGGGGCTCATTGGGCGCCAGTAATGGGCAAAACAAAAACCGATAACATCCCAGTGGATGTTTATATCCAGTTTGTGCGCTCGTTGTTCGACAACGCGCATATGCTGGTCATCGGCGCGCTTTGCCACGCTGTAATCAGCCTCATGGTCTACTGGCGCAACGGCCAGCCTATTTTCCTGGCTCTGGCCGGCGCGCTGCTCGGCATCGGCGTCTGGCGCTACTTCAGCCTGCGGCGGTTCCATCGCTCGGGCGGCGAGATGCGCGACGCCGCCGATGCAACGAAGTGGGAGCGCGAATACATCCTGAAGGGCAGCCTTCAAGGGCTGTTGCTGGGGTTCTTTTGCTTCATTTCCATCTATGTCTACTCGGACTCCTATGCCGAGATCGGGGCGCTTTCGGTAACGCTGGCCTCCCTGGTGACTGTGGTCGGCCGAAATTACGGCTCGCCTCGCATGGTCATGATCTTCGCGGTCACCTTCGTCGGGCCGATCGCCGCGGCCCTCATTCTGAGGTTCGACATCCCCTACGTCGTGCTTGGCCTGCTGATCATACCCTTCATGTTCATCATCAAGGGCAGCGCCGACCATGTCCGCAACGTGCTGTTTTCGGCCGTCGTCGGGCACAAGCAGGCGAGGCAGATCGCACAGCGCTTCAACCGCGCCCTCAACACCATGTCGCATGGCCTGGTCATGCTCGGGCCCGACGGCAAGGTCGTCGTCGGCAATGCCGAGGCTGCCCGTCTGATGTCGCTCAAATCGCCGGACCAACTGCTGGGACGGTCGATTCATTCACTGCTGCTGCGCGGCGTTGCCGGCGGCATGCTGGCGCCGAAGGACTGCCGCTATGTCGAGGCGCAGCTGACGCGTGCGCTGCGCGAGGGCCGCGACCGCAAGGTGCTGGTTTCCTTTTCCAACGGTCAGCACTTTGAATTCTCTGCCCGCGAAGGCAACCAGGAATTGGGCGTCATCACTTTTGAAGACGTCACGGCGCGTGTCGAGGCGGAGGACAAGATCCGTTTCATGGCGCGCTACGACAACCTCACCGGCCTGCCAAACCGCGCCTATTTCCATGAGCTGGTCGGCGAATCGATGGCTTCCGGCGAGCGTGATCGCCTGTGCGGCCTGGCCGTGGTCGACCTTGACGATTTCAAGAGCGTCAACGACACCCTCGGCCATCCCGTCGGCGATGGCCTGATCTATGCCGTCGCCGAGCGGCTCGCGGCCATCGCCGGGCGCGGCATCACCGTCAGCCGTTTCGGCGGTGACGAATTCATGATGTTCTTCGACCGTATCGAGGACGAAAGCCACCTGGCCAGCCTGCTCGACCAGATTTTCGCCGACCTGCAGGGCGAGGTCGACGTCGCGGGCCATGGGTTGCGGATCCAGGCCAGTGCCGGCGCGGTGCTGTCCAAAGTCGAGGAGACCGATGTCGACGCCATGATCGTTAAGGCGGACCTGGCGCTTTACAAGGCCAAGGAGCTCGGCAAGAACGGCTGGCGGCTGTTCGAGGCCGCCATGGATGCCGCGTTCCGCAACCGTCAGCTGATGAAGGCGGATTTGCGCACCGCCGTGGAAGGCAAGGGCCTGCGGGTCGTCTATCAGCCGATCGTGGCGATGAACACCATGCGCATCGCCAGCTGCGAGGCGCTGTGCCGCTGGGACCATCCCGATCTCGGGCCGATTTCGCCTAGCGTCTTCATTCCGCTGGCCGAGGAGATGGGCATCATCTCCGAGATCAGCACCTTCGTACTCCAGGCGGCCTGCGCCGAATGCGCCAAGTGGCCCGACCAGACCAGCGTCTCGGTCAATCTTTCCGCCAGGGATTTCCGCAACGGCGACATCATCCGCAAGGTGCGCGATGCGCTTGACTCTTCCGGGCTCGCCGCCGGCCGGCTCGAAATCGAAGTCACCGAAACCGCCCTGCTCGACGACAAGTCCCTGACGCGCCAATATATCGAGGAACTGAAACACCTCGGCGTGCGCATCGCCCTCGACGATTTCGGCACCGGCTATTCAAGCCTGAGCTACCTCCACAAGCTGCCGCTCGACAAGATCAAGATCGACCGGTCGTTCGTGATGGACGTCACCCAGAATCCACGGTCGCTCGAGCTGTTGAAGGGCGTCGTCAACCTGACCCGTATCCTGGGTCTCACCGTCACCATCGAAGGCGTGGAGACGTTCGAGCAGCTCAAAATCCTGCTGCATTCGGTGAAGCCGGATCTTGTCCAAGGCTTCCTGTTCGGCGCGGCGCTCAGCGCGTCGGGCATCGAAGCCATGTCCAATGCGACCTGGCCCTTCGCTGCGGAATTGCAGCCGGCTGCAAAGCGCGCCGCCACCTGAAATCCAGCCATCGAGCCCTGCTTCTCCTCGTATGTGCAATTTACCATTTGTTAACGTTAATTTAGGGTAAACGAAAACGCTCGGAATTTTGCTTCTGGTTTCCGCTGTGCTTCGCTATTGTCGTTGTGCGGCAGTGCGAGGACAAAATGGAAAACAAGTTGTTGGATAAACCCGTTGCGGCGGCTACGGGCAGGGACAAGAATCGCCCCTCGGTCTTCTCAGATCACATCATGGATGTGCTGGAGCATGTGGAGTATCGCCTTTGCGATGGCGCCGAGGATCTTGAGGCGATCTACAGGCTTCGCTACAACTCCTATATTCACGCCGGCATGGTGAAGCCGGATGCCTCCCGCATGGTGAAAGACGACTTCGACGACCTGCCCAATTCCTATCGCTTTGGCGTTTTCTTCGATGGCGCACTCGTCAGCACCATCAGAATCCACTACGCCAGCGCAAGATGTCCTGTCTCACCCAGCACCGATGTCTTCGGCGATGTGCTGGCGCGGCGCCTGGCGGCTGGCGAGACTTTCGTCGACCCGAGCCGGTTCGCTGCCGATCTCGAGTGGTCCAGCAGTCTGCGCGTGCTGCCGTATGTCACCCTCAGGCTGGCGGTGGTTGCTTGCAGCCATTTCAAGCCGACCTATTGCCTGACGGCGATCAAGGAAGAGCATTCGGCCTTCTATCATCGCATCTTCCGATCGGAGCAGGCGGTGCCTCCGCGAAATTATCCCGGACTTACCGTGCCCGTGCATCTGTTCCAATCGAAATGCTCCGAGAACATGCAGGCGACGCTGGACCGCTTTCCATTCTTCAACTCCACGGCATTCGAGCAACGCATGTTGTTCCAACGTCCCAAGAGAGGCGAATTGGCGCCGCTCACCATCTTGCCCACCGCCAAGTATTTCGAAGCAGCCTGACGCGATCTTCAGGCCGCTTGCCTCCCGCATGCCGGCGGCTCGGCCGGGCCGCTTTTTGGCCAGCGTGGATCACGATGGAGCTTTCCAGGCCTGATAGCGTTGTAGGTTGCGGCACCACCGCAAGTTGGTGGCCATCGCCTCAGGAAAGGACCAGGACATGCATATTTCCCAGCTCGCGCTCACGCCGCTTATCTCGCTGATCGCCGGCGTGCTGATCCTCATCATGCCACGGCTGTTGAACTACATCGTCGCGCTCTACCTGATCGTCGTTGGACTGCTCGGGCTCTTCCCGCACCTTGCCAGCTGAAGCAAGCTGTCAGCCGGCGAAGAAGCGCAGGGCTGCGCCGATGATCGCCTCCGGTGCGTCTTCCTGCATGAGATGGCCGGAACCTGGAACAAGCGTCAAGGTGCAATCCGGCAGCATGGCCGCGAGTTTCGCGCCGCTGTCCGGTGATATCCAGTGGTCTTCCTCTCCCCACAGCAAGCTCACCGGGCAGCGGACGTTCTGGTAAAGCGGTTCGACCTCGTCGGTGAAGCGCTGGTCCATCTGCGCGATCTGACGATAGAAGGCCGGCTGGCCAATCGGGCCTCTCCACGGTGCGATGTAGGGTTCCAGGTCAAGGTCCGACAAAGGCCTGGCCGCGGCGCCCAAAACATACGCTTTCAGGATCGCCACCTGTATGTAGTCCGGCGCTCCGGCGAAGGCAGCCTCATGCTGCCGGACATGCTGGACAAAGGACGAGCCCCAAGGCCGCACCGCCACCGGATCGATCAGCAGCAATCTGTCATAGTCGCAGCCGTCGATCAGATGTGCGCGCAACGCCGTGGCGCCGCCGAAATCATGGGCGACGATTTTGGGCCGGTCGAGCCTCCAGAAGGCCAGCATCGCCGTCAGCGCCTTGTTCTGGATGCCCAGCGAAACATCCTGGCCTTCCCGTTTCTCGGATCGCCCATATCCGGGAAGATCATAGAAATACAGCGTATGGTCGCGCGCCAGTTCCGGTGCGACGCGATGCCAGACATGCGAGGAGAACGGCGTACCATGCATGAGCACGATCGGAGGACCAGAGCCGGCAGTCCCCCACGCGATGGTCGCGCCGTTCCAGTCAAGTGTCTGTCTGGGGGTGATCATGGCGCTTCAACCTGGGAGTGTTCATCCGGCGACGATAATCCATCGCGACGCCCTCAAAAACCGCCAAATTCTCACAGCTGGTTCAACGGGATTCACACATGATGCCGACGGCCGGTGACGGCAGAGCGCCCAGGCAAGGGATCGGCCGGCAATCTTCAACTTTCCCTTGAGGCAGTTATCGGCCCCAATGCGGCAATAGCGCCATTGCTCTCCGCCCGGCTTTTCGCTATGTGCCTGAAAGATGTCTTCGAAGGGGTATTCCTATGGCTGATCATACGCCGACCGGTCCTGTAGAGCTGGGCGCGAAGATGGACTATGCCGAGCATGACCGTACCTATGCGGGCTTTCTCATGCTGGCCAAATACGGATCGCTTTTCTGCCTTGGCCTTCTCATCGCGATGGCTTTCGGCTTCTTCGCGGGCGGCTTCTTCTCGGCGACCATCCTGTTCATCCTGATCATGGCCGTCGGCGCCTTCATTCTGCGGTAGACTTTCCAAAACCCTCTTGCCTTGACGTCGCCGGACGCTCCGGCCGACAGTTTGCGCAGACAGGTTCCAGCCGAAAGGATCATGCGGTGGGACAGACGGTTTTCATCCCTCGTGAGCTCGATGCGAACGAGCCGCGTGTCGCGGCCTCGCCCGATACGGTGAAACGGCTGGCGGGGCTGGGCTTCGATGTGATTGTCGAAACCGGCGCCGGTACCAGGTCGCGCATCCCCGACGAAGAGTTTGCCAAGGCAGGGGCTGGCGTCGGCAAGGCCGAGGATGTCGCCAGGGCCGATGTCGTGCTGAAGGTTCGCCGGCCGACGGATGCCGAGCTGAAGAGCTACAAATCCGGCTCCGCCGTCATCGCCATCATGGATCCCTACGGCAATGATGCCGCTGTCGCCGCCCTGGCCAGGGCCGGCGTCACCGCCTTCTCGATGGAGTTCATGCCGCGCATCACCCGGGCGCAATCGATGGACGTTTTGTCCTCGCAGGCCAATCTTGCCGGCTACCAGGCGGTGATCGACGGCGCCTCGGAATATGATCGCGCCTTGCCGATGATGATGACGGCGGCAGGCACGGTGCCGGCGGCGAAAGTCTTCATCATGGGCGTCGGCGTCGCCGGCCTGCAGGCGATCGCCACCGCGCGCCGCCTCGGTGCGGTCGTCACCGCCACCGACGTGCGCCCCGCCGCCAAGGAACAGGTCGCATCGCTCGGCGCAAAATTCCTGGCCGTCGAGGACGACGAGTTCAAGGCCGCCGAAACCGCCGGCGGCTATGCCAAGGAAATGTCCAAGGAATACCAGGCCAAGCAGGCCGCGCTCACCGCCGAGCACATCGCCAAGCAGGACATCGTCATCACCACCGCGCTTATCCCCGGCCGGCCGGCGCCGAAGCTGGTGTCGGCGGCGATGGTCGCCTCGATGAAGCCGGGCTCGGTGCTCGTCGATCTCGCCGTCGAGCGCGGCGGCAATGTCGAGGGCGCCGAAGCCGGCAAGGTGGTGACCACGGCCAACGGGGTCAAGATCGTCGGCCACCTCAATGTGCCCGGCCGCGTCGCCGCCTCCGCCTCGCTGCTCTATGCCAGGAACCTGTTCGCCTTCCTCGAGACGCTTGTCGACAAGACGAGCAAGACGCTCGCCATCAAACGCGACGATGAACTGGTCAAGGCAACGATGCTGACCGACGGCGGCAAGGTGGTCCATCCGGCCTTCGCCAAGGCCGACCAGCAGCCTTATGTCGAGCCGGCCGCGATCCCCGCCACGACCATGGTCGCCGACGCTTCGGCATCGCCGAAAAAGTCCGCACCCGGGAAAACCACCGCGTCCAAGTCGCCCGCATCCAAGTCGCCCAAGTCGAAAGGCACAGCGTGATGGATCAGACCCTGCAAAAAGCCCTCGACCAGCTCGATCAGGCAAGTGCTGCCGTCCGACTGGCGGTGCAGAACCTGGCAAACGCTCCAGGCGGCGCCGATGCGGCGGGTAATGCCGCGCACGCACTCTCCGGCGGCGCCATCGACCCCTTCGTCTTCCGCTTCGCCATCTTCGTGCTGGCGATCTTCGTCGGCTACTACGTCGTCTGGTCGGTGACGCCGGCGCTGCACACGCCGCTGATGGCTGTCACCAATGCCATCTCGTCGGTCATCGTCGTCGGCGCGCTGCTTGCTGTCGGCATCGCCGCTTCCGGCGTTGCCGCCGGTTTCGGCTTCGTCGCGCTGATGCTGGTCTCGGTCAACATCTTCGGCGGCTTCCTCGTCACCCAGCGCATGCTGGCCATGTACAAGAAGAAGGACAAGTGACGTGACCGTCAATCTCGCTTCCTTCCTCTATCTGGTCTCAGGCATCCTGTTCATTCTGGCGCTGCGCGGCTTGTCGCACCCGACCACCAGCCGCCAGGGCAACCTCTACGGCATGATCGGCATGGGCATCGCCATCGCCACCACGCTGGCGCTGGCAACCCCTTCCGCCGGCCGTTTTGGCCTCATCGTGCTCGGCCTCGCCATTGGCGGCGGCGTCGGCGCCGTTACCGCGCGCCGCATCGCCATGACCTCGATGCCGCAGCTGGTCGCCGCCTTCCACTCGCTCGTCGGCCTCGCCGCCGTCATGGTGGCGGCCGCGGCGATTTATGCACCGGAAAGCTTCGGCATCGGCACCGCGGGCGACATCCATGCCCAGGCGCTGGTCGAGATGAGCCTGGGTGTAGCGATCGGCGCCATCACCTTCACGGGCTCGGTCATCGCCTTCCTCAAGCTCGATGGCCGCATGTCCGGCAAGCCGATCATGATCGGCGGCCGCCATTTCATCAACGCCGCACTCGGCGTTGCGCTGATCGTGCTGATCGTGCTTCTGGTCACCACGGAATCGAAGCTGGTCTTCTGGCTGATCGTCGCCGCCTCGCTGGTACTGGGCGTGCTGCTGATCATCCCGATCGGCGGCGCCGACATGCCCGTCGTCGTGTCGATGCTGAATTCTTACTCGGGCTGGGCCGCTGCGGCGCTCGGCTTTACGCTGGGCAATCTGGCGCTGATCATCACCGGTGCGCTGGTCGGTTCGTCCGGCGCGATCCTGTCCTACATCATGTGCAAGGGCATGAACCGGTCCTTTATCTCGGTCATCCTCGGCGGCTTCGGCGGCGAGACGGCGGCGGCAGCTGACGACGGCATCGAGCGCACGGTCAAGCAGGGTTCGGCCGACGACGCCGCCTACCTGATGATGAACGCGCAGAAGGTGATCATCGTGCCCGGCTACGGCATGGCGGTCGCACAGGCGCAGCACGCGCTGCGTGAAATGGCCGACAAGCTCAAGGCCAATGGCGTCGACGTCAAATACGCCATCCACCCGGTCGCCGGCCGCATGCCCGGCCACATGAACGTGCTGCTCGCCGAGGCCAACGTGCCTTACGACGAGGTGTTCGAATTGGAGGATATCAACTCCGAATTCGCGCAGGCTGACGTCGCCTATGTCATCGGCGCCAACGACGTCACCAACCCGTCCGCGCGCGACGACAAGTCGTCGCCCATCTACGGCATGCCGATCCTTGATGTCGACAAGGCGCGCACCTGTCTGTTCGTCAAGCGCTCGCTCGGCTCCGGCTATGCCGGCATCGACAACACGCTGTTCTACAAGGACGGCACCATGATGCTGCTCGGCGACGCCAAGAAGATGACAGAAGAGATCGTCAAGGCCATGGATCACTGATCTCAGGCGAACGGCGAGAGCCACAACCATATCCAAGAAAAGCCCGGCTCGACGCCGGGCTTTTCTCTTGTCTAGGTTGAGAATGGATGCTCAGCGGCTGGTCAGGAAAACCGCTTCCTCTTCGTCGCGCTGCCTGCCGCCCAAAGCCGCCGCAGCGCTGGCGATGAAGGCGCCGACAACCAGCGACAACGCTCCCAGAAGCGCGAAGGTGGCACTTGCCTTCCTGGCGGTGTCCGCCGCCTGCTTGGCCTTGACCTTGGCGTCCTGGGCCTTCGCCAGGATCGCATCGACCCTTGCCTTGGCGTCGGCCTCGGACAGGCCGGTGCGGGCCGCGACCAGCTGCGACAGGTAGGTTTTGTCGTCGGCCGAAATTTCGCCCGCCGCGGCGCTGGCGATCAGGATGCGCGACGCCTGCGATGCGGCGGCCGCGTCGTTTTGCGGATTGGTGGCGGCGAGCTTGCTCGGATCGGCCGGGCGGAACAGCGAATCCACGAAATAGGAGGTCGCATTGTCGGCGGATGCCGAGCCGGCATTGCCGGCGGCGCCGGCCGATGCACCCATCGCGGCACCCGATACCACCGTCGACGCTGCCTGCACGCCCGAGCCCAGTATCGATGTCAGCGCCGAGCCGAGCACCCCGACGACGAGCAGCGTTGCCAGTGCCCAGGCCAGGAATCCGTGTGCGGTGTCACGAAAGAACACCTCGTCCGTGTGGATATCGACCCATTTGGTGCGCATCCGTCCCGCGAGATAGCCGCCGACACCCGATGACAGCCATTGCACCACGACCAGCCAGATTGCGCTCGAGACCGCGAAAGTGGTGATCGAGGCGCCTGAGCCAGACCAAGGCGAAACCATGGTCAGCCCCAGCCCGGAGCCGAGCAGCATCAACATGAAGCTCAACGTCGATGCCGCGAAAGCACCGGCGATGATCGGACCCCAGCTGATCGCCGAGGCGGAGGATTCGGTTGAAACGGGAACATCGACAGCCGACAGGGTGGACTGCATGACGGCCCCCTATCGCGCGAACAGCATGATGAGGATGATGATCGGGATAGGAACCCCAAGCAACCAGAGCAGAATGCCGCGACCCATGAATGCCTCCTGAGAAATCGTGATCGATGGTGTCACAATGTCCCGGATGGTCTTCCGTTCCAGTGGCTTATGAAATGTTTGGTTGGCGTCCGAGAGAGGATCGGCGCACCTGGTGCGCCGATCTTAAAAGACAAGGATGGGTTCTAGATATCCAGGTTGGCCACCGACAGCGCGTTGTCCTGGATGAATTCACGTCTAGGCTCGACTTCGTCGCCCATCAGGCGCGAGAACAGGCTGTCGGCGTCCGTCGCGTCGCTGACCTTGACCTGCAGCAGCGAGCGAACATTCGGGTCGAGCGTGGTCTCCCAGAGCTGCTCGGCATTCATCTCGCCGAGACCCTTGTAGCGCTGCATGGTCAGTCCCTTGCGGCCTGTCGCAAAGACCGCGTTGAGCAGCGCCAGCGGCCCCGAAACGGTTTCGGCGACATCCTTGCGGCGCAGCACCGGCGGCGTCCCATAGACTTCGCTGAGACGCTGCGCGTAGCGGTCGAGCTGGCGGGCGTCGGCCGAATTGATCAGCGCCATGTCGAGATGGGCGTATTCCTTGACGCTGCGCACCGTGCGTTCGAACACATAGCCGCCGCTGCCCTCATTGGAGGTCGACATGCGGCCGGTCCAGCCGCGCTCCGTGTCCTCGGCGATGATGTCGAGACGTTGTGCGATCCGCTCCGCCATGGCGTTGGCGCGGGCAAGGTCATTGAAGATTTCGGGGTTGAGGCCGCCGGCGATCGCCGCCTGCTCGACGACGTTGCGGTTGTAGCGCGTGTGCAGGCCGTTGATGAGCTGGCGCACTGCCAGCGCGTCGTCGACGGCACCGTGCAGATCCTGCCCGGTCCGCACCTCGGCCGAGCCGAGCGTAAGCGAGGCTTCCTCCAGGCCTGAATCGATCAGGAATTCCTCGAAGGCGCTCTCATTCTTGATGTATTGCGAGCTCTTCCCGCGCGTCACTTTGTAGAGCGGCGGTTGGGCGATGTAGAGATGGCCGCGCTCGATCAGCTCCGGCATCTGCCGGAAGAAGAAGGTGAGCAGCAAGGTCCTGATATGGGCGCCGTCGACGTCGGCGTCGGTCATCAGGATGATCTTGTGATAGCGCAGCTTGTCGGCGTTGAACTCGTCCTTGCCGATCGAGGTACCGAGCGCGGTGATCAGCGTGCCGATCATGTCGGAGCTCAGCATACGATCGAAGCGCGCGCGCTCGACATTGAGGATCTTGCCGCGCAGGGGCAGGATGGCCTGGTTCTGGCGCGAGCGGCCGCCCTTGGCCGAGCCGCCCGCCGAGTCACCCTCGACGATGAAGATTTCCGATTTTGCGGGGTCGCGCTCCTGGCAGTCGGCCAGCTTGCCGGGCAGGGAGGTGACGCCCAGCGAGGTCTTGCGGGTGATGTCGCGGGCCTTGCGCGCGGCTTCGCGCGCCGCCGCGGCCTGGATCACCTTCTCGACCACCACCTTACCCTCGGTCGGATGCTCCTCCAGCCAGGTGCCCAGCGCCTCGTTGACCAGTCCTTCGACCACTGGGCGGACTTCCGAGGAAACCAGCTTGTCCTTGGTCTGCGAGGAGAATTTCGGATCGGGAACCTTGACCGACAGCACGGCCGTCAGGCCTTCGCGGCAATCATCGCCGATCAGCGAGACCTTTTCCTTCTTGGTCAGGCCCGAGGATTCGCCATAGCCGGTGATCTGACGCGTCAGCGCGCCGCGGAAGCCGGCGAGATGGGTGCCGCCGTCGCGCTGTGGGATGTTGTTGGTGAAGGCCAGCACGTTTTCGTGGTAGCTGTCGTTCCACCACATCGCCACTTCGACGGTGATGCCGTCGCGCTCGGCCCGGATGGCGATCGGCTTCTCGATCAGCGGTTTCTTGACCCGGTCGAGATATTTGACGAATTCCTCAAGGCCACCATCATAATGCAGTTCATGGCGCACGATGTCGGCATGGCGGGCATCGGTCAGAACGATGCGCACGCCCGAATTGAGGAAGGCGAGCTCGCGCAGCCGATGCTCCAGCGTGCCGAAGTCGAACTCGACCATCGTGAAGGTCTCGGCCGACGGAAAGAACGTGATCTCGCTGCCGCTGCGGCCCTCATTGGTGCCAGGGCGCTTGTCCTGTTCGTAGCTGCCGGTCGCCTTCAGCGGCGCGTCGGCATTGCCGTGTGTGAAGCTCATCTCATAGATCTGGCCGTTGCGGCGGATTCTGAGCTTCAGCCAGGCCGACAGCGCGTTGACCACCGAGACGCCGACGCCGTGCAGGCCGCCCGACACCTTGTAGGAATTCTGGTCGAATTTACCGCCGGCATGCAGCTGCGTCATGATCACTTCGGCCGCCGAAATGCCCTCGCTGGGGTGGATATCGGTGGGAATGCCGCGGCCATTGTCGATCACGGTGACCGAACCGTCGGGATTGAGCGTTACCGAAACCAGGTCGGCATGGCCGGCCAGCGCCTCGTCGATGGCGTTGTCCACCACCTCATAAACCATGTGGTGCAGGCCCGAACCGTCGTCGGTGTCGCCAATATACATGCCGGGACGTTTGCGGACGGCGTCCAAGCCCTTCAAAACCTTGATGGAATCGGCGCCGTATTCGGCTGCAGCGCCGTTGGCGTTCTCAGTCTGGTCGCTCATGAAAACCTGTTGTCTAGAGGCCGCTAGTGCAACGGGAAAAACTGCCCCCGAATCGCGCGTCTGATATAGCTTAGATATAGGCGCTAAAGGCGGTTTTTCCAAGGTTTGCGGGCATTTCCCCGGGATGGGCCGGCCGTGCGGGACCGGCTCCCGCCGGGCTCTATTTCGCCTGGCCACACGGTCCCTGAGAAACGTGATCGTGAACTTGTAGCGCGGCGCACGCCGCCCGGCCCGGTCGGGATCCAGCGTCAGGTCAGCCAGCGCGCATCGGTTTCAGCGCCTCGCTCCAGCGCAGCAGCTCGTCCAGCATCGTCCTGGTGCCGCCAGCCACCTGTTCACTGGCGTTGAAGGCGCCGTCCTCATCAAGCAGTTTCTGGTACATCGGCAGCGCGACGCCTTCCGGGATGGGCATGATGCCAACCGACGTCAGCAGCGGCTTCAGGGCCTGCGCCGCGCGCAGGCCGCCGGAGACGCCGCCATAGCTGAAAATGGCGGCAGGCTTGTATTTCCATTCACGCGCCAGGTAGTCGATCGCGTTGACGATCGCGGGTGCCGCGAAATAATTGTATTCCGGCGCGACGAAGACAAAGGCGTCGGCGGCGTCGATCGCCTTCGACCAGGCCTTGGTGTGGTCGTTCTGGTAGTTGCCAAGCCTCGGATGATGCGGCTCATCCAGCACCGGCAATTTGAACGCGGCAATGTCGGTCAGAACCGGCGCGAATTTCCCGTGCTCGCGCGCGAATGCCTCCAGCCACTCGGCAAAAACCGGGCCGGCGCGACCGGGTCGCGTGCTGCCGATGACGATGTTCAACTGGTGCTTCAAGGCGGGCTCCTTAGCTTGGTGGTATCTGTTGGTGACTGTCCCTACGGCAGAGCGTTCAGGCGGACAAGGTCAGACCGTTGCCGGAATGGTCACGATCGGATGAATGGACAGTCTGCCTTCGCGTCTCCTGCCGTCGTGGTTCGGTCCACCGTTCAGTCACATGGACGCCCGGATTGCCAGTCACTACATTAACGGCGATAGCGGAGCCCTTTCATGGACACTCAGCCGGCCCCCTTCGTTCCTCCCGCGCCGAAGCCGCGCACGTCGCCGCCTTCGACGCTGGAGATGATCCGCATCGTCTACCGCAATCCGCTCGAACTGTGGGGCGAGCCGACCTACAACGAACCGTGGATTTCGGTGAACGGCGTCGGCGGACCGCTGGTCATTGCCAACGATCCCGGTCTCATCCGCCACGTGCTGGTCGACAATGCCAAGAACTACAGGATGGCCACGGTGCGCCAGAAGATCCTGCGGCCGATCCTGCGTGATGGCCTGCTGACCACCGAGGGCGAGGTCTGGAGGCGGTCGCGCAAGGCGATGGCGCCCGTGTTCACGCCACGCCACATCTTCGGCTTCGCTCAGCCGATGCTCAAGCGCACGCTGGAGTTCGTCACGCGCTACGAAGCGGGCGGCACGTCCGATATCGCCCATGACATGACGCTGCTCACCTATGACATCCTGGCCGAGACGCTGTTCTCCGGCGAGATATCAGGAGAGCCGGGCAGTTTTGCCAATGAGATCGACCGCCTGTTCGAGACCATGGGACGCGTCGACCCCCTCGACCTGCTGCGCGCGCCCGACTGGCTGCCCCGGCTGACCCGCATCCGCGGCCGCAAGACCATGGCCTATTTCCGCAAGATCGTCACCGACACGGTCAAGATGCGCGAAGAGAAGGTCAGGCGCGATCCCGATGCCGCGCCGCAGGATTTCCTGACTCTGCTGCTCAAGGCCGAGGGCCCGGAGGGGCTGACGCGCTCGGAAGTCGAGGACAACATCATCACCTTCATCGGCGCCGGCCATGAGACGACCGCGCGCGCGCTTGGCTGGACGCTTTATTGCCTCGCCGAATCGCCATGGGAACGCGACCGGGTCGAGCAGGAGATCGACCAGATGCTGGCGCGCGAATCCGATCCGACGAAGTGGCTCGATGCCATGCCGTTGACACGCGCCGCCTTCGACGAGGCGCTCAGGCTCTATCCGCCGGCGCCTTCCATCAACCGCGAGCCGATCGTGCCGGAGATGTGGAAGGAGCTTTACATCCCCAAACATGCGGCCGTGCTGGTCATGCCCTGGGTCGTCCATCGTCACAGGAAGCTTTGGGACCGGCCCGATGCCTTCCTGCCCGAGCGTTTCCACCCGGGAAACCGTGAAAAGATCGATCGCTTCCAGTATCTGCCGTTTGGCGCGGGGCCGCGCGTCTGCATCGGCGCCAGTTTCGCCATGCAGGAGGCGATCATCGCGCTCGCCATCCTCTTGTCACGCTTCCGCTTCGATACCACGGCCGAGACCAAGCCCTGGCCGGTGCAGAAACTGACGACGCAACCGCAAGGCGGGCTGCCGATGCAGGTGACGCCTCGCCGTCATTGAGAGGCCGTCATTGAGAGGTAGGACCTCTCCGGAATTATACGGCGGGCCTGCGTTGCTGGAACTGGCCGGCGGCGCGGAAGCGCCAGAGATAACTCGGCAGGATCGTCGCGATCGATTGCGGCTGGATGCCAAGCCCCACCAATGTCCGGTTGGCCCTGGCCGCGGCTTCCGAAACGACGTTGTGCTCGCGCAACTGCATCACCTGGTCCTTGGTCAGCAGCGGATTAGGCAAGAGGCCGAGGATCGAAGCCTGGATGTTGGCCACCCACCACGGCACGGGCATCAGCAGGCGTCTGCGCTCGATCACGGTGAGCAGCTCCTGCATGCATTCCTTGAAGGTGAGCACATTGGGGCCGCCAAGCTCGTAGATATGGCCACCATCGACCTTGCCGTCGACCGAGCGCGCCACCGCTTCGGCGACGTCGCCGACATAGACCGGCTGGAACTTGGTCCGGCCGCCGCCGATCAGCGGCAGCACCGGCGAATAGCGCGCCATGCCGGCAAAGCGGTTGAAGAAACTGTCTTCCGGCCCGAAATTGATCGACGGCCGGAAGATCACGGCGTCGTTGATCGTCTCCAGCACGGCCTTCTCGCCAAGTGCCTTGGTGCGCGCGTAGTTCGATTCGGAGTTCGCATCGGCGCCAAGCGCCGAAATATGGGTGAACCCGGCGCCGACGGAGCGCGCGGCCTCGGCAATGGCGCGGGCGCCGAACTCATGCACGGCGGAGAATTTCTGGCGGCCGCTTTCATGCAGGATGGCGACGAGGTTGACGACATGGTCGGCACCTTGCACGGCGCGGTCGACCGACCAGCGCACGCGCACATTGGCCTGCACCGGCTGGATCTGGCCGACATTGCCGAGCGGCTGTAGGTGGCCGGCAAGATCGGGCCGCCGGCAGGCGACCCGGATACGATAGCCGTGCTTGGCCAGCGCCCGCACGACATGGCGGCCGACAAAACCTGACCCGCCGAAGACGACGACGAGCTTTGGGGTCTGCAGGATTTCTGTCATGGCGGGCTCCGGCGCACTTTCCAGATGGCTTGGCTGAAGCCGTTTCATAGTCCGTTTTGCGCCAAAGGCAAAGGGCGACGCGTCGTCGCTGTCCCCCTTGTTTTTCGAGCAATTCCAGGAACGCAGAAAACCCCGCCGAAGCGGGGTTTTCCGGGTGACGTTCGCGCCGAAAACAGGGTCCAACGAGGCGGCCTGACCTGAGACGGCATCAAGACGGCGTGAAGCAAGCACGCCGGCCCCAGCCCTGGAGACATTCGACCTGAAGGCACCGACCGGGCAAACCCGACCCGGACAGACATCTGTGGTCACAACGGATAGAAAGGTTCACCGAGGCGCGGAAATTCGTCGATTTCAGGCCGAGTAGCGCTCGGCGAATTCGGAAATGCGCTGTATCACCGTCTTGGGCGCGGTGATGCCGCGTGCCTGTGCCTTCTCGGCCGCTTCGGCCCGGGCCCGCCCCGGCACATGCACGCCGTAGCGGCGGCGAAGACGGTCGAGCTGGCCCTTCATCCGCTGTTCGAAATCCGGATCGAGCAGCTTCGGCTCGACGGCAAGCACGAACAGGCCGGTTCCGGGACTGTCCGGGCCGCCGCTGAACCATGGCGCGTCGAGCGACCAGTTGGCGCCCGACAGGCCTGCCGCCAGCACTTCGACCATCAGCGCGATGTTGGCGCCGCGCTGGCCGCCAAAGGCCAGCATGGCGCCCTTCATGGCGGCGGCCGGATCGGTGGTCGGGTTGCCGCTGGCGTCCAGCGCCCAGCCTTCAGGGATTTTCTTGCCGTCTTCGGCCGCCTTGCGGATGTTGACGAAGGCGGTGGCGCTCGACGACTGGTCGATGACCAGCGGCGCGCCATCGGCCGCGGGCGCGGCAAACGACATCGGATTGGTGCAATAGACCGGCTTGACCGAACCCGAACCAGCAAGCACGGCCGGGCCGTTGGTGGCCGCGAACGATACCAGTCCCTGTGCGGCCAGCCGGCCGGTGAAGTAGCCGAGCGCGCCGCATGTATAGGCGTTCTTCTGCGAAAAGATGGCGACACCGAACAGTCGTGCCGCCTTGGCAAGATCGTCGATCGTGCGGTCGAAGCCCGTATGCGCCAATCCGCCACGCGCGTCGGAGAGATAAACGGCCAGCGCCGGCCTGGTGATGACCGGATCGGCATTGCCGTCGATGCGGCCGGCCTCGATCGCTTCGAGATAATCGATGAAATGCGTCAGGCCGACGCTTGCAAGTCCTTCCGCCTCGGCAGCGACGATGGACGCCGCGAGCGATTGCGCGGCTTCTTCGTTGGCGCCGGCGCCGAGCGCCGCCATCCGGCACAATCCTGTTGCCTGGTCGAGACTGAGTTGCATCGTCGTTGCCTCTGGTGAGTGGTGAGTAGTCAGTGGTGATAAGGATAGAAGTGGCCAGCTGCCACTCCTGACTACTGAATACTCACTAAACCTAGCCGATCTTGTTCGGAATCCGCGCTTCGATCCTGCCGAAGGTGAAGACGAGGATGCCGGTGATCGTCATGTAGATCAACGCCAGGAGAAGCAAGGGTTCATAGGTGAGGTAGGTGTCCTGCCGCACCTTCGACGAGACGGCGAATATGTCGATCACGCTGATGGTCGCAACCAGCGGCGTCGACTTCAACTGCAGCACGGTTTCGCCGGTCAGAGTCGGCAGCGCCCTGTAGAAGGCCTGCGGCAGCCAGATGCGCCGGAAGATCTTCCAGCGGCTCATGCCGAACGCGCGGGCGGCTTCCAACTGGCCCTTGGGCACCCCGGCAAAGGCACCGCGCATCACTTCGCCCTCGTAACCGGCAAAGGACAGCGTCAACGCCAGCACGCCATAGGGCCATGCCTGCCTGAGATAAGGCCACATCCAGGACTCGCGAATCCACGGATATTGCGGAAACAGCGAGCCCAACCCGTAGTAGAGCAGCCACAATTGCAGAAGCAGCGGCGTGCCACGAATGATGGTGCAGAAGACCTTGGCGGGTGCCGAGAACCAGAGCGAGCCGGCGGCCTGCGCCAACCCGACCGGTACGGCGATCAGGAAGCCGAGCGCGCAGGTAACGGCCAGGATCCACAGCGAGCGCCAGATGCCGATCAAGCCCATCTCATAATATTGCGGCAACCAGTCCCAGCGCATGAAGAAGACAGCCGACAGCACCAGCCCCAGCGCGACCAGGATCAGCACGATGCGATGCGGCTGCAGCCACAGCGATGTGCGCGCCACCATGTTGATGACGGTTGCTTCGCTGGCCATCAACGCGCGTCCTTGACCGAAGGCATGCCACGCCTCGACCAGGCCTCGAGGCGGCCAAGCATCAGGTTCGAGAACAGCGATACCGCCAGATAGAGCACACCTGCCGCGAGATAGAATATCAGATAGGCCTTGGTCACGCCCGCCGCCTGCCGCGTCGCCAGTGTCAGCTCGAAGAAGCCGACGACGGCCAGCAGAGCGGTGTCCTTGGTGGCGATCAGCCACAGATTGGCAAGGCCGGGTATGGCGAAAGGCAGCATCGCCGGCAGTGTGATGCGCCGCAGCAGAAGACCGGGAGACATGCCGTAGGCGCGCGCGGCTTCGATCTGGCCCTGCGGAATGGCGAGGATGGCGCCGCGCATCACCTCGGTCGAATAGGCGCCCTGGACGAAGCCGAGCACGGCGATGCCGGCCACCAGTCCGCTGATGTCTATCCGCTGATAGCCCATCGCCGTCAGCACCTGGTTTATCAGGTCGGTGCCGGCGTAGTAGAGCAGCAGGATCAGCACCAGTTCGGGCACGGCGCGCACGATGGTCGTATAGACGGCCAGCAGATCGCGCACCACCGGGCCGCCATAGAGCTTGCCATACGCGCCACAGATGCCGATCAAAAGTCCAACGCAAGTGGCGCCGACGGCGATCTCGAGCGAATGCAGCAGCCCGAGCATGAGTGTTCCGCCCCAGCCGACGGGCGCGGGCGAGAGGAGTTCGATGATACCGGCCGCCGAGGCCGGAAGAAACGCGTCGATCAGCTTCGCCCCCGGAGTGCTGGCTCTATCCGTCGGCGCCAGCGGCCGACGGTATGCGTGGGAAAAGTAGGGCGGAGGGCATGACTCTTCGGTCATGCCCTCCGGCCCGTGCGAGGGTCTTTAGTTCGACTGTGGCGAGCCGCCGTAAATGTCGAAATTGAAATATTTTTTCGAGATTTCGTCATACTTGCCGTTGCTGCGGATCGCCTTGATGCCGGCGTTGATCTTTTCCTTCAGGTCGGTGTCTTCCTTGCGCACGCCGGCGCCGACGCCCGGTCCGAGCACTTCATCGTCCGGAGCCACCATGCCCTTCAGGTCGCAGCAGGCCTTGCCCTGGTCGGATTTGAGGAATTCGCCGAGCGCGATGGAATCGGCCTGCACCGCGTCGAGGCGGCCCGCGGCAAGGTCATTGTTGGCTTCGTCCTGGGTCTGGTATTCCTTGATCTCGGAAGCCGTGCCGCCGAAGTGTTTCTTGGCGTAGACGGCGTGCACGGTCGACACCTGAACGCCGAGCACCTTGCCCTTGAGGTCGTCCGGCGTGGCGCCGAATTTCTGCTCCTTCGGTCCGATGATCGCCGTCGGCGTGTTGTAATACTTGTCCGAGAAGTCGATCGTCTTCTTGCGTTCGTCGGTGATCGACATCGAGGAGACGATGAGGTCGATCTTCTTGGTGGTCAGCGCCGGGATGATGCCGTCCCAGGCGACCGGCGTGATGACACAGTCAAGCTTCTCCTCTGCGCATACGGCGTCGATGAAGTCGATCTCCCAGCCCACCCATTTGCCCGAGGCATCCGGCGAGGTGAAGGGCGGATAGGGCTCTGCGGCGACGCCGATCTTGACCGGATCGGCCTTGGCCACGCCCATGGCGGCGACGCCGAGCAGCAGCGCCGCGGCGAATGTCTTCAGAACAGTCTTCATTTTCACAACTCCCAGTTTGTTGTTGGTTCCCGGTTTTCTTCCGTCCCGGCTTTTCCTAGCCGATGTTGCGGATGAACTGCTTGAGCCTTTCGGATTTCGGCGCGCCGAAGATCTGCTCCGGCGGGCCTTCTTCCTCGACCAGCCCGTTGTAGAGGTAGACGACATGGGTCGCGACCTCGCGGGCGAACTTCATCTCGTGGGTGACCAGCACCATGGTGCGGCCTTCGCGCGCCAGGTCGCCGATCACCTTCAGCACCTCGCCGACCAGTTCCGGGTCGAGCGCCGAGGTCGGCTCGTCGAACAGCATGACGCGCGGATTGATGGCCAGAGCGCGGGCGATCGCGGCGCGCTGCTGCTGGCCGCCCGACAGATAGGCCGGATAGACGTCGCGCTTTTCGGCGAGCCCGACGCGCGCCAGCAGTTTTTCGGCCTGTGAGATCGCTTCGTCTCGCTTGACCCCCAGCACATGCACCGGAACCTCGATGACGTTCTCGATCAGCGTCATGTGGCTCCACAGATTGAAGTTCTGGAACACCATGCCGAGCTTGGAGCGGATGCGCTCGATCTGCTTGCGGTCGGCCGGAACGGTGTGGCCATGGCTGTCCGCCTTCAGCTTGATCTGCTCGCCATTGACGCGAATGATGCCGCTGGTCGGGTTTTCCAGGCAGTTGATGCAGCGCAGCAGCGTCGATTTGCCCGAGCCGGAACCGCCGATGATGGCGATCACCTCGCCGTCGCGTGCCGACAGCGACACGCCCTTGAGCACATGCAGTTCACCGAACTTCTTGTGCAGGTTCTCGACATGGATAGCTTCAGCGGCGCCATCAAGCACCTCGCCGGATGAGATTGCGGCAGCTCTCACCGCGCTCACCGGGTGACCTTCATCTGGTCGACGACAATTTGTCGAACGTCTATCCGGCTAATCAACATACGCTGTACTGCCCCGCTCTAGACCTCAGCATGGACCCAACAGCGCGAGCCCGTCAATCCCGCTCATTACGGCACTTGCGAGCTTGTTGTGCAAGTGTATAAATAGCGCTCCATGAAATTTTCTCGATTTTTTTCAGCTAAAAGGGCTTCGATGAACGCTTTCGGATCACAGTCCATGGCGGCGCCGCTGCGACGCGTTCTGATGCGGTCGGCAGCCAACGCCATGCGCAACGCCGACGGGGCTGCCTGGCACTATGGCCCGGGATTCAATCCGGCAAAAGCGGCATTGCAGCACGTCGTCCTTGCTGAACTGGTGGCGGCTTCCGGCGCTGAAATCGAATGGATCGAGGACAAGGCCGATGGCCTTTCGGATTCGGTGTTCACGCACGACCCATCGCTGATGACCGACCGCGGCGCGCTTATTCTGTCCATGGGCAAGCCCTTGCGCGCCAGCGAGCCCTCGCTGCATGAGGAAACCTACGGAAGACTGGGCATTCCGATCCTCGGCCGCGTCGAGGCTCCCGGCCAGGTCGAAGGCGGTGATTGTGTATGGGTGGATGCCCGCACGCTGGCGATCGGGCGCGGTGCTCGCTCCAACCAGGAAGGCATCCAGCAGGTTTCCAACCTGCTGACGCCGCTGGGCATTTCAGTCTACGGCTTTGACCTGCCGCTGTGGCAAGGGGAAGAGGTGTGCCTGCATCTGATGTCGGTGATCAGCCCGCTGGCCGACGATCTCGCACTGGTCTATTCACCGCTTTTGCCGGCCGCCTTCTATCAAATGCTGAAGGCGCGCGGCATCCGGCTGGTCGAGGGTGATGCCGGAGAGTTTGCCGCCTCCAACGGCCTCAGCCTGAACGTGCTGCCGACCAGCCCGCACAAGGTCATTGCCGTTGCAGGCTTTCCCAAGACCAAAGCCGCCATGGAGGCAGCCGGCTGCACCGTAGAAATCTTCGAGGCGGATGCACTCTGCATCGCCTGCGAAGGCGGGCCGACATGCCTGACGCGGCCGATCCTGCGCCAATGAATGCGCCGTCCCGCCGCAAGTTCCGTCGCGAGGGTGAGGAGCGACGGCGGCAGGATTTGATCGAAGCGACCCTGAATAGCGTGGCGGAACACGGCTTGGAGGGCGCCACCTTGCGCACCATCGCATTGCGCGCCGGCGTCACCGCCGGGCTGATCCGGCACTATTTCCCCGGTAAGGAAGAATTGCTGCAGGAAGCCTATGCAGCGCTGATGGGCCGCATGACCGAGCAGGCGAAAGCGGCGTTGGTCATGGAAGATGCCTCGCCGCGTAAACGCCTTGCGGCTTTCGTCACAGCCAACCTCAATGCGCCAATCATCGATGCGCGGGTGTTTTCGCTCTGGGCAACCTTCATCGGCCGCGCCGGCTCGGACCCGAGCCTGGCTCGCGCCCACCGCGAAGGTTACCTTGGCTTTCGCAACGAGGTGGAAGCCGTCGTGGCCGAGGTGCTCGCCGCCGAACAGCGCGAGCCGGACGCAAGCCAACTGCGCCATCACGCCATTGCGATTAACGCGATCATCGACGGGCTCTGGGTGGAAGGCTGCCTGGCTGGCGAAATGTTCTCGCCTGGCGAATTGGCGACGATCGGCATCAAATCTATCGAGGCCGAGCTCGGCCTCGCGCCGGAAAGGGAAGAAAACCAATGACCACACTCGGCGAAGCCCTCATCACGCTGCTTGAAGCCCATGGCGTCGACACGGTCTTCGGCATTCCAGGCGTCCACACGGTCGAGCTCTACCGTGGGCTGGCGCGCTCGAAAATCCGCCATGTCACGCCGCGCCACGAACAGGGCGCCGGCTTCATGGCCGACGGCTATGCCCGCGCCAGCGGCAGGCCGGGTGTCGCCTTCGTCATCACCGGCCCGGGCTTGACCAACACCCTTACCGCCATGGGCCAGGCGCGCGCCGATTCGGTGCCGATGCTGGTCATCTCGGGTGTCAATGCCATGCCGACGCTGGGCAAGGGGCTTGGCTTCCTGCACGAACTGCCAGATCAGCGCGGCATGATGGAGAAGGTGGCGCTTTTGTCGCAGCGCGTCACCGAGGCCAGCGAATTGCCGGGCGCGTTGGCCCAGGCCTTCGCCCTGTTTTCATCGTCGCGACCAGGCCCGGTGCATATCGAGATCCCGACCGATGTCATGGTCAAGCCGGCGGACGACATCGCTGCACTGCTGAGCAATGCGGCGCCGCCTGCTCCGGACGGCGAGGCAATTGCCAGCGCGGCCAAACTCATCGCCGCCGCGCGCCGCCCGCTGATCCTGGCCGGCGGCGGCGCCAAGCGGGCCGAGGCGGCGCTGCAACGCCTGGCCGAAAGACTGGGCGCGCCGGTGGTGGAGACCACGAATGCGCGTGGCCTGCTGCACCGCCATCCGCTCTGCGTGCCGGCAAGTCCCAGCCTGAAGGCGGTTCGTGCACTGATGGCCGAGGCCGATCTGGTGATTGCCGCCGGCACGGAGTTCGGCCCGACCGATTATGACGGCTATGGCGATGGCGGCTTTGTGCTGCCTTCCAATCTGATCCGCATCGACATCGGCGCCGACCAGCTTGCGCGCCGTCTGGTGACGGTCGCCATCCAGGCTGATTGTGCCGAGGCGATCGAGGCCCTGCTCACCGCGATCGGCGCCGCTCATACTGCCGCGCCGGACGGCGAGGGGCGCGCAGCCGAGGCACGGAAGGCGGCTTTTGCCGAGCTGAGCCCCGCCTATGTGGCGCAGGTGCATGCCGTGGAAATGATCCGTGACGCCTTGCCGGGCGCGATCGTCGTCGGCGACTCGACGCAGCCGATCTATGCCGCCAACCTCTACTACGATCACGATCGCCCGGGCGGCTGGTTCAACGCCGCCACCGGCTTCGGCGCGCTTGGTTATGGCCCACCGGCCGCGATCGGCGCAGCCCTTGCCATGCCCGATGCGCCAATTGTCTGCCTGACTGGCGACGGCGGGTTCCAGTTCACGCTGCCCGAACTTGGTGCGGCGCTCGACGCCCAGGCGCCGGTCATCTTCGTGGTCTGGAACAACAGAGGCTATCGTGAGATCGAGACCTCGATGCTCGATGTCGGCGTGGAACCCGTCGGCGTGTCGCCGGCGCCGCCGGATTTCTGCAAGCTGGCCGAGGCCTATGGCATCGGTGCCGAACGGCTGGGAAATATCGACGCCTTGCCGCAGGCGCTGAAGCACGCCCGGGCAACGGGACTGCCGCGCGTCATCGAAATCTCGGTCGACTGAGTATTGGCTGCGTCAGCGTAGAAACAGAGAGCTGGAGCGGGTCAGCGATTCTAACAAACGCTGAACCGCTCTAAAGGCGTGTCTCAACCATCGGCCGGCCATGTCATTTTTCAAGGAACAGGCGTCCTTTCGCGATCCGCTGACATTTCCTCATCTCGCACCATTGCGTGGGGCGGCATCCTCGCCTGAGCTGCCTTGGCCCGTGAGGAAGACCGCGGCGAAGCTTTGCATGACGCTCGCGCGAAAGAAGAAGCGGCGCGCCCGGCGTGTGGCGGTCGACCATTCGCATTGGTCCTCCGCCAGCACGCCGACGGGCGGCCTCGGTCCGATCTGGCAATACTGGGCGCAAGGCGCCGACCATGCCCCGCCACTGGTCAGGGCATGCCTGCGCTCGGTCGCGCGCCCCAAGGGTTCGCGCGACCTTGTCGTGCTCGACGACAAGACCGTGGAAGCCCATATCGATTTGCCCGGCCATGTCTGGGACAAGCGGCGGCACGGGCTGATGAACAGCCAGCATTTCTCCAATTTCATTCGCCTGAGCCTGCTCTCCCGGCACGGAGGAACATGGCTCGATGCCACCGTCCTGCTTCGGCAGCCGGTGCCGCCCGAAATCGAGCGCGAGGATTTCTACATTCTGCGCGAGACCAATCGCCATCCGCGGCTTGTGGAAACCTGGTTCATTCATGCCCGCAAGGGGCACCCGCTGGTCGAGACGGTGCTGCACGGCCTCGCCGACTACTGGCGGAAGTACGACGCCCTGCACGACTACTTCATGTTCCCGTACCACTTCGAGGCCTCGCTCCTGCTGCACCGCCCGTTGCGGCGCGACTTCCTGCGCATGCCGCAGGTCGGCGCGGACCGGCGGCACGAATTGCAATGGCGGCTCTTCGAGCCGTTCGAGGAGGCCAGGCATCGCGGGCTTTTCGATGGTTTCTGGCTGCACAAGCTCACGCATCACGAGCAGCGCCCAGCCGTCGGTGAGCATCTGCTGTGGGACGCGATCGTTTCGGGCTGGCCGGCGTCCTGACGCATGCAAAGACGCGACGGCTGCCATGTCGAGATATCAATTGAGTGATCGCCCGAAAGGCGCGACGCTTCGCGTCGGCGCGGCAAAACAAGCGACATAATTACAAGAAAATGACAGGAGCGGTCCAGGATGACGGAAACACTTGAAGGCAGGCATATCGTCGTGACCGGCGGGACCGGCGCGCTTGGAGGTGCGGTGGTTGGCAGGCTGCTGGAACAGGGCGCGATCTGCCACGTGCCGAACGCGCATGCAGCGGCGCCTTCGCACTTCCCCTTCACCACGCATCATAACGTCAAGCTGGCGCACAATGTCGACCTCTCGGATTCCGCCAAGGTCGAGGCGTTCTACAGCCAGGTGCCGGCCCTGTGGGCATCTGTCCATCTGGCGGGCGGCTTCGCGATGGCGCCGGTGGAAAAGATCGAATCCGCCTCCTTCGCCGAGATGATGGACACCAATGCTCGCACCACCTTCCTGTGCAGCCGGGCGGCGGTGCGTTCGATGCTGGCGTCAGGCATGGCCGGCCGCATCGTCAATGTCGCCGCGCGGGCGGCATTGGAGCCTCGCCGGGGCGCGGGCATGGTCGCCTACACCGCCAGCAAGGCGGCGGTTGCCGCGATGACCGTGGCGATGGCCGAGGAATTGAAGCACAAGGGCATACTGGTCAATGCCGTGGCGCCCTCGACGCTCGACACACCGGCAAACCGTGCCGACATGCCGGATGCCGATTTCACCAAATGGGTCAGCCTCGAAGCGGCCGCTGAAGCTATCGCCTACCTCGCCTCTCCGGCCAACCAGGCGATGAGCGGAACGTTGGTGCCGCTCTACCGCCGGGCGTAGCTCCGCGTCGGCCGAACCGGTTTTTGCCAAAGAAAAACCCCGCCGGATCGCTCCGGCGGGGTTTTGTCATTCTGGACTAAGCGAAGGACTTCGCTTCGCGAAGGCCTTAGTTGCCCTGCTTCTTCAGCGCGGCACCCAGGATATCACCCAGCGAAGCGCCGGAGTCGGTCGAGCCGTACTGGGCGACCGCTTCCTTCTCCTCGGCGATTTCCAGCGCCTTGATCGAGACCTGCAGCTTGCGGGTCTTCTTGTCGAAGGCGATGACGCGGGCATCGACCTTCTGGCCGACGGTGAAGCGCTCGGGGCGCTGCTCGTCGCGGTCGCGGCTGAGGTCCGAGCGCTTGATGAAGGTCTCGATGCCGCTGTCGACCAGCCGCACTTCCAGGCCGCCATCCTTGACGCCGATGACTTCGCAGGTGACAACGGCGTTCTTGCGCAGTTCGCCCGAAGTCGCCGCTTCGCCGACCGTGTCGCGGGCCAGCTGCTTGATGCCGAGCGAGATGCGCTCCTTGTCGATATCGACGTCGAGCACCTGCGCCTTGACCATGTCGCCGCGATTGTACTCTTCGATGACCTGCTCGCCCGGACGGGTCCAGTCGAGATCGGAGAGATGCACCATGCCGTCCACGTCGCCTTCCAGGCCGATGAACAGCCCGAACTCGGTCTTGTTCTTGACCTCGCCCTCGACCTGGCTGCCAACCGGATGGTTGCGTGCGAAGGCTTCCCACGGGTTCTCGAGCGTCTGCTTGAGGCCGAGCGAGATGCGGCGCTTGGCCGGATCGACCTCGAGCACCACCACGTCGACTTCCTGGGTCGTCGACAGGATCTTGCCGGGATGCACGTTCTTCTTGGTCCACGACATTTCCGAAACGTGGATAAGGCCCTCGATGCCCGGCTCCAGCTCGACGAACGCGCCGTAGTCGGTGATGTTGGTGACGGTGCCCTTGATCTTCTTGCCGATCGGGAACTTGGTGCCGATCTCGGACCACGGATCGCTCTCGAGCTGCTTCATGCCGAGCGAGATGCGGTGGGTTTCCTGGTTGATGCGGATGATCTGCACCTTGACCGTCTGACCGATGTTGAGGATTTCGGTCGGATGGTTGACGCGGCGCCATGCCATGTCGGTGACATGCAACAGGCCGTCGATGCCGCCGAGGTCGACGAACGCACCGTAATCGGTGATGTTCTTGACGACGCCTTCGACAACCTGGCCTTCTTCGAGGTTCTGCACGATTTCCGAACGCTGTTCGGCGCGGCTTTCCTCGAGCACGGTACGGCGCGACACCACGATGTTGCCGCGACGGCGATCCATCTTGAGGATCTCGAAGGGCTGCGGGTTGTGCATCAGCGGGGAGACGTCGCGGATCGGGCGGATATCGACCTGGCTGCGCGGCAGGAAGGCCACGGCGCCGTCGAGGTCGACGGTGAAGCCGCCCTTGACCTGGTTGAAGATGACGCCTTCGACGCGCTCGCCCTTGGTGAACTTCTCTTCGAGACGGACCCAGCTCTCTTCGCGGCGGGCCTTCTCACGCGACAGCATCGCTTCGCCAAGCGCGTTCTCGATGCGCTCGACATAGACTTCGACGGTGTCACCGACCTTGAGGGTGGTGTCCTTGCCCTTGACGCCGAATTCCTTCAGCGGCACGCGGCCTTCGACCTTGAGGCCGACGTCGATGATGGCCATGTCCTTTTCGATCGCGGTGATCGTGCCCTTGACGACCTGACCTTCGCCGGAGTGGCCGGTGGTGAATGATTCTTCGAGCAGGCTCGCGAAATCGTCGCGAGTGGGGTTTGCAGCTGACATTGTTTCTCCTGGAGTGTCCCGTATCTCGAGCGGGACGGGCGCCGTGGGTTAGCGTTGCGTTGGCCTGCCGGCGTTCCGGGCTCAAAAGCCCTGGGCCGCTTTCAAGCGGCAATTCCGGCGCATGAAGAATGCTGGCAGGCTGGTTCGTGCCTGATATGGGTATTTTCTTTGCTTCCGGCAACGGACGCAGGGGAGAAAACCCGGATCAGGCCTTGTCTCTCTTGGCCAGCACGTCGTCTATGACAGCCATGGCCGCGAGAAACGCGGCTTCTATAGCCATTTCGCTGGTATCAAGCAAGTGCGCGTCGGCTGCCGGCTTCAATGGCGAGTCGGCGCGGCCCATGTCGCGCTCGTCACGGCGTTCGATGTCGGCGAGGATCTCGGCGAAATTGGCCGTGCCGCCGATGCTTTCGATCTCGGCCAGCCGGCGCTGTGCCCGCACCTCGGCACTCGCCGTCACATAGAGTTTGATGTCGGCGTCGGGGCACACCACGGTGCCGATGTCGCGGCCGTCAAGCACCGCGCCCGGCGGCGTCTTGGCGAATTCGCGCTGCTTTTCGACCAGAATGCGCCGCACGGTCGGGAAAACCGCGACCTTCGAGGCCGCCTCGCCGACCGCATGCGCCGACAGCACCGCACGGTCGAGCTTTGCCAGGTCGACCTGGCGCGCCGCGGTTTCCGCCGCCGAGACATTGTCGAGCGGCAAACCGACCTGCAGCAGCGCATGGGCGACGGCGCGATAGGTCAGGCCGGTGTCGAGCAGGTTCAGCCGGTAGTGGTCGGCCAGCCGCCGGGCGAGGGTGCCCTTGCCGGCGCCGGCTGGTCCGTCGATGGCGATGGTGAAGATTTGTGTCATTGGCATGCAGACGCCTTATGCATGGAAACAGGCCCCCGCGACTTCGTCATCCTAGGGCGTAGCGAACGCGAAGCGGAGCGAAGACCCTGGGATCCATGCCGTGACTTCAGCCAAAGAACGCTGCGGATCAGAATTTTGCACCGTTGCGGCGCCCTGAGGTCATGGCATGGATCCTGGGGTCTGCGCCGCGTCGCTGCGCTCCTTGCTTCGCCCCAGGATGACGAAGCACGGGATGTCGCCGGCCAATCTCCAAGGTTTGCGATTGCCACTGTCACCCGATCTCCGCGCCTAGCCCCTTCATCAGCCCCATGAACTCCGGAAAGCTCGTTGCAATCATATTGGCATCGTCGATGGTGACAGGCTTGTCCGTCGCCAGTCCCATCACCAGAAAGCTCATGGCGATGCGGTGATCGAGATGGGTCTGCACGGTCGTATCCTTGCCGTTGGGATGGCCACCCAACCCCCTGCCGCCCGGTCTGCCGCGCACGGCGAGCGAAGCCTCGCCCTCTGTGCAGTCGACGCCGTTGAGCTTCAGCCCGTTGGCCACGGCCGAGAGCCGGTCCGATTCCTTTACCCTTAATTCTTCCAGCCCTTGCATCAGCGTCTCGCCGTCGGCGAAGCTCGCGGCAACGGCCAGCACCGGATATTCGTCGATCATCGACGGTGCTCGCTCGGGCGGCACGGTGATGCCCCTCAGCTCCGAGTAACGCACGCGCAGGTCGGCGACATCCTCGCCGCCGGCATTGCGCGGGTTTAGGATGTCGATCTGGCCGCCCATTTCCTGCAGCGTTAGAAGCAATCCGGTGCGGGTCGGGTTCATCAGCACGTTCTCGATCACGATGTCGGAGCCCGGCACGATCAGTGCGGCCACCAGTGGAAAGCCGGCCGAGGACGGGTCGCCCGGCACGGCGATCGTCTGGCCGGTGAGCTTGCCCTGGCCTTCGATGAAGATGTGGCGCACGCCGCGTTCGTCGGTCTCGACCGACAGGTTGGCGCCAAATCCCTTCAGCATCTTTTCAGTATGGTCGCGCGTCATCACCGGTTCGATGACGGTGGTGATACCCGGCGTGTTGAGGCCGGCGAGCAGCACCGCCGACTTCACCTGCGCCGAGGCCATCGGCACGCGGTAGGTGATGGGGGCTGCATGTTTCGGCCCGTGCAGCGTGATCGGCATGCGGTCGCCCGGTGTCGCCTTCAGCACCTGCACGCCCATCTGGCGCAACGGCTCGAGCACGCGGCCCATCGGCCGGCCCGACAGCGAGGCGTCGCCGATGAAGGTCGTTTCCATGTCGTAGGTGCCGACGAGGCCCATGGTCAGCCGCGAGCCGGTGCCGGCATTGCCGAAATCGAGCGGCCCTTCCGGCTGCAGCAGCGCGCCGTTGCCCGTGCCGCGGATCACCCATTCGGTGCCGCGCCTTTCTATATGCGCGCCCATCGCCTTCATGGCCGCGCCGGTGCGCATGACGTCCTCGCCCTCCAGCAGGCCGGTGATGCGGGTTTCGCCGGAGGCGAGGCCCCCGAACATGAAGGAACGGTGCGAGATCGACTTGTCGCCCGGCACGCGCGCCGTGCCGGAAAGGGCGGATGATTTGCGGGCGGTGGCCGGCTTGGCAGCGACGGCGTGAGACATGGAATTTCCCTGGACGGAATGCCGGCGTGCCGGCGCTTTTCATTTGTTGCGGCGGTCTCGTATCATGGCGGGGCGGAATGGTCATCCCCATGGGCATCACTTGGCGCTAGGCCCTTCAATGCATGGTTTTGTGACGCCGGCTTTTGGCTTTGACAGCGCCGCAAACTGTGGTTAAGGGGACCACTCTTTTATTCACGAGGCTTGCCGTGGCAAAAACCGAACTTGGCACAAAACGTATCGACCCTGAAACGGGCCGAAAATTCTACGACCTGAACAAGGACCCGATCGTCTCGCCCTATACGGGCAAGACCTACCCCCGGTCCTATTTCGAGGAAGGCAAGGTCGCTGCCCTCGAGGAGGAAGAGGAAGTGGCCGAGAAGGAAGTGGACGCCGAGGACGAGGAAGGCGTCGAAGTCGTCTCGCTCGAAGAGGCCGACGATGACGTCAAGGGCGACGACCTGCCGGATCTCGGCGATGACGAGGATGTCGACCTGGGCGACGACGAGGATGACACATTCCTTGCCGACGAAGAGGAAGAGGACGACGACGTTGCCGACATGATCGGCGTCGGCGACGACGACGACGAGGTCTGATCGGCCAGCGATGCAGGTGTTTGCACGCTTTCTCAGCCTGTGAACAAAAAGCCGTCTATAAAGGCTTGATATTGACGAAAGGCGGGGTTAGAAGCCGCCTGCACTAACGGCGCGGTGTTCCAACCCGCGCCGGATCTCTTCACCGGAAACGGTGCCGGTTGACTGCCGGATGTGGGGCCATAGCTCAGTTGGGAGAGCGCTTGAATGGCATTCAAGAGGTCGTCGGTTCGATTCCGATTGGCTCCACCAGTCCCTCCCGGGGTTTTCAAGAAAACCCGCTGATCTCAAGCTCTTACACGGAAATGTGGTCTACAGTGGTGGCGCACGTTGGGGAGAATTTCATGCCTCGTCCGGCGTGATCTCTCCGGCTTCGCGGTAACGTCTGTTGGTTTCGGTTGCGCGCTCCCGATGGGGCCCCCATTCAGCAAATTGCGGCGGCTAAGTTTGCGCCATCAGGCAGCGTCCGCGCCGAACTCGACAGCAAACCCCGCGTCGATCGCACTTCGTGCTATGTGGTCGCCAAGTTCCCAATCCGTGAGCTCACACAGCGGAAACCTCTTCCTCACGGCATGAATAACCTCGAATACCGAGACGCTCGGTTTGTCGACATTGTCGATCAGGTAGCGGACAACCTCTTGGCGAATGTCCACTGGAGCCGTCGTCTGCGCAAGTGCGGGCATCTGCGGCCTATGAGTGGAGCCGCGATACTGCGCTATCGGCTGGTGTCGCGTCGAAGGCGACGGGCACGTCGTGAACGATGCATGCAGCCGCGAGCAGGTCTTCCAACTCTCTGTCCGTGGCCTTGCACGCCGGCATCAGTGTTCGGATGGCTCGGATCGCCTGGGCAATGGACAGGAACCGCGCCCTGCCTCTTGAAAGCACGTAGGCCTCGGCCGCCTTTTCAACCGTGATGGTGTGGAACGTATTGGTCATCCAGAGTTCCTCCCTGAGCCGGAGCCAACGCGATTTACGGACAACATTCAGCTATCTGCAAGTGTATGTCCGATTGCGGACAAATCAGGCAGGCGACCGGCGAACTGGCGCTGTTCCTCCTCGCCATAGGCTCCGTGTGTAAGTTTTATCAAGCCGACGCGGTCGACAATCGTAATCTCGCCGCGCTTGGCGTGAACCAGTCCCCGATATTCAAGCATTTGCAGGGCCGTGGTAACGCCCGGCCTCCGCGCGCCGAGCATGGTCGCCAGAAACTCGTGCGTCAGGTAGATCTTGTTTCCTTCACAGCGGTCATGCACCATGAGCAACCAGCGGGCCAATCGCTCCTCTATCTTCGAGTGGCCGTTGACCACCGCTGTTCGGGTTGCCTGGACAAGGAATGCGTTGGCATAGCGAAGCAGGGACTCGCGAAAGCTCTGGCTGCTCGCAAGAAGCGCGCGAAGACTTTCAACCGGCAGGCACCAGCCATTGCCGGCGACCTGGATATAGGTGTCGTTGGGAGACCGGTCCTGGCCGAGAACGACCGTAACCCCGGTCATGCCATCGTGGCCGACAATGCCAACCTCGCCCTGGCGCCTTCCGAACATGGTGGCGACGACCGACGCGATACCTGTCTCGGGGAAATACACGTGCTGGATCGGCTGATAAGCGGTTTCCAGCGGGCTTTTGAGGCCCAGTTCAACCTGACGTATCGACGGCAGGATCGTCGCAAAATCCTCAGGCGCCAAGGTTCTCAAAACATAATTGCGTATCTGGGATTGGGACATGCTCTTTCCCCGTTCCGGGCAAGAGCAAATACCCTCTCACTGTCGGCGGCATCCGAATGACTGGCGGCCGATGCGGCAGCATAGGCCTTGGAGGCCCCACTGGCAAACACTTGTGGCGGTGCGCCGGCGCACAACGGTGTCTCTCCGCGGGAGGCGATTGGATCACAAGCTTCGGTTCCTTCGCCATGCCGCCGGAAACGCACGCCCGTGCGGCGGCTTGAGCGCATGGCCGCCGATTGGCCCATCCCCGCGGTATCCCGGGCGAAATCATCGCCGTGATACTCCCAACAGGCGAAGAGAAGGCTTTCCGGCTCGCGCAGGACGATTGACAGCAGCGGATGTTGGCGCGGCTGACGACGGTGAGCACTTCGGCCAGGCTTCGGCATGGACGCTTGTATTTGCGCGATCGCTTCGGCCTTCAGGCCGATACCATTCTTCGCATATGCTGGTCATGTCCGCTTGCGATCGAGGACGAGCGTCAGCCGAGAAGCTCGGCGGCGACTTCGAGCGTGTTGCGAAACGACGTCTCCAGATGGTGTTCCATTGCCTGCGCGGCGCCCTCGGCATCATGTCGTTTCAGCGCATCGAGAATGGCTTCGTGCTGCTCGATCGTCTGTTCGCCATAGCCGGGTTTGGGAATGGCGAGATAGCGGCCGCGGTCCATCTGCGCCTTGGAGATGTCGACGGCCCGCCAGATCATCGGCAGGCCGCAGATCTCGGCGATGGTGCGGTGAAAGACGTCGTCGAGCTGGATCGCGGTGGCGTAGCGGCCGCGCGATATTGCGAGCTTGTGCGCCGCCATATTGTCCTCCAGCAGTTCGGCGGCTGCCGGCGTGAGCTTCACCGCCGCGCGCCTGGCGCTTTCCATCTCCAGCGCCCGGCGGATGACATAGGCCTCTTCCAGGTCGGCGCGGCTGATCGGCGCGACATAGGTGCCCGTCTGTGCCAGGATCTTGACGAGGCCCTCGTCGCTGATGCGCTTGACGGCTTCCCGCACCGGCGTGCGTGAGACTCCGAGGGCCTCGGCGATCGCCACCTCATTGATCACCTCCCCGGGCTTCATCTGTCCGACGACGATCAGGTTGCGGATCTTCTGATAGATCTGATCGCGGAGCGGCAGAGCCCGATTGAGCGTCGAAGGGTCCAGGTCCATGGCAAATCCGTAGCTTCGTTCACCGGAAATGATCGGATTATATTAGAATGGAGATAGGAATGCATTCAATGCGCGCTCCAACCGCTCCGCGGGCAGGATCGCTGCAGTGCAGCCTGGCCGCGACGCCCTTTGCGCCAGGGTTGGTCCGCTCAGCACGACTTCGCTTACGCGCAATTTACGACCGTCGGCTACATCAGTTCCTGTCTGATTCGTCCGCGACAGGAACCCCATGAGCAAAGCCCTCACGACCTTCGCACTCGCCGCCGTGCTGACCGCCTTGCTCATGGCGCTGAGCCTGGCCGTGGCCCGGCATGGCTATCCCTACGGGGTGACCGGCGTGAAACGGCTCGACGGCATCGCCGATGCGGGAACGTTCATCCCGCTTGCCGCGGTCTATTTCTTCAGCGCGCTGCTGATGATGATCCTGCCGATCAGGGCGGCGAGCATCGTTCTCACCCACGCCGCCGACGCGATCTTCTGGACCGTGATCGTGCTGCTCGCCACCATCGTCGGTGGCCTTCTCGCCCGATGGGCCTTCGGCCAGGGCAGCGCCCTGCTGGCATTGCTGAACTGGCGGTTCCTGTTCGCCGTGGCGATTGTCGGCTGCCACTTCGTCATGAACGAGCTGCGCCGCAACGTGCTGTTGCGCAGCCTGTTCTTCGTCGTCTTCGCGGCCGCGACGCTCGCCTGCCTGTTCTGGTCCTTCACGCTATGAGCGCGATCGCCGCTGGCTAATTTCCGGCCGCGATGTGGCCGGCGGCCTGCTCCATCCATGTCCAGAGATAGGCTGCAAGGCCACGGTCGACATGGATGCGCAACCTGTTCTCATGGCGGTACACGATAGCGCTGACGCCGGCGAAGGAAAGTGCCGCACTGGCGCTTGGCTGGCGAGGATCGAGCGTCGTCCCGCGTGCGATGAAGGCATCGAGAGCCGGGCCCTCGACCTCGAACACCTGCAAGCCGGCGCTGATCGTCGTCACCGCGAGACCTTCGCCGTGCCAACCTGCGGGGATGGCGAGCGGGTTGCTTGATACGACGAGCAGGCGGTCGCGCGCCAGTCGGACCGAATAGCGTATGCCCTCTGTCAGGCCGAATGCACCGGCGGCCGTTCCATCGAACCCTGAGAGCTCGGCCCATGCGGCAAGGTCGCCGCTGACCAGCCGTTGGTGCAGTCCGGTGATCGGGCTTATCTTGAGCCCCGGCACTTCGATCGTGGCGCTCTGCCAGTCCGGCGCGACGGACCATTTTTCCGCGAGATCACGCATGCAGCCGGTCTCCTGCCGGGTCGAAAGCGCAAGGGGCGGCAATGGTCGCCGTGCTGACCTTGCCGAGATGCTGGATTTCGATCGTCTCGCCATGGCGGGCAGCACCACGCTCGATCAGGCCAAGCGCGACCGGCCGGCCAAGCGTCGGGCTCTGGTAGCTTGAGGTGACAAAGCCCTGGCTGCGCAGCCTGCCGTCGCTCCGCTTGATGCCATGCGCGCCGGTTGGCAGCGGCGCATCGCCTTGCGGCACCGTCAGGCCGACAAGCTGCAGCCGGTTGTCGCGTGAAGCCTCGTCGGTGGACAGCGAGCGGCGGCCGACAAATTCGGTCTGGCGTTTGGCGCGGGGACCCTCCACGCCGAGATCATGCGGCAGTGTGGTCCCGTCAGTGTCCTTGCCGATGACGATGAAGCCTTTCTCCGCACGCAGGATCATTAGCGCTTCGAGGCCGATGATAGCGGCATCGAACGGCTGGCCGGATTCGCGCAGACGGGTCCATAGGGTCTCGGCGCGGTCCGCGCGGATCGAGATTTCATAGCTCCTGTCGCCGGTAAAGCTCACGCGCGCGATGCGGACCTCGTCGCCGCCATAGCTGCCATGGCCCATCGCCATATGCGGCAGGTCTGCATCGTCGAGCGAGAGGCCAAAATCCAGTTTTTCGAGCAGCTTGCGGGCGTTCGGACCGGAGACGGTCAGCGTTGCCATTTCTGCTGTGGCGTTGTGAATATAGATGGCGTCGCGGCCAAAGCGGTCTTGGCGCCATTCCTCCAGCCGCGCGTGCACAGCCGCGACATGCGAGGACGAGCACGACACGACGAAGCGATGCTCATCCAGCCGCACCAGCACGCCGTCATCGAACACCACGCCGTTCTCCGACAGCATGAAGCCGTAGCGGCAACGGCCGGGCTTCAGCGTCGACATGGTGTTGTAGTAGAGGAAATCGACGAATTCGGCCGCCTGCGGTCCGATCACCTCGATCTTGCCGAGCGTCGAACCGTCGAAAAGCGCGACCGACTGGCGCGCACGCCGCGCCTCGTCCTGGATCGTACGGTCCGCATCGGCATCGCGACCGCCATAGTGGGCAGGCCGCAGCCAGCCGCCATATTCCTGGAACACGGCGCCATCGGCGCGATGGATGTTTTCCAGCGGCAGCCGACGCACCGGCGCCATCAACTCGCCCCCGCGCGCACCGGCGAAGCTCGCCAGCGGCACCGGCGTGAACGGCGGGCGATAGGTGGTGGTGCCGACCTCCCGCACCGTGCGGCCAGTGATGCCTGCCATCAGCGCCAGGCCAGGCAGGTTGGAGGTCTTGCCCTGGTCGGTCGCCATGCCGAGCGTGGTGTAGCGCTTCAGATGCTCGACCGAGACGAAATTTTCGCGCGCCGCCAGTTCGACGTCCTTTACCGTCACATCGTTCTGATAGTCGATCCAGATGCGCCCCTTCGACCCGGGCACCGGCCAGGCGGCAACGATGCCGCCAGTCGCCTCCGGTCCGGTGCTGCGCGGCATCTCCGCGTTCGTTTGGCCGAGCGATGCAACAGCGTTCTGCGAGCCTGCGAACACCTCCGACAAGGAGACCGCGCCGGCCGCGGCGCCGGCGACGGAAATGCCCTCGACCGGATCGCCCGGCAGGAACGCGGCGCGCGCCTCGCTCCAGGAAAGCTTGCCCTTGGCCTGGCCGAAGAGGTGGATGGTCGGTGTCCAGCCGCTCGACACCAGCACGCAATCGGCGTCGAGCCTGGTGCCGTCGTCCAGCGTCACGCCCTCGACGCGCAGCTTGCCGTTGGCGGCGGCAAGCGATCGCCCCTTGACCAGCCGCACCTTGGTGGCTGGCATGCCGTCACGCCTGATGTCGACCAGCGTGACTTCGGCGCCGGCCTCGGCGGACGCCTCCGCCACTTCATAGGCGCTGTCATTGTTGGTGGCGACGACGATGCGCCTGCCGGCCAGCACGGCATGGCGCCTGAGATAGGCGAGCGCCGCATCCGCCGACAGGATGCCCGGCAGGTCGTTGTTGGCGAAGGGCAGCGGCCGCTCGATGGCACCCGTCGCCAGCACGATCCGGCGCGGCCGGACCCGCCACAGCGTGTCGCGCCGGCCGTCGAAATGACGCTGGTTCAGCCCGACCAGATTGTGGTCGTAGATGCCGAAGGCGGTGGTTGAAGGCAGGATCAGGTGGCCGCCGGCGGCAAGCTCGGCAATCGTCTCGTCGATCCAGATGGCAGCCGGCTTGCCGTCAATCTCGCCGGCGCGGTGGCCGAGCGATCCGCCCGGCTTCTGCTGGTCGTCAACCAGCATGACCGAGAAGCCGGCGCCTGCCGCCAGTTTCGCCGCCGCCAGTCCAGCCGGTCCCGCGCCCACCACCAGAACGTCGCAATGATGGTTGATCTGGTCGGCCGAGCCCGGCGAGGTCCAGCCCTTGTCCACTTCGCCCAGCCCAGCCATGGCGCGGATGCGCGGCTCGAACATGTGCCAGTCCGGCCACATGAAGGTCTTGTAATAGAACGCCGCTGGAATGAAGCGCGAGCAGCGGTCGAGGAAGGCGTTGCGGTCGGCGAGCGCACTGGGCGTCGCGTTGACGCTTTTTGCCACCAGCCCGTCATATGCCGGCTCGGTCGTGGCGCGCGTGTTCGGCGTGGTCCGGGGGCCGCCGACATCCACCAGCGCGTTCGGCTCCTCGACGCCGGCGCCCCAGATGCCGCGTGGCCGGTGGTATTTGAAGCTGCGGCCGACGACCGCGATATCATTGGCCAGCAGCGCCGAGGCGATGGTGTCGCCGGCAAAGCCCTCAACGCTTGTGCCGTCGAAGCTGAATCGGATTGGGCGCGATCGGTCGATCGCGCTGCCACCGATGGTGAGACGCGAGGCGGTCATGCCGCGTGCTCCCCGCCAAGAGCGGTCGAGGACAGCACCTCGTGCGTGACCGTGTCACGTTCCATGACGAAGAACTCGCCGCAACTCATGTGCACCCAGATTTCGCGCGCCGCACCTTCGGGTTGCTCCTGAGATAGAGATAGTTTGCCCAGCGCTCGACCGGCAGATCGGCCCCGTCAGGCCGGACATTGCCGGCATCGCCGCCAAAGTGGAATTCCGTCTCGTCGCGCGGACCGCAGAACGGGCAAGGGAAGAGCTGCATGATTGCCTCTGGTCCTGTCTTAGTGCGCGATGCCGGAGCCGGCCGCTTCATCGATCAGCCGCCCGCTGGCAAAGCGATCGAGGTCGAACGGACGGCTGATGTCGTTGTGCCTGCCCGTTGCCAGCAAGTTTGCCAGCAGAGTGCCGCCAGCGGGAATGGCCTTGAAGCCGCCCGTGCCCCAGCCGCAATTCAGGAATAGATTGGGCAGCGGCGATTCACCGATGATCGGCGAGGAGTCCGGCACCACGTCGACAATGCCCGCCCATTGCCGCATCAGCTTCAACTGGCCGAAGATCGGGAACATTTCCAACAGGCCGGCAACGACGGTTTCCAGCGTCGGCAGATTGCCGCGCTGCGCATAGGAGGGGATGCGGTCAAGTCCGCCGCCAATGACGATCTCGCCCTTGTCCGACTGGCTGACATAGACGCCGGTGCCGGGCGACAGCACAACCGTGTCGAGGATCGGTTTCACCGGCTCGGAAACACAGGCCTGCAGCGCGTAGGAATTGATCGGCAGCCGGAAGCCGGCCTTGGCCGCCAGCACCGAGGAATGGCCGGCCACCGCCATGCCGATGCGCTCGGCGCGGATCGTGCCACGCGTCGTCTGCACGCCACGGCAGCGCCCACCCTCGATGATGAAATCGCTGATTTCGCAATTCTGGATGATGTCGACGCCGAGCCGGCTCGCCGCCCGCGCATAACCCCAGGCGACCGCGTCGTGGCGCGCCGTTCCGGCGCGGCGCTGCCAGATGCCGCCGAACACCGGAAAGCGCGCGTCCGGTGAGAAATTGTAGATCGGCGCCACGCGCCGTACATCCTCGGGCGAAAACAGCTCCGCATCGATGCCGTTGATCTGCATGGCATTGACGGTGCGCGCGCCCATCTCCATTTCGACTGTCGAGTGGCAGAGATTGACCATGCCGCGCTGCGACAGCATGACGTTGTAGTTCAAATCCTTCGACAGGCCTTCGTAGAGCCTGTGCGCCAGCCCGTAGAGTTCGACGCTCTCCGGGTAATAATAGTTGGAGCGCACCACTGTGGTGTTGCGGCCGGTGTTGCCGCCGCCGATCCAGCCTTTTTCAAGGACCGCCACCCTGGCGATGCCGTGGTTCTTGGCCAAATAGTAGGCTGTCGCCAGCCCATGGCCGCCGCCGCCGATGACGATCGCGTCGTAGGACGGCTTCGGCTCGGGCGAGCGCCACGCCTGCTTCCAGCCGGTCTGGCCGGCCAGGCCTTCCTTGAACAGCGACAGAGCGGAATAGCGTCTGGTCATGGCGTGCCGGCCAGGCCTGATTTGGGGAAGGGGGCGTGGATCTTTGTATGGTCTTCTCTATGGACGTCACCGGTTCGATCGGTCACGCCGCATCGCCTTGCGAGAGGATCGTAAGGCGACGAAGCGCATCTCTTTCGATGCCGACGATGTGGGTTGTCAACTGCGTATCGGCATCGGCCGCGTCGCGGTCGACAAGCGCCATGGCGAGGCTCTTGCCGACGGTGTGGCCGTAGCCGCCGGAGGTGACGAAGCCGGCAAGCTTGCCCTTGTTCCAGACCAGCTCGTAGCCGCTGGCATCCGCATCCTCGGCGTCGATTTCGAGCGTCACCAGCCTTCGCCTCGCGCCGGCCTGGTTCTTTTTCAGGGCAGCCTCCGATTTCATCCTGTCGCGCTCCACCCGGTTGTGGCGATGCACCCTATCTTTGTTGTACACATGTGTCCAGTGCATCGCGAGAACCGGGCCGGAGGAGGCTGGTGTGTGGATATGGAGCAAGCCTGTTGCCGAGAAAGCTGCCGAGTCAGGCAGCCGGTGCCCCGTCTACCGTTTGCCGGAAAGTGTCTTCTCGACATAACGCGAAAAGTCCTCGACATCCTCGGCGGTCGGTTCCTGGCCGGTGAAGCTGCGCAGATAGGACGCGACATGCGTCAGGCGGCTGCTCATCGGCTCGTCGAGTTCGAGCGAGTAATAGCCGATCTGCATGAAATAGAGCACACGGGCACGCACGAACGCGTCTTCTTCTTCATAGCCATGGCGCATGAACATGTCGCGTATGGCATTGACGCGTTCTTCATCGGCCTGGTCGAGCGCGCGCCTTGTGGCGGGGGAGCGGCGCGCCCAGGCCCTGATCGCGAAATCGAGCCGGGGATCGAACAGCTTTTCGTCCACCCAGCATTCGAAAATGCTCATCACCCCGCGGATGACGGTGGCGGATGGCCGCCCGGCGCGTTCGACGATGAATCGGGTGTTGGTCTGCCGCCAATAGTCCAGCAATTGGTCGAGCAGGTCCTGCCGGCTCTTGAAATACCAGTAGAAGCTGGAGCGCGAGACATCAAGCTGCTGCCCGAGCGTCTGCACGCGGACGCGTTCGACGCCATCCGAGATCAACGTTTCAAGCGCCAGCTTCAGCCAGTCGTCACGAGTGGCCTTGATGTTGCCGGTGACGCCGGCGCGCTGAATCGTCGTTTCGATGGCTGCCATCGGTATGACGCATGACATGCCGGATCAGGCAAATCAAGGCTATGTACATCGCTGTACAGGGCGTTTCGATTGAGCTGACGTGACGGCTGCGGGGATCTTAACCGGGCTGGCTGTCCATGGGGCGCTGCCGCCGCCATGCTATTGACGCTATGGCAGGCCCGGGGCTTTTGTCGCGGCGGCCCGGCCAGTACGTGCTTTCCCGCAGGGCAATTGTCTGGCAAATATCAAGTCAGAAAGATGCCGCCACGCGGCCAACCAGCAGGAAAGACGAGGACATGGCTCAGTTTCGAAAGAACCTCATCGATGGCGAATGGGTCGGCGACGCCGGGTCCCGCAACATCAACCCCTCGGATACCGGCGATGTCGTCGGCGAATACGCCTCGGCGGACGTGGAACAGACGGCCCAGGCGATCGCGGCGGCCAAGGCGGCCTTTCCCGCATGGTCCCGCTCCGGCCCGCTGGCGCGCCATGCGGTGCTGAAGAAGGCGTCCGATGAAATCATGGCATTCAAGGACGAAATCGGCCGCAACCTGGCGCGCGAGGAAGGCAAGACGCTGGCAGAAGGCATTGGCGAGACCATCCGCGCCGCCCAGATATTCGATTTCTTTGCCGGCGAAACATTGCGTCTCTCCGGAGAGATGGTGCCGAGCGTGCGGCCGGGTGTCGGCGTCGAGATCACGCGCGAGGCGGTCGGCGTGGTCGGCATCATCACGCCGTGGAATTTCCCCATCGCCATTCCGGCCTGGAAGATCGCTCCGGCGCTGGCCCATGGCAACACCATCGTCTTCAAGCCGGCCGAACTCGTGCCCGAGAGCGCCTGGTCGATCGTCGACATCCTGCATCGCGCCGGCCTGCCCAGGGGCGTGCTCAACCTCGTCATGGGCAAGGGCTCGGTGGTCGGCCAGGCGATGCTCGACAGCCCCGATGTCAACGCCATCACCTTCACCGGTTCGGTCGGCACCGGCAAGCGCGTCGCCGCGGCAAGCGTCGAGCACATGCGCAAGTTCCAGCTCGAAATGGGCGGCAAGAACCCGCTGGTGGTGCTGGACGATGCCGATCTTGCGGTTGCCGTCGACTGTGCCCTCAACGGCGCCTTCTTCTCGACCGGCCAGCGCTGCACGGCCTCGTCCAGGCTGATCGTGACCGATTCCATCCATGACCGTTTCGTCGATGCGCTGAAGGAGCGGATGGATGGACTGGTTGTCGGCGATGCGCTCGACGCGCAGACCCAGATCGGTCCGGTCGTCGACGCCACGCAGCTGAAGCAGGACGAGGATTATATCGCCATCGGCGTCAGGGAAGGCGCCACGCTCGCCTTCGGCGGCGAACGGCTCGACCGCAAGACGCCGGGTTTCTATCTGCGGCCGGCACTGTTGACAGACGCCACCAACGCCATGCGCAGCTCGCGCGAGGAAATTTTCGGGCCTGTCGCCAGCGTCATCAGGGTCAAGGACTATGACGAGGCGTTGGCAGTCGCCAACGACACGCCCTTCGGGCTGACCTCAGGCATCTGCACATCGAGCCTCAAGCACGCCACCCACTTCAAGCGCAATTCGGAAGCCGGCATGGTGATGGTCAACCTGCCGACGGCGGGAGTAGACTTCCACGTTCCCTTCGGCGGCCGCAAGGGCTCGAGCTATGGTCCGCGCGAACAGGGCCGCTACGCGATGGAATTCTACACCATGGTGAAGACCGCCTATACCTTTGCGGGTTGACTGGACGCCGGCCATCGGGCTGGCGGGCGTTCACTAGGGAATCGGCACGAGGCAATGACATTGCAGGACCTGATCTGGCTCAACCCGCCGCCGCACCACGTCATCGACGGCGATGCCGTCAGCGTGCGCTCCGGCAAGGAGACCGACTTCTGGCGTGAGACCTTTTATGGGTTCTGGCGCGACAACGGCCACTTCCTGTATCGGCCGGTCGAGGGCGATTTCACCGCCGAGGTCACCGTCAAAGGCGATTACAAGGTGCTTTACGACCAGGCCGGACTGATGATCCGGCTGAGCGAGACGCACTGGATCAAGGCCGGCATCGAATACACCGACGGTCTCGCCTATTTCTCGGTTGTCGTCACCAACGACACATCGGATTGGTCGCTGGTGGCCATTCCCGCCGGCCCGAACGGCGTCAGGATCCGCCTGACCCGCCATGGCGAAGCGATCCGCGTCCAGTATCTCGACGCTTCGGACGGCCACTGGAAGCCGGTGCGGCTTGCCTATTTCCCGGTCTCGAAAACGGTCGATGTCGGCATGATGTGCTGTTCACCGCAGCGCGAGGGTTTCGAGGTGACATTCTCCGGATTTTCGGTCGGCCCGCCGATTTCGCGGGAATTGCACGACTGATGCCTGGAGCATCTCAGGTGGAAGCCACGGCAGGCCGACGCATCACCACGGGACGTGTAGGATTTCCAGTTTCGGCAGGCCGACCGGCCTGACGCCAAGATCATTGGCGAGCATGCCGAAGGCTTCGGTCTCGATCAGGTCGCGGTAGGGAATTTCGGGGAAGCGAAGGCCGCCGCGATGCAAGGCGGCGTCGACCAGGAGCATGGTTCCGCCGACCGCATCGAGGCCGATGATGTCGAAATGCCTGACATCGCTGAGATGATAGCGGTTGGGCGTTTGCGCGGGCGGTTGGTGCAGTCCGCCGCGTATCTCGCGATAGTAAGGATAGTCCTTGGTCTGGCGTCTTATGACGAAGCTGTTGAGATCGAAGCTGCCGCCGCCGGCGATCTTCACGCAATTGGGCATCGCGATACGATGGCCAGTAGCGATCAGCCGGTTCAGTACATCGCCGGGGAAGCGCCAGACATCGATGTCGATCCACAACGCCCAGTCGTCGTCTTCCTTCAGTCCATGATCGATCAGGTGATTTCGCACCTTGGCAATCGCGCCCCGCCTCACCCGCTGCATGCTGGGCTTTGCCCGTTTTGCCCTGTCGAGCCTGGTGCCGACCTGTCTCCGCAGCAGGACGATGTCACGATATTTGCCGGCTAATCCTGCTGTCGCGGCTTGCAGGCGTTCCCAGCTCCCATCCAGGCTGTCGCCTTCGCAAAAGACCAGCTTGATCCTGTCCTTGGGATAGTCGAGCCCGTCCAGTGCGTCGAGAAAGGGCTGGATGAGATCGGCGGCGTCGCGAAGCGGCACCAGGACGGCAATGTTGCGGCCTGAGGGCGGCGGCGCCGACAGAACCGCCTTGTCGACGCTGGCTTTCGCCTCGGCCTCATCCAGATACGCGCCGCGCGTCAGCTGATACCGCAGCCGATAGGCTCGGTTGCGCAGCCTGGTCCTCCAGGTCGGTGGCGGCTCGGGGATCCACCATGTGCCGGCCCAGTGATGGATCGAAAGCGCTGCCGTGTCGTCGCCGGCTTCGCGCTTCGCGCTCCCGGCCGGCGTCACCGGCGTGAACAGGCCGGAAGGATGAATGGCAAAGGCAGCCTGATCGCTGTAGGCGAGTTGTGCGGAGGTCAACAGACAGGGTCCGGTCGCGTCGAGCACGTTCTTGGCGCTGGCGAGCCTGCGCATCAGGGAAAGCACTTGTATCCAGAAGGGATGACCGGCTGGGCTGGCCATCGTCCCGTTGAACAGGAGATAGGGCAGACCCCGGAGATCCGCCTGGATGGCTGCATGCGAGGCCGGCTCCTTGCACAGCACGACGCGGGTCTCGTCCATGATCGGATCGAAGGGGGCGAGGCATTCGCAATCGATGTCCGCGTAGATCCCGCCAAAATGATGCAGCAGCATGTAGCGGGCCGCATCCGACCGCTGCACGCCGTTCGTGTAACTGCAGAACATAGGCAGGAAATCCGGATAATGCTCGGCCACGAATTCGAGCAGCATCCGGTCGCTCCAGAACATCACCGTCCAGTTTGGATTATGCCGTTTCCAGCTGTCGGCATAGGCATGGAAGCGTGCGGGAACGCTGTCGGTCTTCCATGTCTGGTGCAGGATCGGCGGGATCATCGGCAGCTCATGGGGCGGATGAGGGGAACGGCCGGGCGTCATTTGCCGTCATTGTCCAGGTCAAGACCGGTACGGATCGCCTCGCGGATCGCTTGCGGGCTAAACCGTGCCCATGCGGCTTGATGCGCGCGCACGCGCTGCCGCGCCCGGCGTTCGGGGTCCAGGCAAAGTCCGATCGCCATATCGGCAAGTCCTTCGTCGGTGGCCGACAACAGCACCTCGTCGCCATCGACCAGGTCCAGACCCTCGGCCGCCACCGGTGTCGCGATCACCGGCACGCCCCAGGCCATCGCCTCCAGGATCTTGATGCGCGTGCCCCCACCCGCCTTGAGTGGAATGATGGTGAGATGCGCGGCGGACAAAAGCGGTGCCACGCTTTCGGGATTTTCGATGAGTTCCACGTCGGGCAACCCGGTCAGCGCCCGCACCGCCGCCCTTGGGGTACGTCCGGCAAGGACAAGCTTCGCGCCGGGCAAGACCTGCCGGATGCGGGGCAGTATGGCATGGGCCAACCGCTCGGCGGCATCGACGTTCGGTGGATAGCCGAGATGGCCGATGAACAGGATCACCGGAAAGCCTCTATCGGTCGCGGCCTCGGCGGACAGCGCTTCGGGAATGTCTTCGGCCTTGGGAATTCCGTTCGCAACGACATCGATCGGCAGCTTGTGCCGGGACAGGCCCGTCAGCTTCTCGCGGTCCAGGTTCGAGCAGACCCAGACCCTGTCGACGAGGGAAAGCGCTTTTCTCTCCAGTCGCCGAATGCCAAATCCGGCCCGGAATCGCTCCAGACGGAGATGCTGCAGCTGTGCCGCCAGGTCGGACTCGACGTTATGCATATCGAGGACGAGTTGCTTCGTCAGCGGCCGCAACGGCCGCAGCAGTTTGAACAGGCCGATTCCCTCGACGATGATCGTGTCGGGTTTGAAGGTTTGCACCAGGGTCAGCAGGCGCGCGAGTGCCGTGCGGGGAATGCGGTTCTCCGCCGCTATCCTCCACCAGCCCAGCGAGGACGAGCGCGGCTCCTCCGCAATCGTCAGCCCAACGGCTTGGAGGCGTCCGTTGGACGGCTTTGACGGACTACCCAGCGGCCGAACCGAGGCAAGCCGGACCGGACCGTATTCCGAGGCCAGACTGGCATTGCGGAAATTCCTCAGATCCGCGCCCGAAACCGCCGGAAAGGCAGGGTCGTAAGAGACGACCAGGGTACGTTTTTCCTTGACCCCGCCGGCGGCCGACGAAAGGCCGGGCCGTTCCATTATAGCTCCGGCATGAATTCGGGTATGATATTGCAATGTCTTCCAACTCCGGTTCAGGGTCTTGTGGGCGCGGACCGCACGCATCATGCTCATCGCATCCCTGTATCGCTTGTGCTTGAGAAGCCGCCTTGAAAGCCGCTGCGCGATCCAGGCTTTCCTCCACTGCAGGACGTCCCTAGCAATGCCTGAACCGGCGAGCTTGTCCAGTTCAAGCGCGATAGCGAGAAACGTCGCCCGCGGAGCCTGCACAAATCGTCGCGCCATTCTCTCTTCGTCATGGTGGTAGAGGAGCACCGGGGTAGGGGTCGTCGCCACGTCGGCGCGGGCAAGCAGGGCTGCCCAATAGCATGAATCCTCGTCAAGGCTGATGGTTTCCGGAAAGCGGATGGCGGTCGTCGCCCAGGCCGCGACCAATGCGCTGCCCACGGCGATCGGCCATGTCTCGTTGAAAAGGTAGCGCCGGGCGTTCAGGGTGCGATCGCTTGTATATCCATGTGGAACCTTGAGCTTGTCCGTGCCTGCCCGACCAGCTCAGGTAGCCTGCGGCATCATCGAAATTCAGAATAAGAAGGTTGGAGAATCCCCAAGGATTCCGACATTTCCAGCAGACTTCCGAAACCAGCGGCGGATGTCGTCGCTGGTTGGCGGTTTCTGCGACAGATGAAAGGCAATCGATCGGAACGCCAACTCTTTCAGATCCTTTCGACGGGCCTGCAAATGTAGGGGATGATAGTCCATTGCATCGAGATCGAGATGCTTGCCTCCGGCACACAACGGCACGCAGATGTAACTCCTGGTCAAGAGCTGGATTGCATATTCCGTTTCAGTTACAGGCTGCATCCACGAGTGTTCCGCGGCCGCACGGTGAGATCAATCTTCCCCACGCACGGTGAGGTCAATCTCTTCCCCAGCAGTACTGGGTGCCGTCAAGCGCCGGATGGGATACTTGGTCTGGTATTTGCGGACATTTCAGTGAACAAAGGCCGGTGCGCCGCTTGCGGTCAACGTCTGGACCATGCCAGCCAGCGCGCCGCAAGGCGCCTGCGCAAGGAGGTGAGCCGGGTTCGCCTGTAGGCGTCGCCCGCCATCTTGATGCCTTGCGCTTGTGTCGGGAAGGGATGGATGACATCGGCCAGGGTATGCAATCCCATACCCGACCTGATGGCGAGCGTCACCCCATTGATCATCTCGCCGGCATGGCTGGCGACGACGGTCGCCCCCAGGATACGGTCGGAGCCTTCCCTGACATGGATCTTGACGAACCCTTCCTCCTCGCCGTCCATCACGGCACGGGCGACATCATGCATCAGCACCGTATAGGTCTTGACCGGAATGCCGTTCAGGCGCGCCTCCGCGGGATAGAGACCGACATGGGCGATCTCCGGATCGGTATAGGTGCACCAGGGAACAACAAGCTCACTCAGCCTTTCGCGCCCGCGAAAGAGCGCATTGCGCACGACGATGCGCGCCGTCGCCTCGGCGGTATGGGTGAATTTGTATTCGAGGCAGACGTCGCCCGCCGCGTAGATGTGCGGATTCGTGGTTCTCAGATAGTCGTCCACTCTGATGCCGCTGGCGTCATACGCCACATCGGCCTCTTCCAGTCCGAGACCATCGACATTGGGCGAACGGCCGACGCCGGTGATGATCTCGTCGACGGAGATCGTGGTCGTGTCGCCGTCCCGCACCAGGTCGGCGAGCTTCCTGCCGCCTTCCCCGCGCACCGCCACCACTTCGGTGTTGAGGCGGACCTCGATCCCCTCGCGCGCCAAGGCGTCTGATAGGATCTGCGCGGCGTCGCGTTCCTCGCCGGGCAGGAACATCGGATCGCTTTGCGCCAGGATGACCTTGGCGCCGAGCAGGCGGAAAGCCTGCGCGGTCTCGCAGCCGAGCGGACCGCCGCCGATGACCAGGAGCCGCTGGGGGCATTCCGTGAGGTTGAACATGCTCTCGTTGTCGAGATAACCGGCCTCGGCAAGCCCCGGAATCGCCGGCCCGCTCGGATGCGCGCCCGTCGCGACCAATGCCTTCCTGAAATGCAGCGTCTTGCCGGCGACCATCACCGTATCCGGCCCGCCAAACCGCGCTTCGCCGAAATAGAGGTCGATCCCTTCGGCCGCGATGGTCTCGGCCGAATCGGCGCGGCTGATCCGCTGTCGGATCTGCCGCATCCGCATCATGGCCCGCTCGAAGTCGACATGAAGATGTCGTGGCGCGTCACCGCCGAAGCTCTCGGCATCGCGCATATCGGCATAGAGCCTGGCGGTGCGGATGATCGACTTCGACGGGATGCAGCCGACATTGATGCATGCACCGCCGATCAGCCCGCGCTCGATCAGGGCAACCTTCGCGCCAAGACTCGCGGCGTCACGCGCAGCGGTGAGTCCTGCCGGCCCGGCGCCGATGACGACGAGATTGTAGGGACCGTCCGGCTCCGGGTTCTTCCAGCGCGGCGGATGCGCGCCCCGGATCAGTTCGACGTCATTGCGGTCGACAGGAAAGGCGGCGGCCCATGTCCGTTCACGCGACATCGCCACCCCCTGCCGCGGGCGCTGTCGGCTGCGACAGCCAGCCGCCCGTGAAGCCGGCTCTGCCCAGGCCGCGACGGATGTGCGGATTGCACCGCATCAAGTCCCAGATCAGACGCGAGCGGTGGTTCTCGATCATCATCACCACGATGCCCTGGTCGAGCCCGTAATGGCCTTCGGACACCCAGCCATCGCCGCCGAATCTTCGCCGGTTGGCCAATGTCGGATTGAATCCGCTCGGCAGCCGGTAACCGTCGATCACCTGTGGATAGCGATCGGCGAGATGGCGCAACGCAGCCAGGCAGATATCGGGCGCGAAAGGCAGCGACGCCGGAAAGGACCATGGCGCGATCGTCCCGTCATCGGGACCGAATGGCGCGCCGCGCGCGGCATAGCCGGAAAACCGGTGCGTACGCCGCTCCACGCTGGCGCGGAAGCCGCCAGGCCCGTCCCCCGCCGAGAGGCCCCAAAGGTTCTCGCCATAGCCATCGAAGCCATAGGGGTTGTGGCGGGCATAGTCGCGGTGAAGGTAGGTCGAGCGGCGGCTGTTTTCGAAATAGTCCGAGTCCTTCTCGCGCATGAAGGCGTCGCGGATGCCGGCGAAATCGATCCAGGCATGCGAGAACTGGTGCATGAACAGCGGCCCGCCATAAAGCACGTCATGGCCGTAGATGTTTTCCCACTGGTAGGTCGCCGTCCAGGCCTCGTAACTGTCGTCGGAGGCCGGGCTGTCGGGTGAGGCCATCGACAGCACATAGAGGACGATCGCCTCGTTGTAGCCTTCCCAGCCATAGTGGAGAAAGCCGCTCTTCGGCTTCCAGCCTTGCCGCAGGGTCGGGCTGCTGCCTTGCGCCCACCGCCAGTCGACGCGCCGATAGAGCACTTCGGCCAGGTGCCGGATTTCGGCTTCCCGTTCATTGTCGCCGCGGAAATAGGCGCCCGCCACCAGTATGCCGGCCATCAGCAAGGCGGTGTCCACCATCGACAGTTCGCAGCGCCAGACACGCAGCCCGGTTCGCATGTCGAGGAAATGGTAGTAAAAACCCTTGTGGCCAGTGACGTCCTCGCCGCCGCCTTGCGGACTGGCCGAGAAGAAACGCAACGCGGCCAGCGTCAATTCCACCGCCGCCTCGCGCTTCATCCAGCCGCGCTCGACGCCGATCGGATAGCAGGAGAGCGCGAAGCCGACGACGGCGATGCTGGCCGGCCAGTTCGGCCGCGACGTATCGGCGACCAGCCCGTTGTCGGGGTTCACATTCTCCAGGAAATAGCCGAAGGCGGCGCGCTGGTAGCGCTGCAGAAGCTCGTCATCGGACAGCGCGGCGGGATCGGCTTTAAGCAAGAGACGCGAACTCCAGCCTGATGGCCGCGACTCCCAGGGGAGGAACGGCCACGTCGAATCCAAGGGTGCGGTCGTGCCAGGCAACTGGTTGGCGCCGTTTCTGCATTACCGAGGTCGCACGCAACTGCTCGACCGCTGCCGCGCCCGGATAATCGGGTCGCCCCATTGTTACCCACAGCGCCTTGGCGTTGGCATTTTCCGCATCGATCCGCCGAACGGTTGCCGCTGTGGGCTGCGGCGCATTCCTGAGTTCGACATGGACGGTCTCGTTGGCGATCGGATGCCGTGGCAAGGCAAAGTTGGAGATCAGCACGGTCAGCGAATTCCCGTCACGGACGCACCAGCCATCAAGGGTTGAATGGGTTCCCTCCATGAACAGAATTTCCGTTCCAAGTTGATGCAGCGTTTCAAAGGCACGGTAGGCCGGTTTGGCAATTCCGTGAAGGTTCATCAACCCGAAGCCACCATGAAAGGGCACGGATGGAAAATAGTTTTCCTCGAAAATATCGGAAAAGGTCCAGTAGCTGTACCCTTGAACCAATCCTCTCGCCTCCATCACCGTCTTGACGATGAAAGCGGCGGCATAGGGCTCGTCATGCATCGAATCGCGTGGATTCGAGGAGGTGCACCATTCAGTGTAGTAGAGGGGCCGGTCGCCCGCCTGCAGGCGAGCGGTGCGAGCCTCATCGCGCAACGCGCTCCTGATGCTTTCCGAAAGCTGGGTCTCGGTGTCGTCGCCAGGTATGCCGAAGGCATCGGTGGGATAATGGTGCGTGCTGATGAAATTGGCCGGAAGGCTGTTCTGCTCACAATATGCGATGAACTCATCGATCCAGGCGTTGTCCGCAGTAGCCGGTCCGCCGACATTCAACTTGGTGTCCACGGATTTGATCACCTTTGCCGTATAGGCATACAGCTTGAAATAATCTTCCTGCCTGCCGCTGCCGAACGCGTCGAGATTGGGTTCGTTCCAGACTTCGAAGAACCATTGCCGCACTTCGTCCAGGCCGTAGCGATCGATCCAATGGGCGACGAGTTTCGAAATCAGCGTCGACCATTGGTCGTAGTCCTTCGGCGCGCTGACATTGGCGCGGTAGCGGAAGATGATCTGCCCGGAGGATGACAGCATTGTCGGCATGAAACTCAGCTCGACAAAGGGCCGCATGCCGATCGACAGCAGGAAATCGAAGATTTGGTCGGCATTGAAGAACGAATAGAGCGGCTGGTCATCCTGGTCGATGAGTGTGCCCATGTCGTCATCGAGCAGCCCGTGAAAACGGACATGACGAAAGCCGAGTTCGTCATGCGCCCGGCGCATCTGGGCCTGCCAGTCCACGCGCAACGCCAGCGTCGCATGGCCGCTGCCGACCGTATGTTCCCAGAAGTGCGGGAAGTCCTCGCCTTGAACGCCGAGATCGCAGCGAAAGGTCACGCCCATGGAACAGTCACGATTATTTGCCGATCGCACGCCTGCATTGCCGACTATATATGCCGGCCAGGCTCCATTCGTTGCCTTGTCACGCGGATTTGTTGTTGCCGTCAGTATGTGGCGCGGCCGCCGGAAACGTCGAAGACGGCAGCCGTGGTGAATGAGCACTCCTCCGAGGCGATCCAGCAGATCAGGGCCGCCACCTCGTCGACCTCGCCGAAGCGCGCCATTGGTATCTTGGACAGCATGAAGTCGATGTGCTCCTGGCTCATCTGCCTGAAGATCGCGGTGCGTACGGCCGCCGGCGTCACGCAATTTACCGTGACTTTGGTCTTGGCCAGTTCCTTGCCGAGCGACTTGGTCAGGCCGATCACCGCCGCCTTCGAGGTGCTGTAGGCGGAAGCGTTGGGATTGCCTTCCTTGCCGGCGATCGAGGCGATGTTGACGATGCGGCCATAGTTGCGCTCGAGCATGTGCGGCACGAGCGCCTTGTTGCAATAGAAAACGCCGTTGATGTTGATGTCGATGACCCTCTGCCAATCCTCGACCGAATAGGCCCAGGTCGTCATGTTCGGCCCGGTGATGGCCGCGCTGGTGACCAGGATATCGACGCCGCCAAGCGCTTCGATCGTCGACCGTGCGGCGGCCTCCACACCGGCCGCATCGGCAACATCCAACGTCACGGCGTGCAGGCCGGGAATAACGGTTTTCGCCTGATCGATCTGGGCCGGATCACGATCCCAGACGCTCACGCGTCCGCCCTCGTCGAGGATCCTTTGCGCAACGGCCAGGCCGATGCCCGAGGCCCCGCCGGTGATGACAGCCGACCGGCCAGCGAACCGTCCAGCGAAACTCATAGGCATCCGATCTTCCCCTGTCGTGATCGGCCGCGATCGGCCGTCTGACCTCCAGGTGACTGTGAGGTTGCTGCCAGGCAAGTTCAAGCCGGCATGCAGGCCGATCGTCTGGGCCAATGCCTGGGAGCAACCCCGAAGTGATCGCCGCCGGATGGATGTCGCAGGGCAACCGGCTGATCTCGTCGATCGCCCCGCTGTAAGACAAGGTGACCGGATTTGCCATTGAGCACAGGGTGCGATAGATTATATTGCACTGCACAATGGAGACGCCGTTTATTGTACGCCCCTGTTTGCGGATATGCTGGCTGGCTTGTGGATTGCCCGCCCCGCGCCGCGTCGACGGGACTCTGAGATGAAGATCCCAAAATCCCTGCTGATCGATCCCCAGAAGAACTCGGTCTATGGCAGCTTTGCCGTGGCTGTCTCTATCTGGGCGTTTTCCTACTCCGTGATTTTCGGCCAGATGATGATCCTGGCCTACTACGCCGTCTGGCTGCCGCTCATCCTCGTCGACTACCGGCGGTTTCTGCGGCAACTGTCCAGCGCCTGGCTGCCGCTGCTGTTCGCGGCCTATATCTGCTCCTCCGTCTTCTGGTCGCAGGCGCCCGGCATCACCGCGAGGACCGCCGTCCAGTATTTTTCCCATATCGCCTGTGCCTACGTGGCCGCGCGCACCGTCAGCGTGCGCACCCTGACGATCGGTGCGTTGATCGGGATCTTCGTCGTCCTGCTTTATTCGCTGAAGGTCGGGGGCTATTCCGAGGACGTCCTCGACGGCACCTACAACTTCGTTGGCGCCTTTGCGTCTAAGAACCAGATCGGGTTCGTCTCCTCGCTCGGCATCTATTTTTCCGTGGTGTTCCTCGCTTTTCTGCGGCGCGGACGGCTGAGCTTCATCCTGGCGATGCCCGTGGTGCTGCTGTCGGGCTACCTTCTGGCCATCTCGCATTCGGCCACCTCGGTAGCCTCGATACCGGCGGTCCTGGCGTTGATCGCGCTTCTTGCCATGAGCAAGCTTCTGTCACGGCGCTACCGCCGGGTGATTGTCCTGGTCGGCGCCGGGCTGATCGTGGTGGTTGCCATTGTCGCCTTGAACCTCGGACTCATGGACTTCGTGCTTGGCATCTTCGGCAAGGATTCGACGCTTACCGGGCGGACATATCTGTGGGAGCAGGGCTGGAGCGCCGTGCAGAAATCTCCGATCCTCGGCGTTGGTTATGCCGCCTATTGGGTGCAGGGTTTCGCCGAGGCCGAGCGGCTGTGGAATGAGTTCTACATCACCGCCCGCAGCGGGTTCCATTTCCACAACACCTATATCGAAGCCCTGGTCGAGCTCGGCTTTGTCGGCGCGGTGATGATCTCGCTGATCATCCTGCGCACGCTCCTTGGTCACCTCGCGGCCGTGGTTCTCAGGACATGGCAGCCCGAGCCTGTGGTGCTGGCCGGCGTGATGGTGCTGCTCCTGATCCGTTCCTTCGTCGAGGTCGACATTCTCAGCCCCTACATCATGGGGTCGTTTCTGCTGTACTACAGCTTCTTCAAGCTCGCGCCGGTGCCGGTCATGCAGCGTCGACGGGTTCCAGTTGGGCCTGCCGAAGCAAACCCGCACAAGGTTGACCAAATTGGCGTAGAGCGGCCACGGTACACGACGCAAGGGTGAGGACGGTTTGAAGTGCTTTGAACAGGGGATTCTTCGCCAAAAGGATCCTCCCATGCCAAGCACGGTTCAGGCCGCCCTCCTTGAGACCCTAAAACGTCATTTCGTGCTGCGCAATTCGCGCCTGGAAACGCTGGCGGTTCTGATCGTGGCGCTGGTTCAGGGCCGCACGGTCAATCTGAGCCATGTCGCGAGTCGCTTCCCGGGAGCCGCGCAGCATGGTTCGAACTATCGCCGCCTGCAGCGTTTCTTCCAGTCGATCCGGCTGGATCAGGCGGTTATTCGCCATTCGCGTCAAGCAGGGCCAGTGCGTTGCCCTGGCCGATGGACGGCTCTGGACGATCAAGTCGCTGCTGCGTCGCCGCCGCAAGAGCCGCAGCCTCACCACCTTCGAAGCCAGCTTGCCCGATGCATCCACCGCTCTGTCCTTCGCCGCCAAACGGATCGACGGCAGAAATGGCCAGCAAGGCGAATGGCTGATCGTCATGACCAACAGCCCCAACGCCAAGGCGGCAATAAGCGCCTATAAGAACCGTTGGGCCGTCGAATGCCTGTTCGCCGATACCAAGACACGCGGCTTCAACATGGAAGACACCAGAATGACCGCGCCAGACAAGATCGACACCCTGACCGCCATCCTCGCCATTGCCGTAACCTGGGCCTATCGATGCGCAACTCAAACCATGGGCCTGAAGGCAATCAAGCGAAAGGTCAATGGCCGACGCGAGAAGTCGTGGTTCCGAACCGGCCTCGACGCGCTCAGGGCATGGATCACCTTCGCACCCCAAAACGCCGTCCGCGCCTGGCAAAACCAATTCCCAAAACGCTTCAAAATCCCATGAGCCGTGTACTGCGAACATGGAACGATGAGACGCAATCCCCGATGGAAACCGGTACGCACTTTTCTGGAATTGCTCTAGACGGTTGCCTTGCTGCGCACTTCCGACTTGTCGAGATAGTAGGTCGAGTATTTGTCGAAGAATTTCTCCGAGGCCCCGAACGATCCGTATTTGGCCAGCTTCTTCAGGTCGACCTTGTTCAACACCATCCCGACGATCTTGTTGGCGACATAGGGTTCGGATTCCAGCATCGACCGCACCATGGCGCGCGGCGTGCGCCCCCACTCGGTGACCAGCACGAAGCCATCGACGAGTGGTGCGAAGGCCTTAGCGTCGACAACCGGCCCGAGCGGCGGCAGGTCGACGACAATGTATTCGAACGTCTCCTTGGCGTTCTCGATGAAGCGCCGCATCCCGGCCGAGGAAAGCAGCTCGCTGGTGTGCGAGAAGTGCCCGCGCGACGCGGCTGGGATGATGGCCAGCTTGGTCTGCCGGTCGATCTTGCCGACCGACTGCCAGGTCTGGCCACTCACCACCGCTTCCATCAGCCCCTGGTCGGCCTCCATGCCAAGGCCGCGGCTGAGGCCCGGATTGCGCAGGTCACCGTCGATGAGCAGCGTCCTGGCGCCGTTGGCGGCAAGCAGCCCGGCGAGATTGGCCGCGACCGTCGACTTGCCTTCGCCGGGAAGCACCGAGATGACGCCGATGACGCGGCTGCCTTGCCCTTCCAGCACGACATCGAAGGCGATCTTGGCGCTGCGCAACGTTTCGGCGAACATCGATGCCGGAGCGTCGACGCTCACCCTCATGCGCGCGCGCCTTTCGATGGCCGCCGGCGATCTGGCCGCCTTGACGTCAGGCTGACCGTCGGCTGGCTTGTCCTCCTTGGCGGGTTTGCTGCCGATGGTCGGCAGATAGCCGAGAAACTTGAGGCCGACGCGGTCGCGCACTTCCTCGCCGGTCCTGAAGAAGCGCTCGTTGAACTCGTTGAGGCCGCCGAAGCCGGCGCCCATCAGAACGCCGAGCACGAGCGAAAGTCCGAGCACGATGATGGTGCGCGGGCTCGAGGCGGAGAGCGGCGTCGAGGCATCCGAGATGATGCGGATCTTGCCGACCGGGAAGGATTGCTGCTGCGCGGCCTCCTCGTAGCGGCCGAGGAACGTCTGATAGAGCGTGGTGAGTGCCGTTGCCTTCTGATCCAGGTCCCGCAGTTTGACCTGCGACTGGTTGTCGATGGAACTCTTGCCTTGTGCGGCGGCGACATTGGCCCTGAGCGCGGTCTCGCGCGCCAGCGCCACCTCATATTCGTTGCGATAGCTTTCGGTGAGCTGCTTCAGCTCGCCGAATATCTGCGCCGATATGTCGGCCTTTTCCTTGGCGAGCGCCACCGCCTGGGGATGCTGCGGTCCGAAATTCGCTTCGACGTCCTGCTGCCGCTTGGCGACCGTGAGGTAGCGCGTCTTGAGCGCCGATATGACCGAGCTGCTCGGCTGGTCGCTCGATATTGCGGCATCCTTGAAAGCATTGTCGGAGCCACTGTCGACGATCGTCTTGTATTGCTGGTAGCGGGCGCTGGCGCGTGCGGTATCGGCCTGCGCCACGATGAGCTGGGCGTTCAGGTCGGCGAGCTGCTTGTCGCTCATCAACTGGCCGTCGCTGTTGGCGGACAGTCCGTGTTCGGCCCTGAATTTCTCGACCGCGAGCGATGCCGCCTGCGAGCTCTCGCGCAGTTCCGTTAACCTGCCCTGCAGCCAGACCGCCGCACGCTCGGTGGCGTCGAAGCTGGCATCGAGCTGATCGGCGAGATAGGCGTCGGCATAGGCCTTGGTGATCGCTGTCGCCAGCGCCGGATCCGTCGCCTGGTAGCCAAGCGCGATGACGTAGCTTCGTCCGACGCGATCAGCCCGGATCTCGTTCTGCAGCTTGAGGATCGCGTAGTCGCGGCGCGACGTGGCGATCAGCGCGTCGCGCGCGGCCGGGTCGAGTTTGCTGATGTCACCGACGCCCGGCATGGGAGGGCTGGGGCGAAAATACTGGATCATGCCGCGGACCAGGTCGACGCCCTGGGCAAGCGCCGACTGGGGCGGGTTCATGAACGTATCGTTCTGGTCCAGCTTGAGCTTGTCGACGACCACGGCGGCAAGCCGCGTCGAGGTCAGAATCTCGATCTGGCTCAGAATGGCGGAATCGGTCTGCATCGTTGTCGACGCAGCCGAAATGTCGTCGACGATCTTATTCAGGCCCTCGTCGATGAGCACCGAGGCGTAAGACTGATATTTGGGCGGCGTGGTCTGGATATAGAGCATGCCAAGGAAAAGACCGATGACGGCGCATACGCCGACGACCTTGGCCTGTCGTGCGGCCATGCCAAGCAGCCGCTCGATATCGATGAAGTCTTCGCCGTCTCCTGCATCCGAATTCGGCAATGGCATCCTCTTGTCGAGAGGAAAGTTGGCATAATTCATCTTCGGTCCAATTCTGGCTTGTCTAGCGCACAGGCCCCGGGACGATCGGGAGCAGTGCCGGGCGCGGCATAAGCTTCATGCCGGACAGCGGTGAGCCGGCTGGCCCCTCCGCCGTCAGCCATCCGACAATGCTCCCGAAAGATGGGCATTATGCGGCTTCTTCCTGGCGTTCATGCGACCGGACGAACGCCCGGAGCATCTCGAAAACCGGGCCTTTCATGTCGTCTCGCGCCAGCGCGAAAGCGACATTGGCCTGGATGAACCCTTCTTTCGACCCGCAGTCGAACATACGGCCGTTGAAGGGCTGGGCGAAGAACGGCTGGTTCTTCGCCAGACGCACCATGGCGTCCGTCAGCTGGATCTCGTTGCCGGCGCCGCGCTGCTGGTTGCCGAGCAGCGCGAAGATCTCGGGCTGCAGGATGTAGCGGCCGTTGATGTAGAAGTTCGACGGCGCGTTGGCCGGCGCCGGCTTTTCGATCATGGCCGTCACCTCGAAGCCACCGCCAATGTCGGCGCCCCGGCCGACAATGCCGTATTTGTTGGTTTCGCTCGGATCGCAGCGCTCGACGGCGATGACGTTGCCACCGGTTTCCTCGTAGAGATCGGTGATCTCGGCCAAACATCCGCGCCCGCCGAAGGAGACCATGTCAGGCAAGAGCAGGGCGAAGGGTTCGTTGCCGATAACGTCGCGCGCGCACCAGACGGCGTGGCCGAGGCCCTGCGGCGATTGCTGACGGATGAAGCTGGTGGCGCCGGCCACGGGCAAAAGGCTTTCCAGCGACTGCAATTGCGCCTTCTTGCCGGTCTGCTCCAGGGTTCCGATCAATTCCGGATGCAGGTCGAAATAGTCCTCGATGACCGCCTTGTTGCGGCCGGTCACGAACACGATGTGCTCGATGCCGGCCTCGAAGGCCTCGTCCACCGCATATTGCACGACAGGCCTGTCGACGACGGGAAGCATTTCCTTCGGCATCGACTTGGTCGCCGGCAGGAACCGCGTCCCAAGCCCCGCCACCGGTATCACGGCCTTCCTGATTTTCTTCATCGCAAATTCCTTCTGAGGAGATCGACTGCATCCATTCGCAGGCCACGAAAAATCCCTCCATGTGCCTGCATCTTCACCTCCCCGCCCCCACGGCAAACTGTGCCGCTACTCTTCGCAACCGCACGGCGATCGGCATGCCCATATGCCTGACCGCCGCCGGGTCGCCGAGCGCGGTCCGGATCGCCTTGAGCGGGGACCGCGCCTTGATGTGCTGGACCATCGACAGGAAGGAGGCCGCCTTGCGCAGGCTGCGGCCGCGCCGGGCGAAGGCGGCCTGGGCTGCCTCATCCATACGATGGGTCCGAGAGAATACGGCGTCCGCCTCGCGCATCGCTTCGACATGGTGAAGCTCGAGCACACGGGAGATGGAGCCGCTGCGAATGTGATAGGCATAGCCGATGGCGGGCTCGACCACGCATCTGCCGCCCTTGGCCAGGGCGTCGGCAAACAGGATGTAGTCCTCGCCGATTCTCAGTTTCTCATCATAGCGAAGCCGGTTTTCATCGAGGAACCGGCGCTGGAAGATCGGCTTGAGGTAGCCGAGATTGAACTTCGATTCGAAGACGACGTTGCCGGCGATGTAGGTGGCCAGCGAAATCTCGCGCAGGCCTTCAAGATACTGCCGCGGGAACATCGCGTCCTCGACGACGCCGTCCTCGCGGACGACCTGGAGGTTGTCAACGGCGATCTGGGCGCCCGCCTTTTCGGCGCGGCCGATCATGGCGGCTATGCGGCCCGGAAAGACGGCGTCATCGGCATCGAGAACCGCGATCCACCTGCCGCGGGCGACGTCGAGCCCGGCATTCCTGGCCCCGCCGGGACCACGATTTGTGGTGAGCGCGACGACGCGCACGATATCCTCGGGATAGGCCCGCGCCACATCGAGCGTGGTGTCGCTCGACTGGTCGTCGACGACGATGATCTCGACGCTGACACCCTTCTGCGCGATGGCGCTGGCGATCGCCCGGTCAAGGGTGGCCTCGGCATTGTAGGCGGCGATGACGAAGGAAACGTCCGGGACGAAGGAGGCGTCAGGCTGCACGCTTGCCTCCTTCCCGTGGAGAGGGCTGACCGTAGAGCCGGATTTCGCGGATGCCGACAAGTCCGCTGACGACGCCGATATGCATGATGCCGCGCAGCACGCTGCGGTTCCTGCGCACCGGGCTGGCGACAACTGGAAGCGCGGCGGCGAAGCAATAGGCCGCCTTTGCCGCGGCAAGGCCGACCTGTTTGACCAGGCCGATGCCGCCGGCGTTGTTGCCCAGGAGATGGCCATGTGTCTGCCCGACCCTGAAGCGACGCCGGCCAAGCCAGTCGAACGCGGCCCTGGCGCGCGGCACCACCTCGTCCACCCACGCTTCCTCTGAAAAGGCGATCCGGCCGCCCGCCTTGACCATCTGGTCGAAGAACTCGGTGTCCTCGCCGCCGGTCTGGCCGCGCGCCAGGCTGAAGCGGCGGCCACGCAGGCTGTCCGATCCCATGCGGAGCAGAACGTTGCAGGTGTAGCCGGTGCGGATTTCGCCCCGCACCCAGACGGGCAAGGTCGAATGGAAATCGCCGCGGCGCATCCAGTCCGGCGCATCCGGGCGGTAAAGTGCCCGCACCGGGCCGAGCACGGCGGCAGCGCCACTTTTCTCAGCCGTCGCGACCAGTTCGGCAAGCCAGGAAGCCGTGGCGGTCTCGTCGTCGTCGATGAAGGCGAGGAAATCCGCCTCGCTGGCGTCGAGACAGGCGTTGCGGGCGATCGAGATGTTGCGCGCCGGGCAATGCTTGTAACGGATCGGCAAGGCCAGTTCCCGCGACAACGCCGTGACCAGATCCCTGGCGCTCGGCGTGTCGTCATTGTCGGCGACGATGACGCCGACATCGAAACCTCCTGGCATGTCCATGGCGGCGAGCGAGCGCAGCGTGTCGGCCAATTCTGGACGCCGGAACGTGCACACGCCGATGTCGATGCTGCGGTTCTTGGCCTGAGGCGCCATCACGCCACCCCGCGTCGCGCGCCGAGGCCGAGAAGCTGCAGCCAGAAGCCGACGGACCAGCCGAAATGCATGACCATGGCCGAAACGCCGGCCAGCGCGATATCGGCATTGCGCTCGCCGACCGCCGTCACCAAACCATAGCCCAGGCATACCGACGCCCAGATCAGCAGCGGCACCGCCGCGATCCAGTGCACGAAGGAGAAGGCGGCCAGAAGAACCACCGGGAAAACCAGCAGCGGCACCATCTGCCGGACCTTCGGGATGACGCGGTGCTTCAGCACGTTCTTGGCGCGGCCGCGGCCATAGCCAAGGTACTGGAAATAGAGATCTTTGAGCGAAGCGCGCGGATAGTAGACCATCTGCGTCCTGCCGCTCATCCAGATCCTGTAGCCGGCCTGCCGCAGCCGATAGTCGAGCTCGGCATCCTCATTGTGGCTGAACGTCTCGTCATAGCCGCCGACGGCCTGCAAGGCGGATATCCGCATCAGCGCGTGATGGCCGTGGTCGACCCACTCTCCGGCGGAGAGATGACGGTGCTTGGAGCCGCCTGTGCCGAGCTTGGAATTCTGCGCCGCGGCGGTCGCCTTCTGGACCGCGCCGCTGCCGCTGGTCAGCATCGAAACCACGACCGAATCGGCACCGGTAGCAAGCGCCTCCTCAACCAGCCGGTCGCAATAGTCGTCGGGATAGCCGCCATGGGCGTCGATGCGGATCAGATACTCGGCGCCCTCGCCGAACCTGACCACCGCAAGGTTGATCGCCGCGCTCTGGATGCGTTTTTCATTGTGAAGCAGGATGATGCGCGGGTCTTTCTTCAGGCGCTCGCCGACAATGGCCAGCGTGCCGTCGGTGCTGCCGCCATCGGCAATGACGATGCGGGCGCCAAGCCTTGCCGCCGCCGGGCAAAGTTGGTCGAGCAGCGCACCGATATGGGCTGCTTCGTTCAGGCAGGGGATCACGATCAGGCTGGAAGGAAGCGCTTGCGTCATCAGGCAAAGTCCCTCCTATGCCAGGGCTTCGGTCGCGAAGGGCTCGTGCACGGTGGTCAGGCGGCGCAGTTTTTCGACCAGTGCGCTGCAGTCGCCGCGGTCGTAGCTCCACATTCTCGGATTATGGGCAAGCACGCGCGCCTTCAGTCGGCCGAAGCGGTGCCCCTCCATCGTGCCGAGTGCTGTTTCGAGCGCGTGTGGCGTGGCGTTCGGCAGAAGGACGCCGATATCCTGTTGGCTGAGGAACCGTCCCGTTTCGGTATGGGCCATCGAGATCGGCACCGCCCCGAAGCGGCAGCCTTCATAGAGGCGGTTGGGCAGCAGCCATTCCGAGTTCTGGCCCCCTTCAAAAAAATCGATCGCCCAGGAGAAATGGACGTCCTGATAGATCGCCGCCATGTCCTCCGGATTGCGGTATGGGCCACCAAACGACAACCACGGCTCGGCTTCGACGAAGCCGTGGAAATCGGGGAATTCGGACAGAGCCGGGCGGCCGCGCAGCACGACCTCGAAGCGCCCCTCCATGCGGCGCGTGAAATCGGCCAGCAACTCCAGCGATTGGCGGCAGCGCAGCGCTCCGAACCAGCCGATACGCCACGGCGGGGCGACAGGCGCTTCGACCGGCTCGCGGTCACCGGGCAAGATCACTGCTGCCTCGAAATATTTGTTCTCGACCAACTCGACGGGTGCGGCGACCTGGCGGAAGGGCTTGAAGTAATTGGCGATGAAGGCGGGCGAACTGGTCACCAGCAGCTTCACGTCGCGCGCCAGATGCCGCTCGGTGGCGCGCAACGCCTTGCCGAGGACATCATCGCGGAGCACCAGGCGATGGATATCGAGGCATTCATAGACGATCGGCACCGCAGCGCCGAAAACCGACCTGGCGCGGCGGGCAAGCGCCAGCATTTCCAGATTGCGCGCGATGATGAGATCGGGCTTCGGCATGCCGCCGAGCTTCGAACCTATCGAAACCGCCGCTTTCGCCACCGCTGTCAGGCGTTGGGCGAATCGGCCGTCGCGTGTCGCGCCAAGGTCGATCGGCCGCAACCCTTCGATGTCGGCGATGGGGGCCGCGGTGCGGCGGAAGCCCGCCAGGGTGACCCGGGCGCCGCCTGTCCTGAGCATTCCGATCCGCCGGCGAACCGCCGGATCGGAAACATCGTGCACCAGGTACAAGACATGCAGCATGAAAACTCGACCGCTGTTTGACCCACCCAAGGGGATGCTAGTACAGCTCTTGCTGCATCGCAACATTTTTGGTGCGGCGTAGCAAAATTACCCATCTGTACCGCACTGCACAAAACATATGACCCAATTTTGGCAGCGCGGGCGCGGCCACACAATCGAACCATCGGGGAGGCGGCATGGCCTGACGCGCCCGGAAACGAGGCATTTTGCTTGCAATCCCCGCAACATGACGATCACATCAGCCCAAATCGCTCCCCATCCGGCAGCCGAGCTGAAGTTTAAGCAATTGCTAAATTAGTATTGCACTGCAACACAAAACGGTGTTGAACTCTCGTCAGGAAAGTTGGGCCTTGAGTTTGGCTAGGGATCCGCTCTTGCATTTTGTTGCAGCGCGGCAGCAAGCTTTCTGCATCATTGGAATAGCTTGCGAAATCCCCGATGCCGCTACTTGAAGACGAGTGGTTCAGTATGGGCAAGTCTCTTCGCATCGCCATCTTTGACGATAAGTATCCGACCAGCTTCGTCACGCCGCGAGCATCAAGGCATACGATCCTGCGCCAGCGATTTCTGCCATTGAATCTGGTCTCATCCAAGCTGGAAGGCGTGACGCTGATCGAACCTGCCTTGTCTGTCGACATGGTGCATGCATTCAACCGGATACCGATCAATTCCTCCAAGTACATCATGTCGTTTGAATCTCATTTGCCGCGACAGTTTGCCCTTCGCAAACGCGGGTTGATGGCCAGCTACCTGAGGTCGCGGATTGCCAGCCCAAATTGCCGTCGCATTATCGCACTGTCGCATTTTGCCCGCAGAAGTTTTCTGGCCCAGCACAGCGACAATCCGGAAATCGGCCTCCTGACGGAAAAGCTATTGGTCCGCCACCCGAGCATCGTGGTGCCCGCGACGGAAGATGCGATGTCCGAAAACAGCGCCGAGGAACTGGTGCTGACATTTGTCGGCGCTAACTTTGGCCGCAAGGGCGGATGCGTTGCAGTCAAGATCGCCGAAAAAGCCATCCAGCAGAAATTGCCCATCCGGGTAAACATTGTCTCAAGTCTCCAGGTTGGCGGCCATATATGGACGGATCCGACAAGCCCGGGATTCTTCGACCCCTATATCAAGCTGCTCGAACTGAGAAACGTCCAGCATCACGGGGTGTTGCCCAACCGATCGGTGCGACACTTGCTGCGCAACTCGCACTTCGGCATCCTCGCCACGTTTGGCGATACCTTCGGCTATTCAGCGCTGGAATCCATGTCCGAGCACACTCCGGTTCTTGGAACAAAGGTCTGCGCCTTGCCGGAATTCCTTGAGGACGGCGTCAACGGGATTGCCCTGCCTGTCAGGCTCAACGACATCGGCGATTGGTGGAGTCCGGGATACGACTCGCGGGGGGAGGCGAAATATGCCGAATATTTCCGTGACGAGGTCGAGCGGCTCGCCAGTTTGGCCATCGAACGATTGAAGCCGTATATAGGGCAACCCGCCTTGATGGAGCCGCTCCGGCGCGATGCCCGCAGGACCGCGGAGACCATGTTCGGGTTAGAATCCGCGGACGCGTTTCTCGATGCGCTTTACGATCGTGTCGCATTGGAAAGCGTGCGCGAGTCTGTTCAACTCGATCCTGCCCTCGATGTTGCATCTCCCCAGTCCTTGCAGCTTGAAACCGTTCGACTCGGTTCATCGCAGTTTGAACCTGGCAGGCAAGAATGCAGTGGACAAACCCACCCCCCAACAGCCTCCGCGGCTTGAGCGTCTCTCCAGGAGTTGCAGTTGCTGCCGCGCCAGCCGGAAATCTCCTGACACGAAAGGCCTTTTCCGCAGTGCAACATTTTTGACGCAATGCAGCAAACAATCGCCTTATCTTTGGTGTACGGCTCGATCATCAAAGTGGTGTCCATGCACTAGAACGACCTAGGCCGCATCGAACGCCCGGCTTGGCATCGTCGCCGCTGACAAGGTCAAGGCGACCCAATGGAGGCTAGCGATGAATTCCACACGCAGACAATTCCTGACGCTTCTGGCGGCCTCCACGGCCATGCAGTGGGTTGCCGGGCCTGCACTGGCTGAAAGCGGCACGGCGGGAAGCGGGAACGTTACCCTCGACAAGCTTCCCGACTGGTCGGGTGTCAGGCTACAACTTTGGAAATACAGCAATCCCTTCGTGCCATCGCAGTGGAGCGAACCCAAGCTTGGAGGCTACGATTGGAAAGCCGCGAACGTCAAAATCGTCGACGGCTCCCTTCAGCTTACCGTCAGCGAGAAGGCATCCGCGCAGGTAGTGTCCGGCGCCAACTCCGCTTCCTCATCGGCAAAATGGGAAGTGGACGTAACGCTTCCCTCGATGAAGCCAGGGCTAATCGCGGCGCCGCTTTGGATTTTCAACGACAAGGCCCATGAGGAAGTCGACTTTGAGATCGTCGGCACCAAGGGGATGCAGCTTACGGTCTGGGCCAACGTCGACAATCAGCACAAGACCGTTTGGATGAAATTGATCCAGTCTGGCGACCTCTCGGGCAAACGATATCGCCTGGCCATGCAATACGAGGCCGGGAAAAGAGTTGCCTTCTTCATCGACGGCAAGGAAGTGGCCGTCGTAACGCCGGCCGACACCCCCGGCGGAGCCTTTCCGAACAAGCCCATGCAGCCGTATTTCGACCTGTGGGTGGCGGCAGGCGCGGTCATGGATCCGCGTTGGGCCGGCAAATGGGAGCCAATGGCCCCCTCGGAAAGACTGGTCATGACACTTCACGGATACAGGCGCAGCGACGTCGGCCAGTGAGCTAAACTTCACGGCACCAAGGCTGCTTTGTCGAGGATCAAGGCATATGCGCCGGATATGCTGCATTGCAATATTCCTGGTGCGGCATTCCACGTTTTCTGTTGCGCTGCAAAATTATTGCCGTAGTTTGTGGGCGGCGGCGGTGGTGGATTTCGGATTTTGGAATCCGCGCAAAGATCAGGAATCCTGAATTTGGAAGCCAATCCATTCGATCCGCTAGAAGGCTCTCTGCGCAAATCGGTCGGGCGTGGCGCGGTGGTTACCGCGCTGTCGCAGTCGGTGCGGGTCGCAACACAGATCGTATCCGTCATCGTGCTGTCGCGGCTGCTTTCGCCGCAGGATTTCGGCGTCGTGGCGATGTGCGCGCCGGTGCTGGCCTTCATCGCGCTGTTCCAGGATTTCGGCCTGACCCAGGCGACGATCCAGAAATCCGGCATCCGGCATGAGGAGGTGAACTACCTCTTCTGGATCAACGTCGCCGTCAGCGCCGTGCTGGCCTGTGTGCTGGCGGGTTCGGCGCCGCTGGTCGCCACCTTCTATGGCGAGCCGCGCGTGACCGGCCTGGTGGCCGCGTTCGGACTGCAGATCATGGCCTATGGGCTCGGCGCCCAGCATCTGGCGCTTTTGACGCGCCGCATGCAGTTCGGGCGCCTGGCGATCATCGATGTCGCCAGCGCGGTCGCGGGGCTGGCGGTTTCGATCGCCTGGACCTTCATCGACCGCTCCTATTGGTCGCTTTTTGCCGGCACACTGACTGGCGCCGTGCTGCCGACGCTCTGCTACTGGGCCAGTTCGCGCTGGCGGCCCGGCCTGCCGCGCAAGGTGGCGGGCATCAGCGAGCTGATCAATTTCGGCGCCGGCATCACCGGCTTCAATTTCGCCAATTTCTTTGCCCGCAACCTCGATAACGTGCTGATCGGCAAATACTGGGGCGAGGCCCAGCTCGGCCTGTACGACCGCGCCTACAAGCTGCTTCTGTTCCCGCTCAGCCAAATCACCAATCCCTTGTCGAAGGTCATGGTGCCGGCGCTCTCCAGGCTCAAGGACGAGCCAGACCGCTACCGCAGCGCCTATCTGCGCGTCATGCCGCTGATCCTGCTGGTGGCGCTGCCCGGCGTCGCCTTCGCCACCGCGATGTCGGACGTGCTGATCCCCTTCGTGCTCGGCGAGCAGTGGCGTGAAAGCGCCCCGATCTTCCTGGCGCTCGGCTTTGCCGGCCTGCTGCAGCCACTCAACAACCCGGCGGGCTGGCTTTTCGTCAGCCAGGGCCGCTCCGGCGACTTCATGCGCTGGGGCATCATCACGGCCGTGACCTCGGTGATCGCCTTCGCAATTGGCCTGCCCTATGGCGCGCTGGGGGTGGCGGTGGCCTATGCGGTCAGCGAGTATCTGCGCACGCCCTTCCTGTGGCTCTATGTCGGCAAGAGCGGACCGCTGCGGGCCAGCCATGTGCTGCGCGGAGCAACGCCATTCGTGCTCGGCGCGCATCTGGCGCTGGCGGCGGTCTGGCTGATCAAGCCGGTCTTGCCGCAGCAGCATGTCGTCGCCCTGGCCAGCGGTGCCGTGCTCGCCTACGCCATCACCATCGTCGTCGCGCTGGTGTTCGCACCCGGCCGTGAGGCCTTGCGCGAGGCTCTGAAAATGCTGCCGGCAAGGCCGCCGGCGGCGACACCGCGTGAAGCGCAATAATTTCGGCGCTTTCGACCATTATGCCGTCCATCCGAGCAGCAGGTCCGATCCATGCACTACCGATCGATCTCCGACATGAACGACGCCATCGTCGGCAACCTTCACAGGCTGCCGCGCAACATCGACCTGGTGGTCGGCGTTCCCAGAAGCGGCGTGCTGGCGGCGACGCTGGTCAGCCTAGCAGCGAACATTCCGATGACCGACCTCGACAGCTTCCTGGAAGGCCGGGTCTACACGTCAGGCATCACCAAGCGCCGCGCCGCGCTCGACCGCAAGGTTTCGGACATGCGCAAGGTGCTGGTGATCGATGACAGCGTTTCCGGCGGCAACGCCATGCGCGACGCCCGCGCCCGAATAAAGGCTGCCGGCATTGAGGCCGACTTCACCTTCGCCGCCGTGTTCGGTCTGCGGCCGCAGCATCCCGAAACCGATATCGTCTTCGAAGTCGTGCCGCATCCACGCATGTTCCAGTGGAATTTCATGCACCACAAGTTCCTGGCGCAATGCTGCGTCGACATAGACGGCGTGCTGTGCCTCGATCCGACCGAGGCGGAGAACGACGACGGCCCGGCCTACGAGAAATTCCTCAGCGAAGCGCGGCCGCTTCATGCGCCGACCCACAGGATCGGCTGGCTGGTCACCAGCCGCCTCGAGAAATACCGCACGCTGACCGAGGCGTGGCTGGCCAAGCACGGAATCCAGTATGACCATCTGGTCATGCTTGACCTGCCGAGCAAGGCGGAGCGGCAGCGGCTTGGCGCGCACGGCAGTTTCAAGGCTGATTTCTATCGCAAATCCGATGCCATCCTGTTCATCGAAAGCGAGCACGCGCAGGCGCTGAGGATCACCGAGCTGTCGGGCAAGCCGGTGCTGTGCGTCGAGACCCACATGGTAAGCTTTCCCGAGGCGCTATCCTTGCCGGCGCTTGGCCAGGCGGCGCGAAACCTGCCGGCCAGGCTGCGGCAGATCAACTCGCAGGAAGGCCGCAAGAGCGTCGTCAAGTCCCTGGCTCGCGCCCTGCTTGGCGCCCGTGGCTACGAAACGCTCAGAAGCCGGGGCAAGCGCCCGGCCTGAATTGCCCTACGCGGCCTGACGGGCGCGCTGCTGCACCGCCCTGTCCAGTATCGAGAAAAAGGTGACGAACTGACGATCCGGATCAAGCTCCGGGCGTGCCGCGAAGCCGCGCGCGAGGCCCGAGACCCGATCATACTCCTTGTTATCGTTCCACAGCAGCCTGACGGCAGCCACCCAGTCGGCGAGCGGAGCATCGTGGTCCAGCACCGCGCCGCCGGGACCGATCGCTTCGGGCAGGCCGCCGCGCCGCGAGCCGATGACCGGAATGCCGCTGCAATGGGCCTCGGACGCCACGCGCCCCCAGGCCTCCTCCCATTTGCTGGGCGCAAGCAGGATCCTGGTGCGGCCATAGACCGTCTTCATGTCGCTGGTGCGGTTCTCCAGCGTGACGTTACCAAGGGGCGCGATCGTTCCCTCGATGCGCGCGCGATGGTCGTCATCCAGCTTCCAGCTCTCGACGAACAGGAACGGGATTTCGGGGCACGCGCCGGCGATACGCACCGCAAGCTCGAAGCCCTTTTCCTCATAGGGATTGACCAGGGTCACGAACTGGCCCGTCGTCGGCGTGCTGTAATGCGTCGGGTTGATGGTCGGCGGGATCACCGTCGCCTTGATGCCGAACTCACGCTTGTAAGTACGCGCGGTGAAATCGGAATTGGCGATATAGAGCGCCGAGTTCAACTCGCGCAGATCGCCACCCAGCTCGTGAAACTCGACATTTCTGAGATAGACGACCAGCGGCACGCCCTCGGCCTGCAGCGCCTTGCCGAGCGGAACCGATTTGTGGCACTGCACCACCGCTACATCCGGCTTCACCCGGTTGACGGCAAAGCCCGCGGCCTCCCAGGGAAACCACGCCCTTATCACCGGATAGCCGGGGAAGCTGTCGACGACCGCCGGCTGACGCAACAGCTTCATCTTGGCGCGTGCCTTGAAACCGAAGACACCCTCTCCGAACAGGGCAGCGAGCACCGCCGCCTCGTGTCCGTGTTCGATCAATTGTTCAACCAGGTGATGGGTGCTCGACTGGACACCGCCGCTGAATTCGGGCGGATACCCGTTACCACCTGCAAAAAGAACTTTCATGATCCTGGCTCCTCGTCTTTTCGCGTTTCATGCATGCGGCCAATGAAGAGCCGCGTCGAAGCCGCCTCAGGCGTACCGTGGCGGATCAAGCGTCGCGAACGGATCGGTGCATGAGTGCCATCCGGTGAACCGGATCGGATCATCGGGCGAACTGCGCCGGTCACGTTGCGCGCGCTCGTCGCGGCTTCCGTTCCGGGCCTGTCCGTAACGGGCCTCACGCCGCCATTCTGCCGATCGAGTGGTATTCGATGCCGTGGCGCGCCACGACCTTCGGGTCATAGAGGTTGCGGCCGTCGAAGATGACCGGCGTCGTCAGCGCATCCTTCAGCGCGTCGAAGGACGGCGCGCGGAAGCTTTTCCATTCGGTGGCGATGAGAAGCGCATCGGCGCCGCGCAGGGCGGCTTCCTTGGTGCCGCACAGCATCAGGTCGTCGCGCAGCCCGTAGATGGCCTGGCATTCCTGCATCGCCTCGGGATCGTAGGCCTGCACGGTCGCGCCGGCCTTCCAGAGCGCCTCCATCAGGACGCGCGCCGGCGCCTCGCGCATGTCGTCAGTGTTGGGCTTGAAGGCCAGGCCCCACAGCGCAAAGGTCTTGCCCTTGAGGTTGCCCTTGAAATAGCGGTTCACCTTGTCGAACAGCACGGATTTCTGGTCGTTGTTGCGCTCCTCGACGGCGCGCAACAGCTTGGCGTCGAACTTGACGCCCTCGGCGGTCTTGATCAGGGCGCGCACGTCCTTGGGGAAACACGAGCCGCCATAGCCCAGCCCCGGGTAGATGAAGTGGTAGCCGATGCGCGGATCGCTGCCGATGCCCTTGCGCACCTCCTCGATATCGGCGCCCAGCTGCTCGGCCAGATTGGCCATCTCGTTCATGAAGCTGATCTTGGTCGCCAGCATGCAATTGGCGGCGTATTTCGTGAATTCGGCGCTGCGCACGTCCATCACGATCATCTTCTCGTGGTTGCGGTTAAAGGGCGCGTAGAGCTCGCGCATCACCGCCTCGGTGTCCTCGCTGGATGTGCCGACGATGATGCGGTCCGGCTTCATGCAGTCGGCGACGGCCGAGCCTTCTTTGAGGAATTCGGGGTTGGAGGCGACGTCGAAGGTCAGGTCCTCACGCCCTCGCTTCTTCAGCGTCTCGGCGATCCTGGCCTTTACCTTTTCGCAGGTGCCGACCGGCACGGTCGACTTGCCGACAACGATCTTGGCGGTATCCATCTCGCGACCGATAGTCTCGGCGACCGCCAGCACATATTTGAGATCGGCCGAACCATCCTCGCCGGGCGGCGTGCCGACGGCGATCATCTGGATTTCACCATGCTTGACGGCGGCGGCGGCATCGGTGGTGAATTTGATGCGGCCGGCGGCGTGATTTTCCCTGACGATGCTTTCGAGGCCTGGCTCGAAGATCGGGACCAGGCCTTGGTTCAGTCGCTCGACCTTGTTTGCGTCGACATCGACGCAAACCACCTGGTGGCCGACTTCGGCAAGCACCGCTGCCTGCACGAGGCCGACATAGCCAATTCCAAACACCGTCAAGTTCATTCGGTTTCGTTCCTTCCCAAGGCCGCGAACCGTTTACGGTCCGGCCGGTTCAATTCGTCTTTCCCACTTCCTTTACTCTACATACCAGCGATTCCGGAAACTGGCATGGCTCGCCGAGCGCTGTGAAGGCAACGCGATCGACCTGCAGCGAAACCTTGCGGCCCGGATCCGCGAACGCCCCCATCCAGCCCTTCATGGTATCGCTGCCCCAAAGGCTGAAGAAGATCTTCTGGGCGTGGGCGGGCAGCTTCGCCGGATCGGTGATGGTGTTCACCAGCTTGCCGTTGAGATACCAGCGCAAACTGTCCTTCTGCCAGACGAAGGCGTAGTCGTTGAACCCGCCGTCGGTGCCGCCCGGCACGTCGACCAGCTTCTCGTTCTTGCCCTTGCCGGCGATGTAGGCGTTGACCTGCACCTTGGAGGTGTCCTTGGTCAGGATCTCGAAGTCGATCTCATCCCAGGGCTGCTTGTCGGACGGGCCGATATAGGAAAAGAAAGCGGCGTTGAGACCGGGACCGGTTTCGGTCTTCATCCGCGCCTCGTAGGTGCCATAGCCGTAGCGCTGCTTGGTCTGGACCTCGCCGCAGACGAACTCACGATCCTTCGTCTTCTGCTTCTCGAAGCCCAGCGACAACACACCGTCCGACAGGCTGACCTGCCCTTTCGACCAGGTGCAATTCTGGTGGCTGCCATTTGTCCAGCCGTCGGAAACATACCAGCGCTGACGGTTGAAACTGGTGAAATCGTCGACGAAGGACGGGGACGTCTCGATATTCTGCGCATGGGCAGGAACTGCCAGCAGGCTGCCCAGGGCAACCAGCAGCAGCGCACAGAGCAAACCCAATCGATCCGGGCTGTCTTGCCTGGTCCGGCGCGCGAAGGGCCTTGCGTGAATTGCTGTCGCGGACGTGGTTTTCGGATCAGAATTCATACCAAACTCACCTTTGTGCTGTGCGTCCCCAACCCAAAGTCGACGTTTGAAGTGCCTCCAAACGGGCCAACCTCGGCCTTCCTCTTTGACCCTCCTCGAACTTCCTTCCACCTCGCATCAAATTCGTCGTGGCAGTCCCGCACATTTCACTTTCGGCCGGCGCCCGCAGGCCTGGCAAAATCGACCTCGACGGCTGAATCGGACGCCTCATCCTTGTCGAAGACCATATCCAGCGAATGACGGAGTTCCTGCATCATGCCGTTCTGGCGCGACAGCGCCGCGATGCGGCGCTCGCAATTCAGGATCGACTTTGTCAGTGCGCTGACTTCGGACGACCGGCGGTCGGAGGCGGAGCCATTTTCCATGGCTTCGACGAGGAAAGCCGCGTTGGTCGCCGTCTTGCGGTAGCGGCTCTCCAGGCCGGTTTTCTCGGCCTCGATCTCGGCGGCGATCTGCTCGAACAGCTTCGCCAGTCGGTCGAGGCGCGCGATGTCGGCCTGCCGGTCCCGGGCAGGATCTCTTGATCTGAAGCCGAATATCGAGGCCATGAGCTTAAATTCCTGTCATCACCGGCGCGCGCCGGATTACTGGCCGACCCCCGCAACCGGGGTTTAAACGTCGCATCATCCTTCTCCTGCGACGGGGAGAGGGACTTCAGACCAATCCGATCGGGGGCCAGTTCGGCTGGTCGTTTTATTTGCTGCACCGCAACATAGACTGCCATCCCCGAAGCCGTGAGGCAACCACCCAATTCGTAAACTCATAAATCCGATGGAAATGCTTTGCGCGATGAGTCTGTCGGCGGTGGGGCAGAACAAGCGTTTCCCGCGTCTTACCGCTCCTTGCCCGTGCTGGTTCCCGCCATCAGGAAACGCAGCCGCGGCACATGCTTGTGCCTGGACATAAGGCCGACGCGACGAAACAGCGCCTCGAGCTTGTCGAAGGCCACGCCCTGGACGATGGGAACGAGGTTGGATTGACTTGCGAAAGCATAGGCCACGGCCGAAGCCAGCCCGCGCTCCGCTTTCACGTCGAGGAAATTGCGCAGCCGGTATTTGTCGCGCACGTGCCGCTCGTGCCGCCGCAGCACCGCCCTGGACCCTTCCGGCAGGCTGTCGATCGCCAGCAGCGCCAGATCGGCATCGGCCAGCCGCTTCAAGTCCTGCGTCTTGTGACGGCCGCTGAGCGAATCGGCGCGCACGATGGCGCCGTAACCGCAGGAACGGATGACCTTGAACCGGGCTCCGTGGGCGACCGCGCGCGCGTAAAGCTCATAATCCTCGCCCAGGCGCAGGCTTTCGTCGTAGCGCAACCCGTGCCGGTCGAGGAAGGCGCGGCTGATCACTGGTTTCAAGAAACCAAGCTCGCCTCTTTGTACGTGGCGCCTGGAGATGTTGCTTTCGACGAAGCGCTCGAAGTCGAGGAATTCCGGATCGGCGGCAAAATCCGGGGCGACGATCTTCGTCGCGTCGCTCGTCGCGTCATCCCTGATGAGCATGATGTTGTCCGCCGCGAAATCCCAATCGGCGACGGCAAACAGGTTGCGGAACCGTCCCTCGAGAAAGAAGTCGTCGGCGTCCAGAATGCTGATGAACGGCGCTTGCGAGCCGGCGATCGCGGCGTTGCGGGCGAAGGAAGGACCGCGATTGATGTCGAGGCGCATCACCGCAAGCCGGCCGCTGCCATCGTCGGCGGAGCGGGCGACTTCAGCCGTATTGTCGGTGGAGCCGTCGTCGACGACGACGACCTCCGCCACTTCCGGCTCGCGCAACGCGGATGCGATGGCGACCGCGATCGTGCGTGCCGCGTTTTTGGCCGCGATGATCACGCAGACTTGGGATTTCGTCATCGACATTGGTTCTGCCTCTTGCACAGGTTCCGATGCCCTCGCCCTGTACGTGTCAACGTTCGACGCCACCGCCATCGCGGGTCGGCCGCTCGAAGATGCGGCGGCTTATGTCCGCCGACGCTGCCCAGCCGGCCTCGGCCAAGTAGCGGACGGGAGCCCTGCCGCACAATTCCCATAACACCGTTCGCCGCTGCGGCCAGCGCAGCGATGAGAGCCACGGCGCGATGACCATGTTGAGCAGATCCTCATTGCCGATGCGCGACAGGACCCGCGTGGCCCGCTCCGACAAAAGCGTGCCGGCACCGCCGAGCAGCACGTCGGCGGCGCGCAGGCCGAGCAGCAGCGTATCGTCCAGCCCTTGGCTCGCCGCGGCATCGAGCACACGGCGCTGATTGGCCTCGTCGAGACGGCTGGCGCTGGCCCTGATATCGCAGACATGGCCGGCGCAGGGTTCGCGGTTGAACAGCGCCTTGGCAACGCTGATGCAAGACAGCACCAAGGTGTCGGCGGCCGACGTGAACGGCACTTCGGTGCCGGCGATCTCGACCAGTTGTTTGCGCCGCAAGAACCCGTCAGAGTCACGCGGACTGGGCGAACCGGGCTGCTGGAGGCGATAGTGAAGGTCGACGGTCGACGATTTCGGCCCATTGCCGCGATTCATATGCTGTTCGCCGAGGAAGCGAACCCACCAGACGGAGCGCGATTTGCCTGACACTTCATAGCCGATCGAGCGCAGCGCATCGCGCGCCTTCGAGAAGCCGGCAGGGGAGACCAGGATGTCGACATCGCCCGAAGGTTTCATGAAATGGTCGCCGTAAAGAAGGTGCTGCTGGAATGGGCCCTTCAGAAAGACGAAGTCGATCTGCCTGTCGCGCAGCGCCTCATGGATCGCCAGCGAATCCATCAGGCAGGCGGCATTCATCGAAACCGTCCGCCTGCGATAGGTATCGAGCCATTCGAAGAGCTCGGCCGGCCTTTCGCCCGCCGGCGCACGCGACAGGACCTTCAGGACGAAGGTCGCGACCTTGTTCAGCCTGGCAATGTCGGCGAGCACGGCATCGGAAAGGCCCGGCGTCAACACCTCGCCGGCCGAGGCGGCCGGGCCCGCGAAATACAAGCGCAGGCAGGCCCGCACATAGGCAATCTCGTCGGCGCAATCCGCGGCGCGCAGTCGTTCATAGGAACTTTCCGGCAAGGCCATTGAGCGCACAGTCTCCAAAAAAGCGATTTGCGCCACGCGTATGCTGCAAGTGCGAAGCAAAGCATCCTCAAAAACCTCGGCGCCGTAAAGTCCTTCCTTCGCAGCGCGGAATTTTGCAACCAGAGCGTTTACCCGCTTACCCGAACGTGGCGAAGTACAGGCTGAAATTCCGATCCTATCGAAGCAACCTCAGCCGGCCATCAACCACAGATGGGCCAACAAAAATCCGTCTTTTTAGTGACGTCTAAAAAGGCATCGAACGTCAAAGTTTTCTATCAGCAAAATCAAGCGCTTAATGAATCGAAGGCCACAGTGCCCGATTGCTTTTGACTTCAACCCAAAAGAGGTCAAATTTTGAGCATCTCCCGCACGCATGGTGACGCCCGCAACCCATAATTGATTAACGTCAGGTAAATCAGACTTGACTCATAAATGTTGCTATGCAGCTATTGCGTTGCAGCATGCAAGTGCTGACGGCACTCGACAAGCCGTTTCCAGTCCTCATTGGAGAGTAATTTCCAGTCCTCATTGGAGAGTAAAATGGAACAGAATGTTGAAAGGCATGAGTACGAAACGCCAAGCCTGACGGTGCACGGTTCGATCGAGACGATCACCCAGGGCGGCGGCGGCAACACGGCGACTGACGTTTCGTTTCCCGCGCACACCCCGATCGGCGACCTGACGTTCTCCTGAGATCAGTCTGGTTCTGGAGGAATGACGTTGGGCCCCCAGGATCCAAGAACATGAATGGAGTCGGGGATGAAAATCCCCGACTTTCCCGCACTGAACTGCCGACGCGTATCGTAAAGCGTGTGTTTCAAACGAGGTTTTAGGATGAACTGGAACCCATCTGACCACGATTGCGTGAGGGCCACTGGGGATGCCGTGGCTTGCGAATTCGGCGATGGCCTCGCGCTGCTCGATCTGAAATCCAACATCTATTACAGTCTCAACGGCGTCGGCGCTTTCATCTGGGAGCTGATCCAGGACCCGAGGTCGATCGCCGATATCCGTGGCGCCGTGCTTGCGCGCTACAATGTCGATGCCGAACGCTGCAACGCCGACGTCGACGCATTGCTGAAGGGCCTGGCCGAAAACGGGCTTGCGAGGCTGCAGGATGAGGCATTCGTCTAGGCAGGTTCCGCAAAACGCCATGGCTTCGCGGCAAAGACTTGCAACGGAAAAAAGCGCCACGCCGGCGAACCGTCGCCCCGGCGGGCGAAGGGTGGCCAGGGTTCTCACCTTGAGCGGTTCGGAAGCGTTTTTCCTCTGCCGCTGCCTGATGGTGGTCGCGGCCGTCCGGCTGGGGCTGACATTGTTCTCGTACAACCGTGTTCGCGGCATGGTGACCCGGCTCAACGCGCGCCAGTGTGCCAGCATGGGCGAGTTGCGGCTCGTCGCCTGGGGCGTTGTGGCCGCCGCGCGGTTCGTGCCGCGCGCAACGTGCCTTACCCAGGCGCTTGCGGGCCAATACATTCTCGCGCGCCAGGGTAATGCTTCCCATATCCGCATAGGCATCGAACGCGGCACGGGCGAGCAACTGAGGGCGCATGCCTGGCTGGTCAGCGACAACCATGTCGTGCTCGGCGGCTCCGTCGATGGTTTCGCCCATCTGGTCGATCACGGCAGCCGATGAGCGGCGTGGCCGGAATCCTGCTGCGACAGGAACCCGCGCCGACGGACGCGGCGACCGACATCCAGCAGATGCTGACACGCATGCGCCATCGTGGCCCCGACGGAAATTCGTGGTGGCTGGACACCGGCATCGCGCTTGGCCACGCCTGGTTAAACACCACCGGTGAATCCGGCCCAGGCCCGCTGACCCTGGCCGGCGGCAAGCTCGCCATCACCGCGGATTGCCGGCTGGACAATCGCGACGAGCTGATGGCGAGACTCGGCGTCAGGGACAGGTCGGTCGCCGACGCCGTGTTGCTGATGCAGGCCTATCTGCGCTGGGGCGAAGCCTGCCCGGTGCATCTGCAAGGCGATTTCGCTTTCGCGGTGTGGGATGCCGAGCGGCGGCTGTTGTTTTGCGCGCGCGACCATTTCGGGGTCAAGCCATTCTACTATCACGCAACCGAACGCCGCTTTGCCTTCGCTTCCGAGATTGGGCCGATACTTGGCCTGGACGGGGTCGGTGCGCGTCTCAGCGAGCATCGGATTTCGGGTTTCCTGGCCGGGCTTCCCGACGACCCGCAATCAACGCCCTACAGCGACATCTTCAGCCTGCCGGCGCGTCACAGCCTCACCGTCACCGCGCAGCAAGTGGTGATGCGCCGGTACTGGCAGATCGAGCCATCGCCGCGCGCGCTCCGGTCCGACGCCGCGGAGGAGTTCGCCCATCTGTTCTCGCAATCGGTGCGCAACCGCATGCGCGGAAGTCAGTCGGTCGGCGCGATGCTGAGCGGTGGTCTCGATTCCTCCTCGATCGCCTGCGTGGCAGGCCTGCAGAACGCCGCCGAGCGGAAATCGAAGTTGCCGACCTTCTCGCTGATTTTCGAGAAGGGCTCGTCGATGGACGAGCGCCCTTTCATCGATGCCGTGCTGGACCAGCAGAAGGCCGACCCGACGCTGATCCCCGTCGACAATTACGCACCCTTCGCTGAATTCGAACGGGTGCTGGAAGAGCAGGAAGGCACCTTCCTGGCGCCGGGCCTGACGCTGACCCGTGGCATCTACCGGACGGCGGGCGCCAAGGGCATCAAGGTGCTGCTCGACGGGCACGGCGGCGACGAGGTCGTTTCACAGGGACATGGCCATCTGCACGAGCTTGCCAATACCGGCCGATGGCTGGACCTTTGGCGCGAGGTCCGCAGCGCCTCGAACACCTATGGCAACAGCACGCTTGCTCTCTATTTCCAGTTCCTGACCATTTACGGGCCGGCCTGGCGCATTGCCCGGCTGAGACATCTGGCGAACCGCGCCCTGAACAAGATACGCGGGGCCTCCGCAACGCCGCGCGGCCGAAGCTGGCGCGACCTGATCAACCCGGACCTGGCCAAACGAACCGAGCTTGTCGACCGGTTTCACCGGGCCGGCTACATGCCGCCAAGTGTCCAGGCCAGCGACGCGCTCAGCCATCGCTGGATCCTGTTAAATGGCTATGTCCCGCATTCTTTCGAGGTTCTCGACAAGGCCGCGGCCAATTTCGGCATCGAGCCGCGCTACCCGTTCTGGGACAAGCCGCTGGTCGAATTCTGCCTGGCGCTGCCGGGCGAGGAGAAGCTCAGCCACGGCTTTGGCCGCTATGTGCTGCGCCGGGCCATGGAAGGCATCCTGCCGGCGGCAGTCCAGTGGCGGCGCGACAAGATCGATTTCACCGCCAATCTGGTCAACGGCATGGTGCGCAACCACCGCGACCTCCTGGAGCAACTGCTGGTCTCGGATGCCGGCCGCATCGCGCCCTACGTCAACCTGCCGCAGGTGAAGGCCGCCTGTGCGCGGCTGCTCAGCCAGCCGGATCGGGCGGCGGCGCTCGACGTCCAGTATGTCTGGCGTTCGGCTTCGCTGTCGCTATGGCTGCGGCAGGTCCAGCCCGGCGGGAGCCCAGCATGATGCCCCGCAACCAGCCGCTTGCCGCATATCCTGATCATCCGCCGGCGCATGCCGGGATGGTCAGAGAGCGGCGTTACTACCGGGCCTATGGCCTGACCGTTGCGTCCGATGTTGCTTTGCCCGAGCTGGAGCGGGCGGGGCCAGCGGTGGCGGATATCCTGATCGCCATCGGCACGATCGATATGCCGAAGCCCTCACCCGAGGCCGCGACGATCTTCCGCTTCGAGCCGGAGCGGCAATATCTGGCCTGGCATGCGGTCGGCGCCTTCATGATCAGCGACGGCTGCCGCATCGATGTCGAACCGGCGCCCGGCGCCGACGACGCGCTGCTCGCGTTTCCCCTGCTCGGACCGGTGATGGCGCTGTTGCTGCACCGGCGCGGCCTGCTCGTCCTGCATGCCAGCGCCATTGCGGTGGCCGGCAAGGGCGCGATCTTCATGGGCGACAAGGGCGCCGGCAAGTCGACGACGGCAAGCGCGCTGATCAGGGCTGGTCACCAACTGCTCACCGACGACATCGTGGCGCTCGATCTCGCCAACTCGGACGAGCCGATGATCGTGCCGGGATTTCCGCAGATCAAGCTTGCCGCCGACGCCGCGGCCGCGATTTCGCTGGGGCAAGCGGAGGTGCGGCCGCAAGTGCATCCGGCTATCGAGAAGATGCAGCATCGCCTGCACGGCGCCTTTTCCGGTGACACGGTGCCGGTGGCCAGGATCTATGTTCTGGAGCGCGGCCAAACGGCCGAGATCGCGCCCTTGCCAGGCATTGCCGCCTTGCCGGCCATCATCAAATTTTCCTACGTGACGCGATTTGGTCGTGCCGCGCTGTCAGGCGACTTGGCGGCGGTGCATTTTCGCCACTGTTCAGGAATTGCCAACCATACCGGCGTCTGCCGGCTGGAACTCCCGACCGGGCTCGACAGGATCGGCGAGGCCGTGGAGTTGATCGAAACAGATCTGGCGGCAGGGGATCCGAAGGCTGGCCGCCGGCAGCCGTGAGCGCAAACATGTCGAAGTCCTCAATCCTTCGCCTGTCGCTGTTTCGCGATATCGCCGCGTTCGGCGCTGTCATCGCCCAGATCGGCGGGCGGCGCACCTGGACGGCGCTGCTGTTCCTGATCCTTGGCAGCCTGACGGAAGGCATTTCGATCCTGCTGCTTGTGCCGCTACTCCACCTTGTCGGTCGCGCCGACCAGGATTTCGCGGTCCGGCTGCCGAATATTGATGTCGTGCGCTGGCTGGTGCCTGGCGGAACCTTGCAACTGACGACGGTGCTGTGCGCGCTGGTTGGGCTCGTTGCTGTGCAGGCAGCATTCAACCGCTTCAAGTCGGTCTACATGGCCAGGCTTCTCTTCGATTTCATCAACCGTTTGCGCATGAACCTGTTCGAGAGCATCGGCAAGGCGCGCTGGGGCGTGTTCACGCGCATGCGCAGCTCCGACCTCGACCATGCCCTGACCGGCGACATAGACCGTGTCCAGGGGGCGGCCTTCTCGCTGCTGATGCTGGTGCAGATCGCCATGCTTCTGACCGGCTATCTCGTGGTCTCCGTGTTCATCTCGCCGGTGATGACGCTGTTTGCCGTGGTCATCGGTATCCTGATGTTCGTCGCGCTGCAGCCGTTCCGCTCGCGCGCCACCGCTTTCGGCAGGGTTCTGACAGCCAATCGCCAGGATCAGTACCGGACGGTCTCGGAATTCCTCGGCGGCATCAAGGTGGCCAAGAGCCTGAATGTCGAAGCGAGCTATTTCGCCCAGTTGCAGGCAACGCTCGAAAAGATGAAGGCCGACAACATCGACTACGTGCGCAACAGCTCGATCGGTACCGCCGTGTTCCAGGTGGCGAGCGTGGTGGGCTTGAGCCTGTTCATCTATGTAGCGCTGGTCCGCTTCAACCTGTCGCTGGCCGAGATTGTCGTGCTGTTGCTTGTCTTCATGCGCATCGCGCCGCGCTTCATGGACATGCAGACACAGGCCCAGCAGGTGCTGATCAACCTGCCCGCCTATACGGCGATGCGCAGCCTGCAGGCACGTTTCGATGCAGAGCGTGAACCGGGCCATGTCGGATCCAAGGATGGTGGCAAGCTGTCGCTGGATACCGGACTGAACATTCGAGGTGTCTCCTTCTTCTATGACGATAGCGCCGGCAAGGCGGTGGTGAGCGACATCACGTTTGGCCTTCCCGCCGGCAAGGTCACCGCCCTGATCGGTCCGTCGGGATCCGGCAAGAGCACGATCGCCGACATGCTGCTCGGCCTGCTCGAGCCGAGCGCCGGCAAGATCGTCGTCGACGGCGTCGAGATCGATGCCGCCAATCGCCGCCGCTGGCGCGATCAGGTGGCCTATGTGCCGCAGGACGTGTTCCTGCTGCACGATACGATCGCGCAGAACCTGCGTCTCGCTGCGCCGCAGGCGAGCGACGACGATTTATGGAGCGCGCTGCGCGCCGCGCACGCCGGTGAATTCGTCGAACGGCTCGACCACAGGCTCGATACGGTGGTCGGCGACCGTGGCGTGCGCCTCTCCGGCGGCGAGCGCCAGCGCATCGCGCTGGCGCGTGCACTGCTGCGCAAGCCGTCGCTGCTCATCCTCGACGAGGCGACCAGCGCGCTCGACTGGCAGAACCAGTCGCTGATCGCCAGGTCGATCGACGGATTGCGCGGCGCGATGACCATCCTGACCATCGCCCACCGGCCGTCGATGATCGCCTTCGCCGACTGGGTGGTGGCGATGGAGGACGGCCGTGTCGTGGAAGTCGGGCAATATCAGCGGCTGAAGGCAAAGCCGGGGAGCCGGCTATCCAGGATGCTGTCTGGAGAACAATCGGAACCCGAATCCGCCAATGTGGCCTGAGGGCGGATATATCCCTGGGATTTGGCGATATTGCTGGATCAGTGCAGGCTTCGCCGTGCGCTGCCAAGCTTTTCGCTTTCAGCCACGTCCGGCGCACTGAGCTTTCTTTCGGCCTCGCGCAGCCTGTCCGCCGGCGTCGGCGCGCTCCTGGCGATCATGGCATAGACAAGGACGAAGTAGCCGGCCTGGATGATCACGGCGCAGATGATGACGCGCAGCAGGGTCGTACCCAGCGAAGCGCTATCGATCCAGGACCAGCCAACGATGATTGCCAGCGCGAAAATCATCCCAATGATGAATTTTGGAAGCGACATACCCAACAGCCCATAAACCGGCTCGGGTTATATCCAACGATTGCCCTACCCGAGCGCCGTCCCTTGTTATGCGGGCTTGTTAAGCTGCCCGCTGCCGACCGGTTGCTTCCGGCCTTTCAACCTGTCGCCACTCTGACAGGTATAATTTGCAATTCTATTAAGGCGGGCAGGAGGCGGCAAGGGCAACCGCACATATTTTTGATTGAGCCGATACGATTGACTCGCTCGTGTTGCAACGCACACACAGGCATTTCAAACGATCTAGGCCCACAGGCCTATTTCAGTACAATCTACAATATTAAGCAGTATTTTATGTTAATATTCCGGAACTTCGCACCTTTATAAAGCACTAATATGCCCCGTTGGAGGCCAGGGGGAACGCCCCGCCTCAAAATCGCCCCAGAAAGGTCGGCATTTTTTCTAGTTGCCATTTTATTGTCACAAATTTGCTCAACATCCTGAAAAGTTTGCTGCCCAAGCTTATTATTTAGTCAATTCATGACGAGACTATTTCAAGGGGCTGGGAAATTGTGTGTTGCGCTGCAGCATTTTTTTGATATCGTGCGGTAAACCATTCGTTCAACGCATGGAGTATCGGCATGAGGGACATTGCCAAGTCGGCCACGGCGGACTTTTCGCAGGCTGGCACCGATTTTCCGCCGCCGATCGGCGGCCTTATCAAACGCAGTTTCGATATTGTGGGTTCGCTGGCCGGCCTGATCGCGCTCAGCCCGCTGTTCATCATGATAGCGTTGCTGGTCAAGTTTTCCGACGGTGGATCGATTTTCTACGGCCACAGGCGAATCGGGCGCGGCGGTCGAATCTTTCCGTGCCTGAAATTCCGCACCATGGTTCCGGACGGCGACAAGGTGTTGGCCGCCTATCTAGCCACCAATCCGGAAGCCAACGCGGAGTGGATGGCCACCCGCAAGCTGAAGAACGATCCGCGCGTCACCCGTGTCGGAGCGGTCTTGAGGAAGCTCAGCCTCGATGAACTCCCCCAGATCATCAACATCCTTCAGGGCGACATGAGCCTTGTCGGGCCTCGTCCGGTGGTACGCGACGAGTTGGAGATCTACGGCAGCGCCGCCGTGTACTATCTGAAGTCCCGGCCCGGCCTGACTGGCCTGTGGCAGGTCAGCGGCCGCAACGACGTCTCCTATGACAGCCGCGTCGCGTTCGACCGTCACTATGTCGAGAACTGGTCGCTGTTCGGGGACGTGCGCATCATCATCAAGACCGTGCCGGCCGTCTGGATGTCGCGCGGCTCTTACTGACCGGCCACCGGTGCCAGGCATCCGGCGGCAAGCTCATCGGGCGATGGGGCTAAAACGGATCGGAACGCACAGTTGAAAAAAGACATATCGGAAGCCTTTGGCAGCGGCCCGTTTTGCGGCCGCTCGCTGCTTATGGCCTGCCTTGCGGCATCGCTCGCTTTTCCGCCGATGGCCGCCGCCGACGAATACCACCTCGGCTCGCAGGACAAGCTCACCATCCGCATCGCCGAATGGCAGACCGTCGAAAGTACGTTCCGCGACTGGTCGTCGGTCAACGGCCAATACACGGTCGGCCCGGCCGGTACCCTGTCCGTGCCGTTCGTCGGCGAATTGCCGGCGGCCGGCAAGACCACGGCGCAAGTCGCGGCAGCGATCGGCGAGGCGCTGCAGCACAAGCTCGCTTTGTCGGACAGGCCTGAAGCCTCGGTTGAAATGGCACAGTTCCGGCCATTCTATATTTCAGGCGAGGTGCAGAACCCCGGTCAGTTTCCCTATGTGCCCGACCTTACGGTGCTGAAGGCGATCAGCGTCGCCGGCGGCATCAGGCGCAACACAGACTACGGGCCTCAACTCGGCAAGGACCTGGTCACCGCCAAGGGCGGCTTCGACATTTCTGACGACCAGCGCATCAGGCTGATCGTCAAGCGCGCCCGCATCGACGCCGATATGGCCGGCAAGACGAGTTTCGACGTTCCAAAAGAGGTCGAGGGCGATCCGCGGCTGCCGGCCATCGTCGCCGACGAGATGACGATCCTGACCTCGGACCAGAAAGCGCTTAAGCTGAAGCTCGAGGCGCTCGACGATCTCAAAGGGGTTCTGCAGGCCGAGATCGAATCCCTGCAGAAGAAGATCGTCAACCAGCAGAAGCAGGTCGACCTGGCGCAGCAGCAACTCGCCAGCATCGGTCCGCTGGCGCAGAAGGGTCTGGTCGCCAACGCGCGACTTCTGGATTCGCAGCAGTCCGTCACCGACCTGCAGGGCAAGATCCTGGACTACGAAACGGCCATCCTCACCGCCAAGCAGGCGATCAGCAAGGCGACGCAGGACGCCATCGATGCCCAGAACACCTTGAGTTCGAGTCTCGCCGCCAACCGGCAGCAGACCGAAGCCGACCTCAATGAGGCCGCGCTGAAGGTGAACATGCAGAAGGGCCTGATCGCCCAGGCAACCGATCCAGCCACCAGGGCGGCCGCTGATACCAGCGAAGAGCCCAGCCTGCTCTACGCGCTGGTGCGGGTCGTCGACGGCAAGACCAGCGAGATCGCGGCGAAGGAAGACACACCCGTGCTGCCCGGCGACGTCATCAAGGTCAAGCTGGCGCCTCTGGCCAGCCAGTAGGCGTTGGTCGCATCGAGCATTCCAGGAAAAGTGCGTAACGGTTTTCCGTCTCGAGTTGCGTAATAACAAAGACTTAGGGCGGATCAACGATTCCATCAAACGCCGGGCCGCTCTAGCGGGCCGTCCTGCAAAGGCTGTTCGTTCCATTGCATTCACCTGGCTGCGGAGGGCAGCCGGATGTCTGTGTCCGCATAACGATCAATGCGGCTCGGAAGGGGTGTCGTCGTGAATATCTATCGTGTCCGAAGGTTTATCAAAGGTAGGATCTTTACCTTCCTTTGGCGCACCAGGGGCATAAAAATAGCCGATCGCGTTTCGGTCCTCGGCGTCTCGCCGCGTATAGCAGGAAAGGGCGCTATCGAGCTCGGTTCCCTGGTTTCATTCCGGGGTTTCGGATCCCGTTCCTGGTTCCATGTGCTCGGCAATGCAAGACTGTCCATCGGCTCCAGATCATTCATAAACAGCGGCGTGATGATCGACGTTTCGACAGCGGTGAGCATCGGGAAGAACTGCCTTGTCGGCGATTGCGTCGTCATTCAAGATTCGAACTATCACGAGATCGATGAAGGCGCCGGCGTCAAAATGAAAGCCGTCGTGATCGGCGACAATGTGTGGATCGGCCGCAATTCGATAATTCTGCCTGGAGTTGAAATCGGCGACCATAGCGTGATCGGAGCCGGGTCCGTGGTCACCAAAAGTGTCCCCCCGCACAGCCTGGTTGCCGGAAATCCCGCCCGAATAATTCGCGAGATAGCGGCGTCCCCGGGATATGTGCGCTTTTAGAGCAATTGCAGGAAAAGTGCGTAGCGGTTTTCCGTCCGGAATTGCGTAATAACAAAGAGTTAGAGCGGATCAACGATTCTATCAAACGCTGAACCGCTCTAGGCGCAATCGAGTTCATCGAAGATCAGCCGGTCCTCCTTGTCGGCGATCCTGAAACGGGTCCATGCGGCGGCTCTCGATATCAAGCCGGCAGTCGTGCACGCAAAATGGCTGCCTGCCATCGCGTATGAGGCGGGATAGTGCCAAGAGGCCGGTGCACGATACACAAAAAGGTACTGCCTGCCGAACAAGGTAGGCTCTCATCGGCCACCAACGGGGCACTTCAAACCCCGATCCCGCGTTCCTTCAGGGCGGCGGTGATCTCGTCCAGGATGACAGGGTCGTCGATGGTCGCTGGCATGGCCCACTCTTCCTTGTCGGCGATCTTCTGCATGGTGCCGCGCAGGATCTTTCCCGACCGCGTCTTGGGCAGGCGCTTGATCATCACCACGGTCTTGAAGGCGGCGACCGGGCCGATGCGTTCGCGCACCAGCGCGACCACCTCCTGCTCGATGGCTTCCCCGTCGCGCGCGACACCGGCGTTCAACACCACGAAGCCGAGCGGCACCTGGCCTTTCATGGCATCGGCAATGCCGACGACAGCGCATTCGGCGACATCGGGATGGGCGGCCAGCACCTCTTCCATGGCGCCGGTCGACAGCCGGTGGCCGGCGACATTGATGATGTCGTCGGTGCGGGCCATCACATAGAGGTAGCCATCGTCGTCGATCATGCCGGCATCGGCCGTCTTGTAGAAGCCGGGGAACTCGTCGAGATAGGCTTGGCGGAAGCGGGCATCGGCGTTCCACAAGGTCGGCAGGCAGCCGGCCGGCAATGGCAGCTTGACCACGACATTGCCCAGCGTGCCGCGCGGCACTTCGTGGCCGGCGTCGTCGAGCACCCGGATGTCGTAGCCGGGCATCGGCACGCCGGGCGAGCCGTATTTCACCGGCAGCAGGCCGAGCCCCGCCGGGTTGATCGTCATCGGCGATCCGGTCTCCGTCTGCCACCAATGATCGACGACGGGCACGTTCAATTTCTGCTCCGCCCATTTGATGGTTTCGGGGTCGGCGCGCTCGCCGGCGAGGAACAGTGTGCGGAATTTCGACAGATCGTATTTGGGAACGAACTCGCCCTTGGGGTCCTGTCCCTTGATGGCGCGGAACGCCGTCGGCGCGGTGAACAGCGCGACGGCGCCGTGTTCGGCAATGACGCGCCAATAGGTGCCGGCGTCGGGCGTGCCGATCGGTTTGCCTTCGAACAGGATGCTAGTGCAGCCATGCAGCAGCGGTCCGTAGACGATGTAGGAATGGCCGACCACCCAGCCGACATCGGACGCCGCCCAGAACACCTCGCCCGGCTTGACCCCGAATTCGTTCTCCATCGTCCATTTCAGCGCGACCATGTGGCCGCCATTGTCGCGCACGATGCCCTTGGGCTGGCCGGTCGTGCCTGACGTGTAGATGATGTAGAGCGGATCGGTGGCGAGCACCGGCACGCAGTCGACATTGGCGCCGGCCGCCCGTTCGCGGGCGACGGCGTCGGCGTAGTCGATGTCGAAATAGTCCTTCAGATCGCAGCGCAACTGGCCGCGCTGCAGGATCAGGCAGGCGTCCGGCTTGTGGCGGGACATCTCGATCGCTCTGTCGAGCAGCGGCTTGTAGGCCACGACCCGGCCCGGCTCAAGGCCGCAGGAGGCGGAGATGATCAGCTTGGGCCTGGCGTCATTGATGCGGGTGGCAAGCTCATGCGAGGCAAAGCCGCCGAAGACGACCGAATGCACCGCGCCGATCCGGGCGCAGGCGAGCATGGCGATAGCCGCCTCCGCCACCATGGGCATGTAGATGATGACACGGTCGCCCTTGCCGATGCCGCGATTCTTCAGCACCGAGGTCAGCGCCACCACTTCACGCTTGAGCTCGGCATAGGTGAATTTCTTCACCGTTCCGGTGATGGCGCTGTCATGGATCAGCGCGATCTGATCGGCGCGTCCGCCGGCGACATGGCGGTCGATGGCGTTGTAGCAGGTGTTGCAGGTCGCGCCGGTGAACCAGCGCCCGTAGACGCCGGCCGTGGCATCGAACACCTTGTCCCAGGGCGAGTACCAATCGATGGCGACGGCCGCGTCCACCCAGAATTTTTCCGGGTCGCGTTTCCAGCCGTCATAGACCTCGTGATAGCGTGAAGCCATCCACATCCTCCCCAGGATCGATTTGCCGTCTTTGTGATAGCCTATGCTGTTTTTTCCGGCGATGTCTTCCCCGATTTTCGTCCGAGATGGTCTCGTCCTGAGCGGAGACGCCCACAGTCGTGAAGTACGGCATTGAGGGGAGCGCATGCGCCACCGGTGGTCGCCTGCAAAACGCAGACCGGCATGGACTACCTCCCCCGGCTGATAGACAGCACCCCATCACCGCGCTATCTCATTTCGGGCTTTGCATGGCTTTTTGGGGTTGGTGATGGAAATTGTTTCTGGGACGGTTTTGCGGCTGGCGGACGACGCCTCGGTCCAGCATGTCGGCGATGGGGCCGTCGTGCTTCTGGCGCGCAGCGGACAACTCTACACCTGCAACGGTACGACCGAAGCCTTTCTCGACAAGGTCGATGGCGCGCGCAGCCTTGACCAGATCGTCGGCCTGCTTTGCGAGGAGTTCGAGGTCGGCAAGGATACGCTCGACGAGGACATGGCCGCACTGGCCACCGATCTGGTCTCGGAAGGTATCCTCGCCGCCCCGGGCGCCTGATGGAGAGACGCAACTGATGGCCGACGGTCCGCTCCTGCGTGCTTTGTTTCGCTGCCATCTCTGGGCAAGCGCGCGGCTGATGCCGGTCCTCATCGCCAACCGCAGTTTCGAGGAGGTGCTAAAATGGGCGCCGCTCGCCTCGCCGACACCCTATCGCGGCCTGCCGGCCGCCTACATCGTCGCCCGCGTCAACCGCGCCGTGCGCCATCCCTGGCTGATGCGCGACCGCAGATGCCTGCGCGAGGGCCTGCTTGGCCATCGTTTCCTGCGCCTTGCCGGCTTCGATCCGGAGCTGCGTTTCGGCGTCGATCCGAAGTCGCTGAAGGCGCAGCACTTGTCGGCGCATTGCTGGGTCTGCCTCGATGGCAAACCGGTTGTCAGTGACAGCCTTCCCGGCATGGTCGAGATCTATCGCCACCATGCCGATGCCACAAGGGTGCGTCCCGCTTGACCAGACTTTTTGCATGCTACGGCCTCAACGGCCAGGTTCTCGGCATATCGGCCGACCGGCCCGAATTGGGGCGGGACTTCGACAGAATGCTCGCCAGCCTGCGCGTAGCAGATTCCGTCGAGCCGGATTTTCGCCTCGATATTGCCGAGACGGACGTTCTGGAGGAAGAGCCGGTGGGGTCGCTCGTCTTTGAAGGCGAGATACCGGAAGACGGCTATTGCCGGATGGTCGCCGATGGCTCGACGGTCCATCTCGTCTTTCCAGGACGCCAGACTGTGGCGATGAATGATGAGGAGGGCTGGGCGAAACTCCGGGTCCGCCTTGGGACGAAGGCAGCCTGGACACCGTCGATGCTGGTGCTGGACGCCGCGCTCGACGCTGGCGGCCAGCATATGCTGCACACCGCCGGCCTGACGCTGCCCGATCGTGACGCTGTCGTGCTGATCCACGCGCCGAGCGGCACGGGCAAGACCACCACGTCGCTGGCGCTGGCGACGCAAGGCTTAGGCCTCTGCTCCGACGACGCCATGGTCCTGAACGTGGCTTCGGTCATGCCTGTGGCCTGGGGGCTGCCGCGCCACGTCAAGATCCACCAGAAGACCGCCGAAATTATCCCGCTTGTGTCACCATGCCTTGGTCCGTCATGGGACCGCAACGGCGAACAGGCCGTCTCGCTGGAGCGGCTGAGCGGGATCATACGAATCGAAAGTCCTGCCGCCAGGCCTGTGGCAGCTCTCGTGCACCTTGCACGGTCCGCAAACAGCGAGACCCGGCTCGTGCCCATGGTCCGGACCGACGCGATGGTGGCGCTGGCGATGGACAATGTCCGCACTGGCATGACCGGCCTGTTGCCGTTGCAGAAGCGCCGGCTGGCGACGATCGGCAAGCTGGTCTCCTCGGTGCCGACCTTCACCCTGGAAGTCGGCGCACGCCCTGCCGACGCGGCGGCGCTGATCAACGCGACGCTGACCTCAACCGATTGACGGCCATTCAGCGGCGGAAGACTTCTTGTCTTGATGCAACGGAAGACGCTTCACGCTTTTCCTGGAACCGCCCTGGCCTTAGCCAGCCGCTGGATCCAGCGAAAGGCGTCGCGGCGCAGGCGTGAGCCGATCTTTTCCCGGGAATTCACCCTGAGCAGCGTGTTCGTCGTGATCAGCCGCCTGGCCAGCCGTATCGAGAGGTCAGGCTTGATCCGCCCGGCGAGTTCAAGCGCGCGGGCCTCGCCGAACAATCGGCCGGTGACGTCGAGCACGATCGCCAGTTCGAGTTCGATGCCGGTCATGCGCGCAGACTTCAGCAGGCGGATTTCCGATTCGGGCGAGCCGAGTGCCCGCACCCCTTGCAGCACGTCGACACAAAGCTGCAGCCGGTGGAATTTGTGGCCGCCGGCGGCGTGCACGACGGCGATCGTCAAAAGGGCTGCCGGCGTGTCCTTCGCCCCGCCGTCGATGGTGCCCAATTCGCGGAAGCCCAGCGACAGGCGCCGCCGCATGCCGGTGTCGTGCACAAGGTCGCCATGCAGTTCGATCAGCAGGCTGGAATTCCCCTTTTCCAGCCATTTGAACTCCTGCAACTGGTAGGATTCGGCTTCGTCGCTGCCAAGCTCGAAGCCGCTGGCCGCGATCACCTGGTTTGCCCGCGCAAGGTTGCCGGGCTCGACGAGAATGTCGATGTCGGTGAACGGCCGGTCGGATATGTTGCGGTAGAGTTTTCGCGCGAAGACCGGCCCCTTGACGATCCGCGCCGGAATGCCTTCCGCCGCCAACCCCTTCATGATGCGGTCGCCATGGTACTGCAGCAGCATCGACTGGCCGGTGGCAATCGTTGCCTGATCACGCAGCCCCGACAGCTTCAGCTGCAAGGCAGGGTCATCAGGCAAATGGACGTCGCCACGTTCCCTGAGCTTGCGCAGCATGATCGGCAGAACGCCGTGGAATTCAGCATTGTCGAGCAGTGCCGACAGAGCTTTTGCCGACAGATTATCGTCGACCGCCGTGGACTCCGGATCGGCGAAGCGCAGCAACAGTTTTTCGTCGGCGGGTGTCAGGGGTGGCAGGATCAAGCCGGACAATGTTGCAGATAATTGGGTTAATTGGGTTGTGCACGATGGTCGCAGAAATGCATGTCTGAGGCCAGTCTTACATGCCCCAGCGCAGCGCCGCCGTATGGACGGGCGCGTCCCACCAGCCTGTCATCTCATCATCGAGCATGGTCAGCGTGATCGAGCAGCCGGCCATGTCGAGCGAGGTGACATAGCTGCCGACCAACGAGCGGGTTATCGTGACGCCGTGGCTCTCGAATATCCGGCGCGCGCTGTTGTACATCAGATAGAGTTCCATCAGCGGCGTGCCGCCGAAGCCGTTGATAAACAGCAGCGCCGGACCTTTGCCCCTGTCGCCGAGATCGCCCAGAATAGCGGCGCAGATTTCCTCGGCGATCGCATCGGCGCTTTTCAACTTGTCGCGTCGCCGGCCGGGCTCGCCATGGATGCCGACGCCGAACTCCATCTCGCCATCGCCGATGTCGAAGGTCGGCTTGCCCGCGGCTGGCACCGTGCCACTGGTGAGCGCCACGCCCATCGAGCGGGTCGCGGCATTGACGCGCTCGCCCAGCGTCTTCAGCACCGGGAGGGCCAGGCCATGCTCGGCGGCCGCGCCGACGATCTTTTCCACCACCAGCGTGCCGGCGACGCCGCGCCGGCCGGTCGTGTAGGATGAATTCTCGACGGCCACGTCGTCATTGGTCACTACCTGCAGGACGCCTTCCGACATTTCGGCCGCCATGTCGAAGTTCATCACGTCGCCCTCATAATTCTTGACGATGAACAGGCAGCCGGCGCCGGTGTCGACGGCCTGCGCCGCCGCCAGCATCTGGTCCGGCGTCGGCGAGGTGAACACCTGGCCGGGGCAGGCGGCATCCAGCATGCCATGGCCGACAAAGCCGCCATGCAGCGGCTCGTGGCCCGAGCCACCTCCGGAGATCAGCGCCACCTTGCCAGGCCGCAAGCTCCGACGGCGAATGAATTTGTGCTCCTCGCCAAGCACCAGTATATCGGCATGGGCGGCCGCGAAACCGTCGAGGCTCTCGGTCAGCACCGTGTCCACCGCGTTCATAAATTTCTTCATGGCGTCCTCCCAAACAGCTCGGCAAGAAACGGTCAGCCGCCACCCTTGCCGGCGATGCTGGTGATCTTCTGGATGAATTCGTTGATCGCCCGGTCGAGCGCCGCATTCTGCTTGTCGTCGCCGAAATCGGGCACGACGAGCGACACATGCCGTGTCTTGCGCATGCCCGCCGCGATCGACATTTTTCCCGGATGTGCCTGATGGTAGGCGGCAAGGAACTGATCGCGCTCGGCCGGGCTGAAATGGCAGACGGAAAAGATCGAAGGCAGATGCTTTGAGGGGATGGGGACCGAATAGGCCGGGCTCGAAATCTGCGTGACGAAGCTGCGGTGCTTGCCGAGCGCGTCGGCAAGGCGCTGGCGCATGCCGGACGGGCGCTGGTCGATGACCTGCGACAGGATCGTCTTGTAGGCGCGGATCGCCGCTTCGGGACCGGGTTCGGGTATGTTGTCGACCATGTCAGCCGCGCCTAGACCGAAATGTCCGATATGGCCGCCTTGGCCATGGCGAGTTGCGCCGGCGCGACGGAAAGGTCGCGCAGGCCGGCTTCCAGCAGCGATGGGATCGACGCCGGATCGCCGCCGGCATCGCCGCACAGGCTGACGGGAATGCCGTTTTCCCGTCCGAAGGCCGTGATCAAGCCGATCAGCCGCAGGACGGCAGGATGACGGACGGAATTGAGATGCGCGACCGCTGCATTGTCGCGCGCCGCCGCCATCACATATTGCGTCAGGTCGTTGGAGCCGATGGACAAGAAGGCGACATTGGCGAACGCCTCCGGCGCGATGGCCACCGACGGCACCTCGACCATGATGCCGAGCGGCGGCATCTGCTGCGTGACGCCGCGCGCGGCAAGCGCCGCCTGTTCTTCGGCGAACAAGGCAGCCGCGCATTCATACTCCTCGGCCATGGCGATCATCGGAAACATGACCCTGAGATTGCCGTGCGGCGCGGCGCGCAGCAATGCCCTGATTTGAACACGGAATATGTCGAGCCGCGCCAGCGACAGCCTGATGCCGCGCAGGCCAAGGAACGGATTGCCTTCCTCGACGGTGAAGCCCGGCACCGGCTTGTCGCCGCCGGCATCGACGGTGCGGATCGTCACAGGTTTTTCCCCGGCCCACTCCAGCACCTTGCGATAGGCGCGGTATTGCGTCGCCTCATCCGGCAAGGTCTTGCCGAACAGGAATTCGGTGCGCATCAGTCCGACACCGTCACAGGTCGCGATGTCGATGGCGTCGACATCGGATGGGCCGGCGATGTTGACCTGCACGCGCACCGCCGTCCCGTCCTTGGTTACCGCCGGCGGTGCCAGGAAGGTCCGTGCCTTGCCTTCGCGAATCGTGAAGGAAGAGGACAATTGTCGGAAGGAGGCGACCTCCGCTGGCGAGGGCGCCAGCACGATGCTGCCGTGCTCGGCGTCGAGCAGAGCGAGGCCTGCCAGATTGGCCTCCAATTGGCGCAGCCCGACCACCATCGGCACGCCGCGCGATCGCGCCAGCATGGCGACATGGCTGGCGGTGCTGCCCGCCTTCAGCGCGATGCCGCCGCCGTGCGTCCAGTCGGTTTCGAGAAAACGTGTTGGCGCGATGTCGTCGCCGAACAGAATGGCGCCCGAAGGCGCGGCGCGGCCTCCGTCCTCGGTCAGGGCACGCAGCACCTGGTCCCTGATGTCGCGCAGGTCCGCGGCGCGGGCGCGGAAATAGCCCTGGTCGGAGGCTTCATAGCTGGCGATCTCGCTATCGAGTGCCTGCCGCCAGGCCGTATCGGCTGTCTGTCCGGAACCGATCGATGCGAAGGCCGGTCCACTCAGCGCGTCGTCCTCCAGCATGGCGATGTGGAATTCGAGTATGCCGGCGGCATCGCTGTCTGCGGCTTCGACCATGGCGGCAAGCCGTTTCACCGCCTTGTCGATCGCGGCTGTCAGCGACGCCTTCTCTTCCGCCGCGGTGGCTTTGCTTGCGTAGACGGCCGATGGCCGGTCGAGGTCGAACAGCGGCCCCTCGGCATAGCCGGCCGAGGCGGAAATGCCTTGGAGCCTAAGCGGTGCGGGCATGGTCCGCGCCTTCGTCGAAGTCGCGCCGCACCAGATCGACCAGCGCATCGACGGCATCGATGGCGCCATCACCCCTGGCCCTGATGTGCAGCAACGTGCCCTTCGGCGCCTTGGCCGCCATCACCTTGACGATGCTCTTGGCGTCGAACCACGGCCCGTTGGCGGCAAGCGCGATCTCGACATCGCCGGCAAAGGTCTTGGCCAGCTTGGTGAACTTCACCGAAGGGCGCGCATGCAGGCCCACCGCATGGGTGATCAGGACGGTCGCTTCGGCGGCTGCGGACATATGTTCAACGTTCCTGTTCACTCACGACGGCGACAATTCGTGCGCCGTCGCCACCACCTCTTTCAGGGAGGCGCCGCCGGATGCCTCGGTCGCGGCCATCACCGCCCCCTCGACGATCGGTGCGTTGCAGACGACGATCTTGTGCGCACGCGGCTCGCCGATCATCTCGACCGCCATTTCACTGTTGGTCTCGGCGCCGCCGAGATCGACGAGAATGGCGACGCCGGCTTCCGACCAGGCTTTGTCGATGGCGCCCATGATCGCCTCGACATTGGTGCCGAGCCCGCCATGGCCGTTTCCGCCGCACCATGCAAGCGGCACTTCGTCGCCCACCATCTGGCGTACCATGTCGGCCGTGCCCTCCGCGACCAGCGGCGAATGCGACACGATCACGATCCCGACATTGCTCATCAGGCAACCTCCCCGATGGTTTCCGCCACCGTACGCACCAGCAGCGCGGTCGAGCGCGCGCCGGCATCCATATGGCCGATCGAGCGGTCGCCGAGGAACGAGGCGCGGCCGCGCAACGCTTTCATAGGTACGGTCGCCTTGGCGGCGATGTCGGCGATGTCGGCTATTTCCGCCGCCGTCTTTCCCTCGGCCAAGGCCTGATGCACCGGCTGCAGCACATCGAGCATGGTTTTCTGGCCAACTTGAGATTTGCCGCGCGCGGCCACTGCCTCGATCGCCTTGCCGAAGGCCACCGTCAAATTGGCGCGATCGGGGTCGGCCGAAATCTCCTTGCCGAGCGCCATGAACAATGTGCCGAAGAGCGGGCCGGAGGCCCCGCCCACTGTCATCACCAGCTTGGTGCCGATCGCCTTCAGCGCGTCGGGCAGCGGTTTTGCCGCGAACAGATCGGCCTCGGCCCGCACGGCCTCGAAGCCGCGTTTCATATTCAGCCCGTGGTCGCCGTCGCCGATCGCCTGGTCGAGCGCCGTCAATTCCTCGGCGTGGGCGGCAATCGCATCCGCGGCGGCCGCGACCAGCCTGGCAAGGTTCAATGCCGTCATATCGGCCAAATTCCCGGTTTGCGCCTTGCCCGCAGTAGCGAAAGAACGGTCATTCGACAACTGGAGCATGCATCAGGCCGTGACAAGCAGCGTGGCGGCGGCCGCGAACGCCTCGGCCACGGCCTGAGCGCCGGGGTCGACCACGCCTTGCAACTTGGTCCCGATATAGGCGGACCGTCCGGCCTTCGCCTTTTCCATGGCCGCCGTGGCCTCGGCACCGCGCCGGGCCGCTGCCGCCGCGCTTCCAAGCCCGCTGCCGTCGAGCGCCTTGAGCGCCGGCTCCAGGGCATCGACCATGGTGCGGTCGCCCGGTTTGGCGCCGCCATAGAAGGTCATCCGCTCGAGCCCGGCAAGCAGCGCCTTGGCTATGTCAGCGCCGCCTTCGAGGGCCTGCGCCGCCGCCGTGAAGAAGATCGACAGCAGCACGCCGCTGGAGCCGCCCATCGATGCGCTCAAAATGTCGCCCACCGCGCCGAGCGTCGCCGCGGGGTTGGCGAGCGGCAGCCTATCAAGCCGCTCAAGCACACTGCGCGCGCCGGTCGCCACGGTCGAGCCGGTGTCGCCGTCGCCCGCCTTGGCATCCAGCCCGTTCAATGTCGCTTCGAGCGAGATCAGCCTTTCGCAGACCGCAACGATCAGGCGCCTTGTGCCGGCGTCCTGGCTGGGCAGGTGCGTCGCACTCTGTCCGGCTGCTTTCGCCATCGGCACGACAGCAGGTGCGGCGACCGGCCTTGCCGGCATCCAGGCGTGCGGGCCGACCGGCGCCAGCAGGGCGGCCTCGCGGGCCGCGTCAAGCCGTATCAGCGACAGCGAGAAGCCGTTCATGTTGAGGGCCGTCATCAGCGGGCCGGGGCCGATTGCCAGCTTGATGGACTTACCGAGCGGCGAGGCAAGCACCGCATTGGCGATCAGCGACATTTCAAGCGGCGGCACCGAACCGAGATTGTTGATCAGCAAGGCATGAGGGTCATTCGGATCGAGTCGCGCCGCCAGGCGCTCCGCCATGATCGCCACCAGCCGGTCGGCGCTCTGCACCGCGATGCGTTCGACGCCCGGCTCGCCATGGATGCCGAGACCGAGCTCGCCGTCGTTTTCGCCGAACCTGTCTTCGTGCGGTTGTCCAGGGATGGAGCAGGACGACAGCGACATGCCGAGCGAGACGATGTCCTTCGCGGCCGCGCGTGCCGCTGCCGCGATCGCAGCCAGATCATGGCCGGCCTCCGACAGATGGCCCGAAATCTTGTGCACGAACAGCGTGCCGGCGACGCCGCGCGGCTGGGCGATGTCGGGCAGCGCGATATCGTCGGCGACGATCACCATCTCGACGGCAAAACCTTCGGCGCGCGCCTTCTCGGCGGCCAGGCCGAAATTGAGACGGTCGCCGGTATAGTTCTTGACGATCAGCAGGCAGCCGGCCGGGCCGGTGACTGCGCGGATGGCCGCCAGCACCGCTTCGACGCTCGGAGAGGCAAAGATCTCGCCCGAGACCGCGGCCGTCAGCATGCCCTTGCCGACAAAGCCGGCGTGCGATGGCTCGTGTCCGGCACCGCCGCCGGAGATGACGCTGACCTTCGTCTTGTCCCAACCGGCGCGCAGCACGACCTTGATCTCGGGGTAGCCGTCGAGGCGTGCAAGGTCGCCCGAGCCGATGGTACACAAAAGGCCGTCCAGCGCCTCGGCGACGATCGTTTCCCTGCGGTTGAAAAAGTGCTTCATCGAATTCGTCCCGTATTCGCAATCGTCCATCGGAAGCCGGCGTCGACCCTTGGCGGGGACGCTCGAAACCGTTCACATCAACCTTTGTCCATCCGCGCCGAAATAGAGCGGCGAGCGGTAGCGGATCACCACCCTGTCGCCTTGGGCCAGATCGGTGTCTGGATCGGTCAGCGTCACCAGCTTCTTCGGCCCCACCGTCACATGCAGATGGTTCTGGTCGCCGAGATGCTCGACCCAGTCGACGACGCCGTCGGCATGGCCATTCACGGCCTTTTCAATCGCCAGATGCTCGGTGCGTGCGCCGATCGTCTTGGCGCCCGCCGGCGCGCCGCCGTCGGGCAACAGCCCCATGGGCAAAAGGTTGATCGCCGGCTGGCCGAGTCGTGCCGCGACATGCAGGTTCGCCGGCTCCGAATAGATCGTCCTTGGCGAACCGATCTGCACCAGCACGCCGTCGGCGAGGATGCCGATCCGGTCGGCCATCGTCATCGCCTCGATCTGGTCGTGGGTGACGTAGAGCATGGTGGCGCCGAGTTCGGACTGGATGCGCTTCAATTCGAGCCGCAGGTCCGCCCGCAGCTTGGCGTCGAGCGACGAAAGCGGCTCGTCCATGAGGTAGATGGCCGGCTTGCGCACCAGCGCGCGGCCGATGGCGACGCGCTGCATTTCACCGCCCGACAATTTGGTCGAGCGGTTGGCGAGCTTGTGATGGATGCGCACCATCTTCGCCACCTCCTCGACCCGCCGGCGTATCTGGTCTTCCGGCATTTTCCGCGCCGGCGAGCGCAGCGGGAAGGCAAGATTGTCGAACACTGACAGATGCGGATAGAGCGAATATTGCTGGAAGACGAAAGCCGTGTCGCGCTCGGCCGGCGACAGCGTCGTGGCCTCGTGGCCGCCGATCTCGATCGTGCCGGCATCCGGCCGTTCCAGCCCCGCGATAAGCCGCAGCGTCGTCGTCTTGCCGGCTCCGGTCGGCCCGAGCAGCACGACGAATTCGCCGTCTGATATATGCAGGCCGAGACCGTTGACGGCGACATGCTCGCCGAAACTCTTGGTCACGTTCTTGACGCGCACATCAGCCATGCTGCGCTCTCCCTTGAGAGGCGGTGTCGTGGATCGCCGTCTTCACGGCGCGGCCGGAGCCCTTGTCGAACAGCGACAGCCGCGCGCTGTTCAGGGCCAGGCCGACATGATCGCCCGCATTCAGCCGGATTTCGGCCGGCACCCGCGCCTTGATGATGCCGTCCGCCGTCTCCACGGCGACGATCTGCGTGGTGCCGAGATATTCGGTGCCGTAGATGGCCCCGCGCAGCTTCGAGGCGTCGTCGAAGCGGATGTGCTCCGGCCGGATGCCAAGCGCCATGTCGGCCGGGGCGATATCCTCGCGCACCTCCGGTACCGCGACCTTTGCGCCTTGCACGACAATTTCCTTCGCGCCCTTGGCAAGCCCGCCGCCAAAGCCCAAGAAGTTCATCGGCGGCGAGCCGATGAAGTCGGCGACGAACATGGTCGCCGGCCGGTCGTAGATCTCCCGAGGTGTGCCGAACTGTTCGATGACGCCATGGTTCATCACAGCGATCTTGTCGGCCATCGACATCGCTTCCATCTGGTCGTGCGTGACATAGACCGTCGTGGCGTGGATCCGGTTGTGCAGTTCGCGCAGTTCATGCACCATCAGGTCGCGGAATTCGGTGTCGAGCGTGCCCAGCGGCTCGTCCATCAGGAAGCATTTTGGCCGCCGCACGATGGCGCGGCCGAGCGCCACGCGCTGTCGGTCGCCGCCGGCAAGACCCGAGACGGATTTGTTGAGCAGATGGTCGATGCGCAGCAGCTTCGCCGTCTCCTCGACCCTGGTGCGGATTTCGGCCGACGGCATGCCTTGCGCCAAGAGCGGGAAGCCGATGTTCTTGCGCACATTCATGTGCGGATAGAGCGCGAACAGCTGGAAGACGAAGGCGATGTCGCGCTCGCGTGCCCTGAGCATGGTGACGTCCTCGCCGTCGAGCAGGATCTGGCCGCCGGTCGGCAGTTCCAGCCCTGCTATCATGCGCAGCGTCGTCGTCTTGCCGCAGCCCGACGGCCCGAGCATGACGAAGAACTCGCCATCCTCGACGATGAAGTTGGAATCCTGCACGGCGACGAAGTCGCCGAAGGCCTTCCTCAGGTGTTGGACGCGGATCTCGGCCATGATTATTCCGGGAATTTCGAGACGACGATGAACATCACGGTGCCGGCAAGCATGGTGATGAAGGAATAGGTGTAGAGCGACAGCGCGAAGGGCTGGAACAGCATCAGGAAGCCGATAGCGATGAGCGCCGTGGCGACGTTTTCCATCACGCCGCGCCTGGCCCAGCGCGGCCAGCGCGATTTGCGTTTTGCGGATTGGGTCATGCTCATTTGCGCACCGCGCCGAAGGTGATGCCGCGCAGCAATTGCTTGCGAAGCAGGATGGTGAAAACCAGGATCGGCACCAGGAAGATCGTCGTGCCCGCCGCAACCGCCGGCCAGTCCTGGCCGCCTTCGCCGATGATGGTCGGGATGAAGGGCGGCGCGGTCTGTGCCGTGCCGGAGGTGAGCAGCGCCGCGAACGCATACTCGTTCCAGGCGAAGATCAGGCAGAAGATCGCGGTGGCCGCAATGCCGGTGGTCGCCTGCGGCAGCACGGTGCGCCAGAAGGCCTGCAGCCGCGTATAGCCGTCGATCATCGCCGCTTCTTCATATTCGCGCGGGATCTCGTCGATGAAGCCTTTCAGCAGCCACACCGCCAGCGAGACGTTGACCGCCGTGTAGAGCAGGATCATGCCGAGCGCGGTGTCCGACAGGCCGAGCTCGCGATACATCAGGTAGATCGGGATGGCGACGGCGATCGGCGGCATGAAGCGCGTCGACAGGATGAAGAACAGGAGGTCGTCGGCGAGCGGCACCTTGAAGCGCGAGAAGCCATAGGCCGACAGCGTGCCGAGAAAGACAGCACAGAAGGTCGAGCCGAAGGCGATGACCAGCGAATTGACGAAGCGCGGCAGGAAATTCGACGGCCCGGCGATCACCATATTGCGCTTGCGCACGGTCTCGTCGCAGAAGCCGGTCGCCGGTCCGAGCGAGTTGATGTATTCCGGCGTCTGCCTTGTCCGCGTGGTGAACAGGTTGCAGTAGCCCTCGATGCTCGGCTGGAACACGATCTTGGGCGGATAGGCGATCGAATCCGGCGGCGTCTTGAAGCTGGTGGCGAAGATCCACAAGAGCGGCACGATCGAGATCAGCGCGTAGGCGATGATGATCGCGCCTGCGATGCGCTTCGAGTTCGCCGAGGGCGCGACGACCGAGTGGGCTGTGGTCAGGCTCATCTCTGCTTCACCTTGTTGAGCGCCTTGACGTAGATGTTGGCGAGGCCGAAAACCGCGACGAACAGGATGATGGCGAAGGCCGAGGAATAACCCGTTCGCCAGCTCTCGAAGGCCTGCCGCTTCAGCGTGATCGAGGCGACCTCGGTGGTCGAGCCCGGGCCGCCGCCGGTGAGCAGGTTGACCATGTCGAACATCTTGAAGTTCTCGATGCCGCGAAACAGCACCGCCAGCATGATGAAGGGCAGCGCCATAGGCAGCGTGATCGACCAGAACTGGCGCCAGTTGGAGGCGCGGTCGACCTCGGCCGCCTCATAGATGTATTCGGGGATCGAACGCAGGCCCGCGAGGCAGATCAGCATCACGTAAGGCGTCCACATCCAGGTGTCGACGATGATGATCGACCACGGCGCCAGCGACACATTGGAGAGCATCTGGATGCTTGTCGGTGGAATGCCGCTGACGAACGCGATGACATAGGAGAACAGGCCGATCTGCGGCTCATAGAGGAAGCGCCAGAAATTGCCCACCACCGCCGGAGACAGCATCATCGGCACCAGGATCAGCGTCGTCCAGAAGGCGTGGCCGCGGAACTTGCGGTCGATCAGCCAGGCCAGCGTGAAGCCGATCAGCGTCTGCAGCAGGATGGTCCAGAACACGAAATGCGCTGTCGTCTGCATCGCGATCCAGACGTCCCGGTCGCCGAGGATGCGCTGGTAGTTGGCAAAACCGAGATTCTTCACCACCTCGTTCGGCCGGTTGGCGCGGTAATTGGTGAACGAGAGATAGATCGCCCAGAACAGCGGGAAGATGTTGATGGCGAGCAGCAACAGGATCGTCGGCGAGATGAACAGCCAGGCGAGGCCCTTGTCGCTGATGCCCCGGACCTTGCGCGCCAACGGTTCCGGGGTCGCCCGGGCAACGGTCTCCGCGGTCCGATTGAGCATGGTCAGTCCTGCTTCGGTCACTTGGGCGTCTCTGTGATGGAATTTATCTGAACCGCGTCTCGTGCCAAGAGCGGCACGGGACCACGAGCATGATGGCGAAAAGTGTGAAGCGGTCTTGGAACGACATCATGCTCTCTCTTTAGGCCTGGAGGCGGATGATTTCTGGTCTATTCGACCTGAAATCATCCGGCCCTGGGCGTAGCTCGGGAGGAGCTTACATCTTGCCGTCGTCCTGGAAGATCTGCGTCCAGTCCTTGACCAGCCCGTCGAGTGCGTCCTTGGCCGAACCCTGGCCGGCGACGACGTAGTCGTGGAAGCGCTTCTGCGAGGCCTGCAGCAGCGGCGCGTAGCTCGGCTCGGCCCAGAAGTCCTTCACGATGGCCATCGAGTCGAGGAAGGTCTGCGCATAGGGCTGGCTAGACGGGAATTTCGGGTCCTTGACGACCGCGTTGAGGCAGGAATAGCCGCCGAGCGACCACCACTTGGCCTGCACGTCCTTGTTGGCGAACCACTTGATGTATTTCAGCGCCGATTCCTGCTTGTCGGAATAGGACACCACGGAAATGCCCTGGCCGCCGAGCTGGGCGAACTGTGCGCCGCCAGGACCCTTGGGATTGACGAAATAGCCTATTTTGTCGCCGCCGACATTTTCGTCCTTCTGCAGGCCCGGCCAGGTGAAGGCGAAGTTCATGTGCATCGCCACCTGGCCGGATTTGAAGGCATCGACGCCTTCGCCCATGTAGCTGTTCGAGGCGCCCGGAGGGGTGCAGCAGTCGTAAAGCGCCTTGTAGAATTCCAGGCCCTTGATCGCGTCGGGCGAATTGACGAAGCCTTCCATGTCATAGGGCTTCTTCGGGTTCTCGTACTGGAAGCCGTAGCTGTAGAGCACGTCCATGGCGCCCATGGTGATGCCTTCCGAGCCGCGCTCGGTGTAGATC
>NZ_VFVA01000015.1:0-126810 GCF_006442155.1 Mesorhizobium sp. B2-4-14 | reverse complement strand
GACCTTGCCGGCGATCAGCGGCGCGATCGTGGCATTCTCGAGACCGACCTTGTCCACCGATACCGTGCCGGAAACCGCCCCGGCCCGGTTCTTGAGATCGAACGCATCCGAGTGCAGTGCCAGCGACAGCCCGTCCACTTTCGCCGGGCTGGTGGTGACCGAGGGCAGGATCGCGGCAAAGTCCAGCCGGGTATGCGTGCTTTCGCCCGCGATTTTGGCCGACAATGATCGCACCTCGATCTTGACTGGGCTTTCCGGGCTTCCGACCGTCAGCGGCAGGCTGGGGCCGGACGAGGTGAGATCGAGCGCGAAATCGCTGGCTCCGTTCGGATTGATGGTGCCGGCGGCCTGGCCGGAAATCTTGTCGCCGGAGAGCGTGGCATGGTCGAGGACCACACCGCCGGCCATGGTGTAGCCACCCGCCGCATCGACGGCGAGCGGCCCGAGCCCGGCCTGGCGCGTCTGGCTGGATTCGACACCGGCGAGTTGCGCGTTGAACCGGACCTCCGGAGCAGCCGGCGTTCCGGTCACTTGCGCGATGCCACTGAGGGTGCCCGCGGCATCGAGGCCGGGCGAAAATTCATTGGCAAGGGCCGCCGGCAGCGCCGAGAATTGTGCCGCGAGATCGAGCGTCTGGCCGGCGCTGCCCGACAGCGTCATCGAGCCGCCGCCAATATCGAGCGCAAGCTTCTCGATGTTGGTCGTACCATTGGCGATGGTCAGTGACGAAGGCTTGGCGAGCGCTGTCTTGATGCCGCGAACCGTGGCCTCGCCCGAGGCGATCTCCACACTGGTGGTCCCATCGGCGATCTTCACCCGCCCGGCAGCGGTCGCCGGAATGCCCGCGATGGTGGCGCCGCCGGTGAAATTGGTCCAGTCGCCGTCGCGCTTCAGATCGACGCCGATGCCACTGATTTCGGTGGTGCCCGAAGTGACCGTATCGGCCTTGATGGTGCCCGAGATCGCCGGCGCCTTGAGAAAGTTTGCGATGAGCGCATTGACGGCGATCGTCTTGGCCGTCACCTCGCCGCGCGCGATCGATGTGCTCTTGGCGTCAATGGCCACCGAGGGCGCATCGCCTTCCTTGGCAAAGACGATGCTGCCGTTGATATCGCCGGTCACAGCCTGGCCGGCGAGCGCGGCCAGTTGATCGATGGCGGGAGCGGCAAGCGTGAGCGTGCCCAAAGGCATGTATTTGTCGTCCAGCGCCAGGTCGCCAGACACCTTGTTGTCGCCCAGCGAGACGAGAAAGCCGTTGATCGAACGCTTGCCCTCGCTGGTGACCAGCGCCGCCTTGATGTCGAGCGGCTGGTCGTTGACGGCGCCGGTCAGCGAGACGGTGGCGGAAGGGCTCGATATGTCGGCCTTGCCGCTCGCCGTCAGCTTGATCGCCTTTACCGTGCGGCCCGAGGCCGTCAGGCTGTCGCTGTCGGCTGATACCGTGAAATCGGGCGCCGTCATGGCGCCGCTTGCCGACAGCGCGAAATCGACCCCGCCGGCAACCGGCACGCCGACCGTCGGCGACAACACCGAAACGTCGCCCAATTTGCCCTTGATGTCGGCCTGGATGTCCGTGCCGTGCATGCTGGCGGTGCCGCTGGCGCTAAGCGATCCGGAGGTGAGTTCGATCGAATTGGCGGCGAACGATCCCTGCGGATCGCGGGTCGCGGCAGCCGAGAATTTTACCCGCCCGCCGAGCACCGAGGCGATCTGAGGCGGCAAGGCCGTCGCCACGGCGTCGGCGTTCATCTTGAGTTGCATCGACAGGTCGGCAAGCGCCACTGTCGCCGTCAGCGAAGCGTTGAGCGCATCGGACCGCAGCGTGCCCTGGTCAATGGCAATGGCGTCCTTGCTGATTGAACCGGCCAGATCGACGTCGACCTTGCCGGTGACCAGCGGCGCCAGCGTCGCGACGTCGGTTTTCAGGCCGCCAGCCTCCAGCTTCACCGCAACCGGGCCGGCGCGATTCTGGATGTCGAAACCGTCGGAGTGGATTTGCGCCGCCAGATCGTCGAGCCGGGTGCCGCCGGCGACGATCGAAACGAAGGAGGCGCCGATGTCGATAATCGGTGCCTTGCCGTCGCCAAAGGCGCGGGCGGTGGCGTTCTTGATCGCCAGCGTGATCGGTTGCGCCTCGCTGCCGACGCTGACCACGACGGGCGGGCCCTTGGCGGCGAGTTGGACAGAGAGATCGCTGGCGCCGGCGGGATCGACGATGCCGGTGGCGGTGCCATGCATGGCGTCGCTGTCGATATTGGCCCGGTCGACGCTGATACCACCGGCTGATGTGGCGGTGCCCGCGACATCGAAGCTGGTCTTGCCGGCAAACAGGGGCTTCAAATTCTCCGGCAGGAAGCCGGCGAAGTCGCCGTCACCCTTGGCCTCGACATGGCTGCCCTTGTCGGTGGACTGGTGACGGCCCGTCAATTGAGTGACGATCTCACCGTCGACGGTGAACGTGGCTATGCCGTTCCAGTTGGCGAGCGGCCCGGTGCCTGATGCGACTATGTCGACGGGCGGCGCATCGGGCAGCTTGAGCAGATTGGCGATGATGCCGCCCGCCGGCTCCGAAGCCTTAAGGTCGAGGTCAAGCCTGTTGTCGGCCGGCGCAAAGTGGACTTTGGCGTCAACCTTGCCTTGCTTGCCGTCATGGCGGGTAACATTGAGCACCGTCTCGACCGCCAGCGGTGTGGCTTCGGCCTTGACCGATCCCTTCGCCGCAAGCTCGGCGATGCCGCTGCCAGCCAGCTCCTGACCAAGCGCGATTTCGGGCAAGTCGATCTGCTTGATATCAATGGAAACAGGCAGCGTCGTCGTGCCGCTCTGCGCGGGCTGTTGGGTGCTGGCCACCGGCAGCCGCGCCAGTTCGATGCGGTCGGCCGCGATGCGGTCGGCGCTGAAGTTTTTCGACAGCAGCGCCAGCGGCGACCAGTCGACCGCCACTTTGCGCGCCACCAACCAGGCACCCTCGCGGTCCTCCAGCACGACATGGTCGACGCTGAGCGCGCCCGACCAGATGCCGTCGATGCCGCTGACGGTGACCTTGCGGTCGTCGCTCGAGGCCAGGCGCGAAATGATGCCGGCGAGATTGTCGCGTCCGCGTTCGGTCTTGGTCAGCACGACCAGCGCGCCGATCGCCCCCGCGACCACGATCAGCAGCGTGTAGAGGACAATGCGAAGGATGCGCCAGACCGTCCTCATCTCAAAACGCCTGTCCGATGCCGGCATAGATGCCGAAATGCGGATCGCTGGGGTCGCGGTTGAGCGGCACGGCGGCGTCGATGCGCAGTGGCCCGAACGGCGTCACATAGCGCAGGCCGACGCCGGCGCCGACCTTGACGTTGGAGAAGTTGGGAACCGATTTGGTCGATACCGTGCCGGCATCGACGAACGGCACGATGCCGATCGTGTCGGTGACGGCGATGCGCATCTCAACCGAGGTCTCGAAGAAGGACAGGCCTCCGATCGGCTGGCCGGTGAAATCCTTGGGACCGATGCCCTGATAGGCATAGCCCCGCACCGAGCCGCCGCCGCCGGAATAGAAGCGCCTGTCGGCCGGGACATTCTCAAGCCCCGTGCCGACGATCGAGCCGACGGAGACGCGTTCGGCCAGGACGAATTTCGAGGCCGTATCCAGCGACTGATAGGCCGATCCCTCGCCCTTCAGCTTGAGGAAGGCCGCGCCGCTCAGAATGTCGTAGCTGGGCTCGGCATAGGCCAGCACCCTGAAGCCCTTGGTCGGGTTCAGCCGGCTGTCCCGGTTATCATAGACATACTGCAGGGGAACGCTGGCGATCAGGTAAGTGTGCTTGCCGAAGGCATCGCGGATGCGTGAATAGTCGAGCGCCACCTCGGCCGAAACGGTCTGCTTCTTATCGAGTTCATAGGACAGGCCGGTGCTGCCCTTGACCGAGAAATGATCATACGCGTCCGGGTGCTCGAAGACCGTTTTCACGCTGGCAAAGAACTTCGAGGCCGGTCCGATCACGCCGGGCTTCTCGAACATGATGCCGGCATTGTAGTTCAGGTCCGACAGATTGTTGTTGCCGATGCCGCTGATGGCGCCGTCGATGCGCAGCTTCTCGGCGCGACCAAACAGGTTGCGGTGTCCCCAATAGCCTTCCAGGCCGAGGCCCTCGGTGTTCGAAAACGTGCCGCCAAGCCCGAAATAGCGCGGCTTGCGCTCGCTGACCTGGACGCCGATCGGGATGTTGCCGTCGGCGTCCAGTTTGTCGGCTTCCTTGAACGTCACGCTGTTGAAGACCTCGAGCCCCAGCAGCCTGTCGCGCGCATCGCTGATCTCCTGCGGGGAGTATTGCCTGCCACGCTTCAGCCCGGTCATGTATTCGGTGAAGTCGCGGTCGACCTTCTCGGTGCCTTCCACCGTGGTCGCGCCATAGCCTGCGACCGGGCCGGCGGCGACCGTCAGCGTCACGTCCAGCGTCGAGGTGGCGTGGTCGGCGACGATCTGGCGGTCCGTCACCTTGGCCAGCGGCCTGCCCTGCTCCTTCAGCGTGCGCACGACCAATGCTTCGGCCTTGAGCACCGCGCCGGAGCCGGCGTCGCCGCCGGATATCAGGCCATAGTCGGCGCCCATCAGGCCAGCCGCGTCGCCTTCCAGCCGAATGTTGCCGAGTGTGAATTTGGGGCCGGTCGAGATATTGATCGCCACCGGAATGGGCTGCGGACCCTTGAATTCGGCGTCCGGCGGCAACGCGTCGAGCGGCTTGCCATCGATGGTGATGGTGACCACGCCTTCATAGCGGGCATCCGCATAGAGGGCTGCTACCAGCTGTTCGCGGTCGCTGCGCGCCTTGGCCATCAGCCCGAGCGAGCCCGAGACGGGGCGGTCCTCGTCGCCTTTCAGGGCCGAGGCGTTTTCGAGCTTCTTGACGAGATCCTTGTCGGCGTCGGGCGCCGAGAGCGTCACCGCGTAGCGCAAGGGATCGACAATATCGGCATCTTCGTCGCTGGAGGAACCCCACAGCTTGATGCCGAAAAGCTCGAACGCGGCCGCTGGTCTCGATTCGGCGACCAGCGCCGTCGAGCACATCACGGCCAAAAGCAGGGCGCGAGGAAGCCCGCGCCCTGGCGCGGTACCCCCTGACATCTGCTTTTCATGCGCCGGCATTAAGACAACCTAGTCCACAAAACTAAAATTGGAATGAAGTTCTGAAGCGCTCGTAAAGGGGCAACAATCCAATTGTCTGAAATAGGACGGGCTTGGAATTCACACCTTTTGCGACACCGCAAGAATGCGTGATCCCCTGTCCTATGGAGGTTATTGCCCGCATACCGGTGATCGGCCGGAAAATAAACCGTTGGCAGGCGGAAACCTGCCGCGCCCGCGCGTTGACAAGCCTGACTGAAGCTTGATCATGCCCGGACGTCTGCAATTGTCTGGAGGGTGTTATGGCAATGCGCGCGGCTCGTGGTCTGTCGATTCTCATCCTTCTCTTTTTTGCCTTGGGTACTGTCGCGCAAGCGGCCGAGGCGCGAAAAATCGCAACAACGGACAATTCCGACTATTTCGGTTTCGACCTCCGATCCGACCAGAACGTCACGCTCGACCAGTGCAAGACGACCTGCCTTGGCGATCCGGCCTGCCGTGCCTTCACCTACAACACCAAGGCCAAATGGTGCTTTCTCAAATCCGACTACAACCAGTTGAAGCCCTTCAATGGTGCGGTTGCGGGCAAGATCGTCAACATCGACGGCGATCCCGATATCGGCGCGCCGCCGGAGCTTGCCTTCTTCCCCAACTGGATGGCCGACCAGGCTCAGCAATACCGCAATAAACTGCTCGGTCCCGCCTTTACCAAGCCGACCGAAGGCATGGCGGCGCTGACCAATGCCGCCGAGCAGGCCGTGCTGACCGGCGACCATCGCTCCGCCATGCAGAAATACGAGGCCGCGGTCTCGGTGATGCCGGACGACGGCCAGCTCTGGCTCGACCTGGCGCGCGAAACGCTGGCCGTGCAGCCTGCCGCCAACACATCCGAAGCCTCCACTTTGCCGGCAAATGGCACTTCCGCCGCTTTCAACGCCTACAAGCTGCTGCGCACCACCAAGACGCGCGCCGACGTGCTGGCGCTGCTCGGCGCCGGCCTCGACAAACGTGACCTCTACCGCCCGGCCTTGCAGGCCTATGAGGCGAGCCTTGCCCTCGTGGCTTCGCCTTCCGTCCAGGCCGAGTATGCCGATCTGAAGGCCCGCAAGGGTTTCCGCGTCATCGACCATAGCGTCGATGCCGACACCAGCGCGCCACGCATCTGCGCGCAATTCTCCGAGGAACTGGTTAAGACCGGTGTTGATTACGCGCAGTTCGTGACCGTCGACAACGCGCCACCCAAGGGCGTCGAGGCCAAGGACAAGCAGATCTGCGTCGGAGGCCTCGAACACGGCCAGCATTATGACGTCACCTTCCGCGCCGGCCTGCCGGCCGCCATCGGCGAAGTCACCGCCGCCCCCGTGGTGCTGTCGATCTATGTGCAGGACCGCGCGCCGTCCGCCCGCTTCACCGGCGACAGCTTCGTGCTGCCGGCCGGCGCGCGCCGCGGCATTCCGGTCGTCACCGTCAACATGAACGCCGCCGAGATGAAGCTCTTCCGCATCGGCGACCGTTCGCTGGCGCAGCTTCTGTCGGGCTACCAGTTCCTGCACCAGCTCGACGGCTATGACATTTCCACCGTTTCCGAGCAGATGGGCGCGCCGGTCTGGCATGGCCAGCTCGATATCGTCAACGATTTGAACAAGGAGGTCACCACCTCCTTTCCGGTCGACGAAGCCCTGCCGCAGCGCAAGCCCGGCGTCTATGTGCTGACCGCCCAAGCCGTCAACGACAAGGGCGACAGCTACAATTCGTTGGCCACGCAGTGGTTCGTCGTCTCCGACATCGGCCTGTCGACCTATACCGGCCAGGACGGTCTCAACGTCTTTGCCCGTTCGCTCGGCTCCGCCAAGCCGATTGCCGGCGCCGAACTGACGCTGGTTGCCAGGAACAACGAGGTTCTCGGCACCGCGACGTCGGATGCCGACGGCCATGCCGTGTTCAATCCCGGCCTGACGCGCGGCGATGGCGGCATGGCGCCGGCCGTGCTGATGGCGAAGCAAGGGGACAATGATTTTGTCTTCCTCGACATGTCCAAGGCCGGCTTCGACCTGTCCGACCGTGGCGTCACCGGGCGCGCGGCGCCCGGTGCGCTGGATGTCTACGCCTGGACCGAACGCGGCATCTACCGCGCCGGCGAGGATGTCCATGTCGCCGCCCTTGCCCGCGACGGCGCGGCCAAGGCGGTCGAGAACCTGCCGCTGACCTTCATCTTCTCGCGCCCGGATGGTGTCGAGGACCGCCGCATCGTCAGCGACGGCGCCTCGGCCGGCGGCCACGCCGTCGACCTGCCTTTGGAACCCAATGCGATGCGCGGCACCTGGTCGGTGTCGATCCACACCGATCCCAAGCAGCCGGCGGTGGCCAGCCAGATGTTCCTGGTCGAGGACTTCGTGCCGGATCGCATCGAATTCGACATGAAGGCCGACAAGCAGGAGATCGCGCGGAGCGAAACCGCCAACATCAACATAGATGGCCGCTTCCTTTACGGCGCGCCGGCGGCGGGTCTGGCGCTGGAAGGTGAGTTGACGCTGTCGACGTCGCGCGACTGGGACCGCTTCCCCGATTTTTCCTTCGGCCTCGCCGATGAACAGTCGGCGGAGCCCACGGTCACGCCGCTCGCCAATCTGCCGGTGGTCGGCGATGACGGCAAGGCGACCTTCCCGATCTCGGTCGACCAGTTGCCTTCGACCACCAAGCTGGTCGACGGCAAGGTGACGGTGCGCATGCGCGAAGCCGGTGGCCGCGCCATCGAACGCTCGCTCAACATCGGCATCCGCCCGCAAGGCCAAATGATCGGCATCCGCCCGGACTTCGCCGACAATGAAGTGCCGCAGGGCGGCACGGCCAAGTTCAGCCTGATCGCCGTCGATCCCGACGGCAAGCGCGAGGCGCTGAAAGGCGCGCACTGGACACTGGTCAAGGTCGAACGCAATTACCAGTGGTACCGCTCCAACAATTCGTGGAACTACGAGCCGGTCACCTTCACCAAGTCGATCGCCAATGGCCAGGTCGATCTCGGCGCCGATGGCGACGCAACCGTCTCCTTACCGGTCGACTGGGGCCAGTACCGGCTCGAGGTCGAAACCTCGGACCCGGAGGGACCGGCGACCAGCTATGAATTCGACGCCGGCTGGTACGTCGCCTCGACCACCACCGAAACGCCTGACGGCCTGGAAATTGCGCTGGACAAGGACAATTATGCCGCCGGCGAAGTGGCCAAGCTCAAGGTCTCGCCGCATTTTGCGGGCGAACTTCTGATCAACATCGGTTCCGACAAGCTCTTGAAGACCATCACGGCGACCGTGCCGGCCGGCGGCAGCACCGTCGACATTCCGGTCGGCGACAACTGGGGTGCCGGCGCCTATGTCACCGCGACACTGTTCCGGCCGGGCGATGCCCAAGAGAGCCGTATGCCGGCCCGCGCCATCGGCGTGAAATGGCTGAAGGTCGACCCGGGCGCCAAGAAGCTCGCCGTTACGCTCGCGCCGCCGGACAAGACCATGCCGCGCCGACAGCTGTCGATTCCGGTTTCCGTGGCCGGCGTGCAGCCGGGAAGCAATGCCTATGTCATGGTCGCGGCCGTCGATGTCGGCATCCTCAACCTGACCAACTATAAGGCGCCGGACCCTGAGAACTGGTTCTTCGGCCAGCGCATGCTGGGCATGGAGATCCGCGACATCTACGGCCGCCTGATCGACGGCTCGCTAGGCACCACCGGCAAGCTGCGGACCGGCGGTGACGGCGCCAACATGCAGGCGCAAGGCAGCCCGCCCACCGAAAAGCTGGTCGCCTTCTTCTCTGGCCCTGTCCAACTCGACGCCGACGGCAAGGCGCGGATCGATTTCGACATTCCGCAGTTCAACGGCACCGTGCGCGTCATGGCCGTCGCCTGGACCAAGGATACCGTTGGCCATGCCCAGTCGGATGTGATCGTGCGCGATCCCGTGGTGATCACGGCCGGCCTGCCGCGCTTCCTCGCCCCTGGGGACAACGCCGTCATGCGGCTCGACGTGGCCGATACCGACGGCCCGGCCGGCGACTACGCTTTGTCGATCGATACGACGGGCGACCTGTCGACGGGTGACAAGCCCCTGCCCCAGAAGCTGACGCTCGCCCAGGGCAAGCGCCAGACCTTGACCGTGCCGCTGATCGCCAAGACGGCGGGCAATGCCTCGCTGACCATCAGGCTTGCCCATGCCGACGGCACCAAGGTCGAGCAGACGCTCTATGTGCCGGTGCGCCCGGCACAGCTGCCGGTCACCACCCGGCTGGTGGTCGACCTCAAGGGCAATGGCGGCGCGCTTCGCGTCGACAAGGAGCTTCTGGGGGCAAGCCTGCTTGATGGCGCCTCCGTCAGCGTCGGTGTTTCGCAGGCGGCTGCCTTCGACGTGCCCTCGCTCTTGATGACGCTCGACCGCTATCCCTATGGCTGCGCCGAGCAGACGACCAGCCGCGCCATGCCGCTCCTCTACGTCAACGAGATGGCCTCCGGCATCGGCATGGAAAGCGATCCCGACCTGCATGGCCGCATCCAGGATGCCATCTACAAGGTCCTGAGCTACCAATCCTCAAGCGGCAGCTTCGGCCTGTGGGGACCCGGCTCCGGCGACCTGTGGCTCGACGCCTATGTCAGCGAGTTCCTGACCCGGGCGCGTGAGCAGAAATACGACGTGCCTGCCCAGGCCATGAACCAGGCGCTGAACAATTTGCAGAACTCGCTCGGCTACGACCAGAGCGTACAGGACCGCGGCAGCGAGATCGCCTACGCTCTCTACGTCCTGGCCCGCAACAAAAAGGCCTCGATCGGCGACCTGCGTTACTATGCCGACACCCAGCTGGAAGCCTTCTCGAGTCCGATGGCCGTCGCCCAGTTGGCGGCGAGCCTGGCGCTCTACGGCGACACCCAGCGCTCGGAGGCGACGTTCAAGACCGCGCTGCAGCTTGCCAAGTCGAGTACCGACTACGACTACTACCGCTCCGACTACGGCTCGCCGCTGCGTGATGGCGCGGCGATGCTGGCGCTGGCGGCGGAATCGAAGCCGGTGTCGACGATCCTGCCCGAGCTGATCAAGCTGGTGACCAGGGAACGGGCCGAAGCCCGCTGGACCAGCACCCAGGACGAATCCTGGATGCTGCTGTCGGCTCGTGCGCTGAAGGAAGGCAATGATTCCATCACGCTGACCGTCAATGGGGCGCCGCATTCCGGCGGCTATTCCAACCAGGTCGCCGGCTCCGAGCTGGTCGACAGCCCGCTCGAAATCGCCAACACCGGCAAGACACCGCTGCAGGCCGTCGTCACCACCGTGGCGTCGCCGGTCCAGCCTTTGCCGGCCGGCGGTGAAGGCTTCACCATCGCGCGCACCTACTACAAGCTCGACGGCACCGAAGCCAATGTGACGGAGGCAACGCAGAACGAACGCTATGTCGTCGTGCTCAAGGTGACGGAGCAGAACAGCTGGCCCTCGCGCCTGCTGGTCACGGACCTTCTGCCGGCCGGCTTCGAGATCGACAATCCCGGCCTGGTCTCCAGTGCGCAATTGACGAACTTCTCCTGGCTGGCACAGACCGACGCCGCCCACCTCGAATTCCGCGACGACCGTTTCGTCGCGGCATTCAACCCCGCCGATGGCGACCACGACCACAATCTGACGCTTGCCTATGTCGTGCGCGCCGTGACGCCGGGCACCTACGCCCATCCGGCGGCAACGGTGGAGGACATGTACCGGCCGCAATATTCGGCCCGCACCGCCACCGGCATGATGGAGATCAAGGCGCCGTAAGGTGTTGATGGTACGAGGATGAACGAAACGATTGCGCTGCCCCTCATTGCCCTGCCGGGCATTTCTCCCCGTATAGTGACGGGGAGAAAGGGGCCTTCGCCTAAGGTTTCGCCCATCTCCACAGAGCAGGCGCCGACGTTGCGGCCAGCTCCCTTCTCCCCGTCACTATACGGGGAGGTGAGACGTGGTCCGCGCAGCGGACGAAAAGCCAATTGCTTGGCTTTTCGAACGGCGAACGCCCGAAGGGCCGTCGTCCCGGCAGGGGGATGAGGGGCGGCGCCATGCTCTCCAGAAAATTTCTCCGTCGAGCAGCCATAACCGCAGCGTCTTGCGCCGGCATCCTCGCCCTTTCCTTCGCAGCCCTTTGGGAGCTCGACCGCGCCTTCCCGCCCCCGCTTCCCAAGAAACTCGCCGTCTCCACCGAGGTCCAGGACCGCGACGGCCAGCTGCTGCGCGCCTTCGCCACGCCGGACGGCTACTGGCGGCTCGAAACCCATCTCGATCAGGTCGACAAGCAGTTCGTCGACATGCTGGTCACCTATGAGGACAAGCGTTTCTGGGATCATGAGGGCTTCGACGTGCTGGCGCTTGCGCGCGCCGCCGGCCAGTTCGTCGCCAGCGGCCACATCGTCTCCGGCGGCTCGACCCTGTCGATGCAGCTTGCCCGCCTGATCGAGCCGCGCGAAAGCCGCAGCCTCGGCTCCAAGATCAAGCAGATGCTGCGCGCCATCCAGATCGAGCGGCGGCTGTCCAAGCGCGAGATCCTCGAACGCTACCTGACGCTGGCGCCCTATGGCGGCAACCTCGAAGGTGTGCGCGCGGCCTCGCTCGCCTATTTCGGCAAGGAGCCGAAGCGGCTCACGGTCTCCGAAGCCGCGCTGCTCGTCGCCCTGCCCCAATTACCGGAAAAGCGCCGGCCTGACCGCAACCTCGAAATCGCCCATGCCGCCCGCGACCGAGTGCTGAGCCGCATGGTCTCATCCGGCCTGATCGGCGAGCGCGAGGCGGGACGCGCAGCACTCGACGATGTGTCGGGCCTGCGCCGCACCTTGCCGGCGCTGGCGGCACATGCCTCCTATGCGATGCTGCCGAAAGCCGTGCCCGGACAGCCGCTCAAGCTGATGATCCGCAAAAGCGTCCAGCAAGGATTGGAACAGGTGGCGCGCGACGCCGCCGCCAAGCTTGGGCCGCGTCTCTCCGTCGCCATGGTGCTGGCCGACTCCCGCACCGGCGACATTCTGGGCGAAGTCGGCTCGGCTAACTTCTTCGACGCCAGCCGTTCCGGCTGGATCGACATGACCAAGGTCGTGCGCTCGCCCGGCTCGACGCTAAAGCCGTTCATCTACGGCCTCGCCTTCGAACAGGGGCTGGTGGCGCAGGAAACGCTGATCGAGGACAGCCCTGTCGATTTCGGCGGCTATAGGCCGAAGAATTTCGACATGGGCTACCAGGGTGACGTCAGCATCCGCCAGGCGCTGCAACTGTCGCTCAATGTGCCGGCGATCCGCGTGCTCGACGCCGTCGGCCCGGCGCGGTTGACCGCGCGCTTCCGCCAGGCGGGCATCAACCCGATCCTGCCGGTCAATGAGGCGCCGGGCCTGGCCATTGGCCTCGGCGGGGTTGGCGTCACGCTGCGCGATCTGGTCCAGCTCTATACGGGGCTCGCCAATGGCGGCAAGACGCACACGTTGCACGATGGCACCGAACCGGCCAATGCCGAAAGCTCGGCCACCACCATCCTCAACGACCAGGCCAACTGGCAGATCATCGACATATTGTCGGGGGTCAAGCCGCCGGAAGGCGCCTTGCAGCGCGGCATCGCCTATAAGACCGGAACCTCCTACGGTTACCGCGACGCCTGGTCGGTCGGCTTCGACGGCCGCTATGTGTTGGGCGTCTGGGTTGGCCGGCCCGACGCCGGCGCTGTGCCCGGCCTCTCCGGCTATGTCTCGGCCGCGCCCATCCTGTTCGAAGGCTTTGTCCGCTCCGGCCTTGCCACCGTGCCGCTGCCGGGCAAGCCGCCCGGCGCTTTCACCCCCAAGCGAGAGGACCTGCCGGTGACACTTGCCCGCTTCGGCGCCGGTTCGGACGGTCTCGTGCAGGCAACGCCGACCGAGCCGGCGCCGACCATCATCTTTCCGCCCAATGGCGCCCGTATCGATCTCGGCACCAGTTCGGCCGATGCCACGCCGCTGGTGCTCAAGCTGCAGGGCGGCCGCGCGCCGTTCCGCTGGCTGGCCAATGGCAAGCCGCTCACCGGCATCGACCGCCGCCGCACGGCGACCTGGCAACCGGACGGCGCTGGCTATTCGACGCTGACCGTGATCGACGCCGTGGGACGGGCGGCCAGCGTGAAGGTTTTCGTTGAATAAACGAGGCCAGGCGATTCAGCGCATTGATTTTTTGCAGATAGAGTTTGGAAGGTTATTGCCCATGCCGATCGCGAGGCTGGGTGACGGATATCGATCCTCACCGAGCATGGATGAGGAAAACATTTCGCGACACAGCCCGATGTCGTCGAAGATTTTCTCCAGAAGGGCAAAAAAGGCAACATTCATTGCATCTAATTTCTATCAACTTGGTAGATTTTAAGCAGTTCAATGGAGGCAGAAATGACCAAACCTCATTTCATGAAGCTGCTCGGCGCGCTGATCGCCACATCTGTCCAGTTCGGCACGCTCGGTTTCGCGTTTGCCGACACCACCATTCTCAACGTGTCCTACGATCCAACACGCGAGTTGTACAAAGCCTATGACGAGGCCTTCACCGCGCATTGGAAAGCCGAGACCGGCGAGACGGTGACCATCCAGCAGTCGCATGGCGGGTCGGCCGCACAGGCTCGCGCCGTCATCGATGGCCTCGACGCCGACGTCGTGACGCTGGCGCTCGAGGGCGACATCAACGCCATCGTCTCGAAGTCGAAGAAGATCAATCCCGACTGGCGCACGAAATTCGAGAACAATTCAGCGCCTTACACCTCGACCATCATCTTCCTCGTCCGCAAGGGCAATCCCAAAGCCATCCACGACTGGAACGATCTGGTGAAGGACGGCGTCCAGGTGATCACGCCCAACCCCAAGACCTCGGGTGGCGCACGCTGGAACTATCTGGCCGCCTGGGCCTACGCCAACGCTCACGACGGCGGCGACGAGGCCAGGAACAAGGAATTCGTCGGCAAGCTCTATGCCAATGCGCCGGTACTCGACACCGGTGCGCGCGGCTCGACCGTGACCTTCGCGCAAAAAGGCCTGGGCGATGTGCTGATTGCCTGGGAAAACGACGCCTACCTGGCGCTTGACGAATTCGGTGCCGACAATTTCGACATCGTCTATCCGCCGACCTCGATCCTGGCCGAACCGCCGGTGGCGATCGTCGATGCCAATGTCGATGCCAAGGGCACGCGCAAGGTCGCTGAAGCCTATCTGAGCTACCTCTATTCCAAGGAGGGGCAGACGATCATCGCCAAGAACCACTATCGGCCGGCCAAGCCCGAACTCGTAGCGCCGGCGGATCTCCCCAAGACCCCGGATATCAAGCTGATCTCCATCGACGACCCGCTGTTCGGCGGCTGGAAAAAAGCCCAGCCTTACCATTTCGCCGACGGTGGTATATTCGACCAGATCTACAAGCCGGCCCAGTAAGAATAGACCAGGACAACATGACCACAGCACCCGCGCAGGCGGGGTGGCGGTTCAGACAGCCTAGCGTCATTCCGGGTTTCGGATTGACGCTCGGCTTCTCGCTTGCCTACCTCACCCTCATCATCCTGATCCCCTTGTCGGGGCTGATCTGGCGTTCGGCCGCCCTCGGCTGGACCGATTTCTGGGCGATCGCCATCGATCGCCGCACCACCAATGCGCTGGAAATCAGTTTCGGCACCGCCTTCATCGCGGCTGCCGTCAATGTGATCTTCGGCACGCTCGTCGCCTGGGTCCTGGTGCGCTACCGCTTTCCCGGCCGCCGCATTGTCGACGCCATGGTCGACCTGCCCTTCGCGCTGCCGACGGCGGTGGCCGGCATCGCGCTGACCACACTCTATGCACCGAACGGCTGGATCGGCAAATTGCTGATGCCGCTCGGCATCAAGGTCGCCTACACGCCATCAGGCATCGTCATCGCGCTGGTCTTCATCGGCCTGCCCTTCGTCGTGCGCACTGTGCAGCCGATCATGGAGGAAATCGACAAGGAGGTAGAGGAAGCCGCCGCCACGCTTGGCGCGAACCGGTTTCAGATCATCACCCGTGTGCTGTTTCCAGGCCTTGCGCCAGCCATTATCACCGGCTTTTCGCTCGCCTTCGCGCGCGGTGTCGGAGAATACGGCTCGGTCATCTTCATCGCCGGCAACTTGCCCTACAAATCCGAGATCGCGCCGCTTCTGATCGTCATCCGGCTTGAGGAGTACAACTACCCCGCCGCCACCGCGATCGCGGCGATCATGTTGTTGCTGTCTTTCATCATGCTTCTGGTCGTCAATCTCGTGCAGACATGGAGCCGCAAGCGCTATGGCTGATCCCGAGATCAAATCCTACGAGCTGTATCATGAAAGCCGCTCGGCGGCGGTCACCGAAAGCCGCCCGGCGCAAGCCGTGCTCATGGTCGTCACCTTCGCCTTTCTGGGCATTTTCCTGCTGTTGCCGCTGATCATCGTCTTCCATGAAGCGCTCGCCAAAGGCGTCGGCGCCTACACGCAATCGCTCGGCGACGCCGATACGCGCTCGGCGATCCGGCTGACGCTGCTGGTGGCGGCGATCTCGGTGCCGCTCAACATTGTCTTCGGCATCTCCGCGGCCTGGGCGATCGCCAAGTTCGAGTTCAAGGGCAAGGCCTTCCTGACCACGCTGATCGACCTGCCCTTCTCGGTCTCGCCGGTCATATCGGGACTGGTCTACGTGCTTCTGTTCGGCGCCCAGGGGCTGCTTGGCGCCTGGTTGAAGGCCAACGGCATCGTCATCCTGTTCGCCGTGCCGGGCATCGTGCTCGCCACCATCTTCGTCACCTTCCCCTTTGTCGCCCGCGAACTGATCCCGCTGATGCAGGAACAGGGCAATGGCGATGAGGAAGCAGCGCTCTCCCTCGGCGCCAATGGCTGGCAGACCTTCTGGTATGTGACGCTGCCAAACGTCAAATGGGGCCTGCTCTACGGCGTGCTGTTGTGCAACGCCCGCGCCATGGGCGAGTTCGGCGCGGTCTCGGTGGTTTCGGGCCATATCAGGGGCCTGACCAACACCATGCCGCTGCATGTCGAAATCCTCTACAATGAATACAATGCCGTCGGCGCCTTTGCCGTCGCCTCGCTGCTGGCCGGCCTCGCGCTTATCACGCTGGTGTTGAAAACACTGCTCGAGATGCGCTACGGCGCCGAACTCGCCGCGACCCGCGGGCACTAGCAATGCATGTCGCCCAAAACTGGCTACTGGTTTCGGGATGACGGCATGCATCCACTACAAAGGGACTGTTGATGGAAGTTCGCGTTGCCAATGTTCGCAAGGAGTTCGAGCGGTTTCCGGCGCTCCACGACGTGTCGCTCGACATCAAGTCCGGCGAGCTGATCGCGTTGCTCGGGCCATCCGGCTCCGGCAAGACGACGCTGCTGCGGCTGATCGCCGGGCTGGAACGGCCGACGCGCGGAAAGATCTTCTTCGGCGACGAGGATGCTTCGCAGAAATCGATCCAGGAGCGCAATGTCGGCTTCGTCTTCCAGCACTACGCGCTGTTCCGGCACATGACGGTGGCCGACAATATCGGTTTCGGCCTCAAGGTCCGGCACGGGCCGACGCGCCCGCCGGCGGCGGAAATCCGCCGCCGTGCCTCCGAGCTTCTCGATCTCGTCCAGCTTTCGGGATTGGAGAAACGCTATCCGGCGCAGCTCTCCGGCGGCCAGCGCCAGCGGGTCGCGTTGGCGCGCGCCATGGCGATCGAACCCAAGGTGCTGCTGCTCGACGAGCCGTTCGGTGCACTCGATGCGCAGGTGCGCCGCGAACTCCGCCGCTGGCTGCGTGAAATCCACGACCGCACCGGCCACACCACCGTCTTCGTCACCCATGACCAGGAAGAGGCGCTGGAGCTTGCCGATCGCGTGGTGGTGATGAGCCAGGGCCGCATCGAGCAGGTCGGCACCGCCGACGACATCTACGACACCCCAAACTCTCCCTTCGTCTACGGCTTCATCGGTGAATCGAGCTCGCTTCCGGTCAAGGTCGAGAATGGCGAGATCTGGCTCGCCGACCGTCCGATCGGGCTATCGGCGCCGCATGCGCCCTTGGGCGGTGCGATGCTGTACTTCCGTCCGCATGATGTCGAACTGCTCGACGGCTGCAGCGGCTGCATCGCCGGCACCGTCGCCGCCAGCCGCCGCGTCGCCGGCACCCGGCGGGTGGAACTCGAGATCGGCGGCGAGCGCCAGCGCGTCGAGATAGAGTTACCCGTCGACCACCCGGCGGCGCAGAAAAGCCGGGTTGCTTTCAGGCCGGGACGCTGGAAGCTGTTTCCGAAAGTCATAAAAACGTGACGGCCTGAATGAGCGTCAAGCCAGCCAGTTTTCAACCTTCAGCCCGCTGATCCGGGTGAATTCTCCAGTGTTGGCCGTTACCAGCGTGATACCAAGAGCGCAGGCATGGGCAGCAATGAAGAGATCATTGTGGCCAATTGGTTGGCCGAGGCCTTCCAATTCGGCGCGTATGGAGCCGTAGTCGGCGTCCACCGGCACATCGAGCGGCAAGACGGGAATCTCAGCCAACAGTTCCTCAACTTTCTTGAGCAGTTTTGCCGATCCCTTTCGGGCACAGCCATACCGCAATTCCGAGGCGACCACGATGCTGGTGCACACTGCGGAGTCCCCCACACGCAACACGGTACTCGCGGCTTTGCCAGCCGGGTTTCGGATCATGTCGCTGATGATGTTCGTGTCCAGCATGAACCGCATCAAAGAATGTCCTCGGGTTTGACAGGCGCGTCGTCGAATTCAGGGAAATCGTCCTCGGGACCGAGCGGTAGCTCGTTCGCCCACTGGGCAAGCAGCGCGGTGAGACCCGGCCTGCGAACCGGCTCGATGACCAGACGGTCGCCTTCCCGACTGATCAGGACCCTGTCGCCCGGAAGCTCGAACTCGACGGGAATGCGCACTGCCTGGCTTCGATTGTTGCGGAACAGCTTCGCCTCTTTGGGCGTCGTCGTTGACTGGCGGTGCTGGGGCATTGTTGGCTCCTTTGCATATGCCAAATGTATATGCATATAAAAAAGCAAATACAATGCGCGAGACCGCCCGACCGGCTGGTTGGAACGAAATACCAATCAGACGCTGTTTCGCCCACGTCTTTTCTCACGGCCCGGGCGCAGAGCCTCCCCGCATGCCTCGTCGGGCGCTCCACACCCCGGCTATGGTGTGAGCCCATACACGCATTGCATCCGGAGCCTGTTTTCATGAAGCGATTTTTCCTCGGCATCGCAGCTTTTGCGGGTCTCGTCCTCGCATCCTCCCAAGCCTGGTCGGCCGACAAGCTGCTCAACGCCTCCTATGACGTCGGCCGCGAACTGTTCGTTCAGGTCAACAAGGCCTTCATCGAGAAGCATCCAGGCGTGACAATCGACCAGTCGCATGCCGGCACCTCGGCCCAGGCGCGCGCCATCGCCGAAGGCCTTGGCGCCGATGTCGTCACCTTCAACCAGGTCACCGACGTCGATTTCCTGGTCAAGAAGGGCCTCGTCTCCGCCGACTGGCAGAAGGATTTTCCCGACAACGCCTCGCCTTTCTATTCGCTGCCCTCTTTCCTGGTGCGCGCCGGCAATCCCAAACACATCAAGGACTGGAACGATCTGGTGCGCGACGACGTGCAGGTGATCTTCCCCAACCCGAAAACCTCCGGCAATGCGCGCTACACCTATCTGGCGGCGACCGCCTACGCCAAGGAAGCCTTCAAAGGCGACGACGCCAAGGTGAAGGAGTTCATCACTAAGCTGTTCAACAACGTGCCGATCTTCGACACCGGCGGGCGCGCCGCGACCACCACCTTCGTGCAGCGCGAGATCGGCGACGTGCTGATCACGTTCGAGTCCGAGACGCGCGGCATCCGCAAGGAATATGGCAGCGACAAATTCGAGCAGGTCACGCCCTCGGTCAGCCTTTTGGCGGAGTTCCCGGTGGCGATCGTCGACAAGGTCGCCGACGAGCATGGCACCCGCGATCTGGCCAAGACCTATCTCGACTTCCTCTACACGCCAGAGGGCCAGGACATCGCCGCCGAAAATGGCCTGAGGGCCCGCGACCCCGCCGTCGCCGCCAAATACAAGGCCGATTTCCCCGATGTGCGGCTGCTGACGGTGGAAGATGTTTTCGGCGGTTGGGGCAATATCCAGAAAGAGCATTTCGCCGCCGGCGGCCTGCTCGACCAGGCCTATGGCAGCCGCTGAGAGCTGCAGCACCGAGACGCGATGAGAGAGCCGGCGCTTTGCCGGCTTTTTCGTTTATGTGCCGGCAGCCGGTTCCGGCCGGGATTCTGCCGGCGCAATGCAAAACGTTACAAAGAATCAACGCGTTTGTGCCTAACGTGCCGTCCGGCGACTTGTTGTCGAGAAACGGCAGCGCGGGGGAAAAGCGTCATCATTTACACACAAACAGCCGCCAGATGCGGGGTGGTTGGGGTTTTTAGCGGGTTGACTTGGGCATGCTGACGAAAAAGGGCAAATACGGCCTCAAGGCCCTCGTGCATCTTTCCAGCCTTCCGGTTGGCCAATTGGCCTTCGTCAACGACATTGCCGTCGCCAACAACATCCCGAAGAAATTCCTCGACGCCATCCTGGGCGAATTGCGCAATGCCGGCTTCGTCCAGAGCCGCAAGGGCAAGGAAGGTGGCTATCGCCTCGCCCGCCCCGCCTCCGAGATCAAGATCGGCCACGTCGTACGCGTGCTCGACGGGCCGCTGGCGCCGATCCCTTGCGCCAGCCGCACACAATATCAGCGCTGCGAGGATTGCGACGAGGCCACCTGTCAGGTCCGGCACATGATGCTGGAAGTGCGCCAGGCAATCGCCGAGGTGCTGGACAATCGCAGCCTCGCCGCCATGCGCGATGCCGACAATGATGATTTTCCGGTCGAGTTGACATCCCAGATCTAGAGCCGGTGGATGAGGCTGCCGAAGTTCGCGAAATCCGGAAAAGCCGCCCGCAAGCAGCCATCGGCTGCCAGCTTTCGCACCGAAATCATCGCCGACATCTTTGTCCCGGAATATGCCGAGGATGTGCGCTTCTTCAGCCGCAAGCTGGTTCATCCCGGCCGGCTGCGTCGCTTTTCCAACCGGGATTTTCGCGAAAGCCTGCTTGCCGTCTTCTATCTGGCGGTCGCGGCGATGCTGCCGGTGCGCTGGTGGGCATCGATCTGCGACCGGGCGTCCCGGCTTCGCCTGAAGCGCCATATGCGCAAGGACTTTTCCGGCTATGCCGGCGCCGTGCGCGCAGTGCTTGGCGACAGCATCGACGCGCGCAAGCTGTTCGAAGCCTTGCTCGCCGCCCACCATCGCCGCCGCTTGCAGCTTGCCGCGCATCTGGCTGCCAGACGCTGGTCACCTGTGGTCCGGCTGGAAGGGCTCGACGGGCTGCAGGCCGCCCTGCGGCGCGGCCATGGCGCCATCCTCTGGTGTGATCAGTTCACCGCCCAGACCATCATCGGCAAGCGCGCCTTGCATGAGGCCGGCATCGAAGCGCATCAGGTGAGCGTCAACACGCATGGCGTGTCGGAAACGCCTTTCGGCCTGCGCTTCCTCAACCCGGCGATGGTCCGTGTCGAAAACCGGTTCCTGAAAAGCCGGATCATCTTCGATCGCCATGACGCCTATCAGGTCACGATCCGCATCCAGAAGATCCTGAGGCAGAACGGCGTTGTGCTGATGACCAACACCATCCATGCCGGCTCGACCTTTACCGAGGCCGCCATGGGCGAGAGCGGCTGGACGCACCTGGCCTCGGCACCGGCGAATTTCGCCGCCAGAAGCAAGACGCCGCTGTTTGCCATGTCGACTTTCGAGGCGGTTCCCTTCCGCGACTACCGCGCCCTGATCAGCCCCGAACTGCTGCCGGCGACATCGGCGACAGACCCAGCCAGGGACGGAGCGAAGAACCTTGCCTTGCAGGCGCATTACATCCTGCTGAAGCGCGACTGTCTGCTGCAGGCCCTGAAACACTGCCCCGAGCAGATGATGTCCTGGTCCGGGCGCCGGCGGCTGACAGAGGCGGCTCCAAGCGTCGGCATCGGCGCCGAAGAAGCCTCATGATCGGCGTATCGAACGGACCGCGTCGGTGACGAGTTCGTCGACCGGGCGCGTCGCGTCGAGCGTCAATGCGCGTTCCTCCACCCCAGGCGGTTCGAGGATGGCGAACTGGCTGTCGACAAGGCTCGCCGGCATGAAATGGCCCTTGCGGTTGCCGACGCGCCGCCTGGCGGTGGCGGGATCGATCTCCAGATAGAGGAAGACGATGTCGGGGCAAAAGCGGCGCAGGCGAGCGCGATAACCCCACTTCAGCGCCGAGCAGGCGGCGACCACGCCTTGCCCCCTGCCAACCGACGCCGCGATGCGCTCGCCGATCGCATCGAGCCAGCCTTCGCGCAGCTGGTCGGTGAGCGGCTCGCCGCGTGCCATGCGGGCGACATTCTCAGGCGGGTGCAGTCCGTCGCCTTCGATGAAGGCCGCACCCAGCGCAGCGGCCAGCGCGGTGCCGACGGCCGACTTGCCGCAGCCCGCGACGCCCATCACCACGATGGCCGGGGGCGCCGAGCCGGGAGCGCCCGTCGGCGCCTGTGCTGCCTCTTCGTCCACTGTCAGCGGCTTGCCGGCGCGCGGCCATAAAGCAAGAGCATGGCCACGATGACGACGCCATAGATGATCTGCCGTCCGGCTTCCGGCATCTGCATGACCGACAGGATGGATTGCAGCAGCGTGATCAGGATGACGCCGGCAACGGTGCCAAGATAGGAGCCGCGCCCGCCCAGGATCGAGGTGCCGCCCAGCACGACGGCGGCGATCGACGGCAGCAGGTAGGCGTCGCCCATCGATTGTGCCGCCTTGGACGCGTAGCCGGCCAGGAGCACGCCACCGAAGGCCGAGAGCCCGCCGGAGACGGCGAACGCGATCATCACCACGCGCCGCGTATCGACGCCGGAGAGATAGGCGGCGCGCTCGCGGTTTCCGATGCCATAGACCGTGCGGCCGAAGCCGGTGCGGGTCAGCACGAACACCATCGCCGCACCGATCAGCGCCCAGATGATGACCGCGTTAGGGACGCCGGGAATGGTAAAGCCTGTCGCAAGATATCGCATGGCGCCCGTAGCCGAATCCTGTGGCGAGAAGCCCCCCGTATAGACCACCATCAGCCCTTGCGCGACGGCATTGGTGGCGAGCGTGATGATCATCGAGGGAATGCGCAGATAGGCGACGCCGAGGCCGTTGACGATGCCGATCAGCACGCCGCAGAAGATGCCGAACGGGATGGCCAGCGCCACGCCGGCCGGACCGTAGGCCGCGGCCGCGCAGGCCATCATCGCGCCCGTCGCCACCGACCACGGCACCGACAGGTCGATCTGGCCAAGCAGGATGACCAGCATCATGCCGGTCGCGATGACGCCCAGGAACGAGGCCACCTTGAGCTGCTGCAAAAGATATTCAGGCGACAGGAAGCTGCGCGAATAGAGGCTGCCCAGCAACAGCAGCACCACGATGCAGGCAAAGGCCGTCAGCACCGCCGGATCGGCGCGCCGGATGAATTTCGGCATGCGGCCGGCAATGCCGCCAAGCGTCGTTTCGCTCACAGGAACCACTCCAGCCGGTTGCGGACCCGAAACAGGGCGAAGGCGCCGAGGCTGACCGCGACCAACAGGATAATGCCCTGGAACAAAGGCTGCCAGAGCGGATCGAAATCAAAGACGAACAACAAATCGCCAATCGTGCGGAAGGCAAGCGCGCCGAAAATCGCCCCGATGGCACTGCCCTTGCCACCAAATAACGAGACGCCGCCAAGCACCACGGCAGCGATCGAAAACAGCGTGTAGGCATTGCCGCTGGCATAGGCCGCCTCGCCCGTATAGGTGAAGAAGGTGAGGAACAGCCCGCCGATCGACGCCAGCAGCCCGGCCAGCGTGTAGGCGGCGAACTTGCCGCGCCGGATCGGCACGCCGGACATATAGGCCGCCGTCTCCGACGACCCCGCCGCGTAGGCCGCGCGGCCAAGCACCGAGCGGCTGAACGGCACCCAGATCACCAGCACGACGGCGAGCAGCACGACAAGGCTCGCCGGCACAACGCCGAACACGCGGCCCGTCAACGCATCGGCCAGGTCCTCATTGACCGAACCGCCCGGAAAGGGCCGCAGCAGGAGGCCGATACCGTAGTAGATCGCCCCCGTGGCGATGGTGGCGACGATCGGTTGCAGCCTTCCGTAGATGACGATGGCGCCGTTGATCGCGCCGCACAGAAGGCCGACCGCCAGCACGGCAAGCACGCCAAGCGCCGTCTGGATCGGAGTGCCCACCACAAGCCAGGAAGCCAGGCAGTTGGTGAGGAGGAAAATCATGCCGACGGACAGGTCGATGCCGGCGGTGATCACCACCAGTGTCTGCGCCATGGCGACGAAGGCAAGCAGCACGCCCTTGTTTGCCGCCGTCTGTACCACATTGGGGGTGAAGCCGGCCGGATGGTTCGAGGTATAGATGACGAACATGGCAATAAAGATGCCGAGCGCCAGCAGCGTTCCACGTTGCTCGGCCAGCCAGTAGCGCCAATCCTTCACGCCTCCGCTCCCAGGCCCACCGGGCTCTCCTCGCCATGGATGTTGAGCGCGCTCGCTATCAGCGCCCGCTCGGTGATCTCGGCGCCGACTAGTTCACGCTTGACCGCTCCGTCATAGAGCACCAGCACCCGGTCGCAGCAGCCGATCAACTCGTCATAGTCGGTCGAATAGAACAGGATCGCCGCCCCGGCATCCGCCAATTTGCGCATCAGCTGATAAATCTCCTGTTTGGTGCCGACGTCGATGCCGCGCGTCGGATCGTTGAGCAGGATGATGCGCGGCTGGCGCATCAGCCATTTGGCGATGACCACCTTCTGCTGGTTGCCGCCCGACAGCGCGCCGACCGGAATGTCGAGACCAGCGGTCTTGATCGCCAGAAGGCCAACCATATCGTCGATCAGCCGCTGTTCGGCGGCGCGGTCGATGATGCCGCCCTTCGACAACCGGTCGAGCGAGGCGAAAGACAGGTTCTCGCGCACCGTCATCGGCAACATCAGGCCCTCGGTCTTGCGGTCTTCGGGGATGAGCGCCATGCCGATGCCGTCCTCGCGCGCCGTGGCGGGACTGGTGATCGCAACGGGTTTGCCGTCGATCAGGATCTGACCGGACAGACCGCGCAGTACGCCAAAAAAAGCGAGCAGCAATTCACGCTGACCCTGGCCGTCGAGGCCGCCAAGCCCAACCACCTCTCCTGCCCTGACGCTCAGCGAGATGTTGTCCAGCCGGTCCGTCCAACCGAGCTTGCGCGCCTCGAGCCTAGGGGCGGCACTGGCCGGAGCCGCCGGCAGTTTGGGCGGAAAAATGTGGCTGTATTCGCGGCCGATCATCAGCTCGACCACCTCGTTGTCGCTCTTCGAGCCGGCCTTGTAGCTGGCGACGTTACGGCCATTGCGGAACACCGTGCACTGGTCGGCGAGTTCGGCGATCTCGTTCATGCGATGCGAGATGTAGAGCAGCGCCAGCCCTTCCGAGCGCAGCCGTTTCAGGACACCGAATATTTTCGAGACATCCCCGGCTGTCAGCGCCGAGGTCGCTTCGTCAAGGATCAGGATGCGCGGCTTCCTGGCCAGCGCCTTGGCGATCTCGACCATCTGCCGGCGTGACAGCGGCAGGTCCCTGACCAGCGCCAGCGGATGGATGTCGGCGGCACCCGCCCGTGCCAGCGCGTCCTCGGCGATGCGGCGCTGGGCCTTGCGGTCGATCATGCCGAAGCGCTTGGGCGGATCGGAAATGACGATGTTGTCGGCGACGCTGAGTTCGGAGATCAGCGACAGTTCCTGAAAGATGCAGACGATGCCCGCTCTGTTCGCCGCACCTGGCGAAGCGAAGGTCACCTCGCGCCCGTCCAGCAGCATGCGGCCCTCGTCGGGGGCCACGACGCCGGCCACGACCTTGATCAGCGTCGACTTGCCGGCACCGTTTTCACCGAGGATGGCATGGATGCTGCCGGCCTCGACTGAAAGTTCGGCCTTTTCCAACGCGCGCACGCCGCCATAGCGCTTGGAAATACCTTCCATGCGAAAGAGAGGAGCCGCACCGTCCATCAACCCTCCAGGGCGATCATGGGATTGCAGGCTGGCGCCGAGGGGTGAGCCGCGGCGCCAGACGATGGCCAGCGATTACTGGTTTTCCTTGGTCTGCCCCATGATTTCCTGGGCGCTGAAATTGATGCCGCAGGTCGGGAAGGAATTGCCGACGAAGAAGTTGTCCGACTCTTTCGGGAAGTAATCCGTGCCTTCCTTCATGTCCGGATCCGTGGCGACAGCCAGGGGCAGCTTCACCTCCTGCGGCACCACTTCGCCTTCGAGTGCCGCGATGGCCGTCTTGATAGCGACGGCGACCTGGGCCGGGCCGGAGCCGGCGGAGGTGCACTTCAAGCCGTCGGCCGAATGCGCCGCGCAGAATTTGCGGAAGCCGTTTTCGGTCTCGCCGCCGAACGGCACGAATGGATGCTTGGCGTCGATCATCGCCTGCACGATGCCAGTGTCGCCGCCCTGGCCGGTGATGCCGTCGAACGGACCGTTGGTGGCGATCGCGTCGGCGGTCACCTTCTGCGCCACGCCGTCATCCCATTTACCGGCAACTTCGGTGACGGCCCATTTCTTGCCGGAAGCATCCAGCACTTCGTGGATTCCGTTGTGGCGGTCGGTGTCGACCGAGGTCCCGGCCACCCCGCGCACTTCCAGGATCTTGCCGCCATTCGGCACCTTTTCGACCAGCCATTTGGCCCACAATTCGCCAAGGCCCTTCTGGTCGACATTGACGTTGATGGCGTCCTTGGTGTCGAGGATGTTGTCGAAGGCGACCAGCACGATGCCGGCTTCCTTGGCGCGCTTGATGACCGGGCCGAAAGCGGTCGGGTTCTGCGCGTCGGTGACGATGGCATCATAGCCGGAATCGATGAAATTGTTGATCGCCGAAATCTGCGCCGGCACATCCTCTCCGGTCGACACGACCTTGAATTCCTTGATCTTTGCCTTGACGTCGGGCTGCGCCGCATAGGCTTTGGCCGTCTGCACCATCTGGATGCGCCAGGTGTTTGCGATATAGCCATTGGCGAAGGCGATGCGGTACGGCCCTTCCTTCTTCGGATATTTGAAGAATTTCGTGTCCGCGCTCCACGGCGCGAAACAGTCGGCCTGGGCGGCGGGACCGGAGACGATCTCCGGGCCGGCGGCCATGGCGGCCGAGTTGAGCATGACGAACGCACTGACGGCAACGATGCCACCGACAAGTGACTTGATCATCGATAATCCTCCCGATTGCAGTTCTGATTTGTCGTTTCAGTTTTATGGAATTTCCGCGTTTCCGGCTGGCCCTTCATATTATCCATAATAAACAAGCTTTAGCTGTTACTTATGTATAATAAACAGACTTGGCGCCTGAGGCTCAACACTCTGTTCACAAATAATGGTAGCGCTACCATGACGCTGTGTAAAGCACCATTCGGGGGCGCTCTCGAAAGCGTGTTCAGCGTGCCGTGCTCTCGCGCCGTTTCAGTTCGAAGCCGAGGTCGACGATCCGCTCCTGCGGCCTGTCACCGGCGATCGCCGCCAGCGCCATGGCGACCGCGCGCTTGCCGATTTCATAACGATGGGTGCGGACGCTGGTGATCGAAGGAAAGGCCACCTGCATCATGTCAAGATCATTGAAGCCGACGATGCCGATTGTGTTCGGCACTCCGATCGCGGCGCGGTGGCATTCGAACAGCACCCCGAGTGCGATGTCGTCATTGTTGCAGAAGACGCCGTCGAGCGTCGGCATCTTGGCCAGGGCATCGCGAAACAGTTCGCGGCCAAGCGATACGCTGGACGGCACCGGCGTGGTCGTTACCAGACGCGGATCGAACAGGCCGGCCTTCTCCATCGCCGCGCGGTAGCCGGCCAGACGCCGCTGCGAGCGCGGATCCATGCGCGCGCCGATGAAGCCGATGCGGCGATACCCCACTTCGATCAGATGTTCGGTCGCCGTCCTGCCGCCGTCGAGATGCGAGAAGCCGACCATCATGTCGATCGGATCGGGCCCGGTCTCCATGACCTGCACCACCGGGCAGCCGGCAGTCTCCAACAGCTTTCGCGAGGCTGGCGTCTGGTCGATGCCGGCCACGATCAGCGCCGCGGGCCGCTGGGAGCCGAACACCTGCAGCAGCCGCTCTTCCTCCAGCCCCGAATAATGCGTGTTGCCGAGCTGGATGCGGAACGGGCTGTCCGACAGGCTGTCATAGATGCCGCGCACCACCTCGGCGAAGACGTTGTTGGTGAGCGACGGCACCAGCACGCCGAACACCTCGGCGCGGGCCGAAGCAAGCGCCCGCGCATTGGGATCCGGCACATAGCCAAGCTCATCGACAGCGGCCTGGATCTGGCGGCGCAAATCTTGGCTGACCCGTTCCGGCTCGCGCAGCGCGCGCGACACGGTGATGGCGCCGACGCCGGCCTTGCGCGCGACGTCCGCTATGGTCGGGCGGCCGCCGCCGCGGCGCGAGCGCGGCTTGATCAAGGCCATGGCCCGTGCGCATGGCCGCCGAAGCGCGCCTCCAATACGATCATTCCAGCTGTCGTCATCTCACCGGCCTGCTGCCGCGCCCCTTGGCCTCTGGCGTCGCCCAGCGACTGGCCGTTGTCAAGCCGAGGTGATCGAGGGCCACGCCCCCTCCCTTGCCTCAGACCGCTACGGCGGTCCTGTGCCTTGCCTTCCAGAGCACCAGCACCATGGCCAGTATGTTCAGCAGATTCCAGGCGATGCCGTTCAGGAATGCGGCGGCGTAGGAGCCGGTCAGGTCGTAAATCCAGCCCGACATCCAACCGCCGATCGCCATGCCGAAGATGGTCGCCATCATGACGATGCCGATGCGCTGGCCGGCTTCCCTGGCGGGCATGTATTCGCGCACGATGATCGCGTAGCAAGGCACGATGCCGCCCTGCGACAGGCCGAAGACCAGCGACACGACATAGAGCGAGGCGAGCCCGTCGAACGGGATGTAGAAGAACAGCGACAGGCACTGCAGCACCGAGCCTATGAGCAGGGTCTTCACACCGCCGATCCGGTCGGCGACAAAGCCCGAGGCAAGCCGGCTGACGACGCCCGCCGCCATCATGATCGACAGCATGTCGGCGCCGTGCGCCACGCCGTAGCCGAGATCCATGCAATAGGCGACGATGTGCACCTGCGGCATCGACATCGCCACGCAGCAGCCCAGGCCGGCGACGACCAGCAGCACCTGCAGCGCCGCGGGCGACAGGGAGATCGGCTGCACCAGCCGGCTTCCTGGCGAACCGGCGGCGGCCGCTTCCGGAGCGCCGCGCCGCAGCATCAGCACCAGTGGCACCATGGTCACCAGGCAAACGATACCGATCGCCGCATAGGTGAAACGCCAGCCTTCCGCCTTCATCAGCGTGGGCATGATGGTCGGCCAGATCGTCCCGGCAAGATAGTTGCCGGCCGCGGCCGCGGTCACCGCGACACCGCGCCGACGGTTGAACCAGTGCGAGATGTCGGCAATCAGCGGGCCGAAGATCGCTGACGTACCGACACCGATCAGCAACCCCTGGGCAAGGGTGAATTGCAGGATCGATGTCGACAGCGCCGCGAGCAGGAAGCCGGCGGCGAGCGCGACAGACGAGAGCAGTGCCGGCATCCAGTAGCCCATGCGGTCGATGGCCCGACCGACCAGCACGTTGCCGGCGGCGAAGCCGACCATGGTCGCGGTGTAGGGCATGGATGCCGCGGCGCGGTCGATGCCGAACTCGGCCTGCACGGCGGGCAGCACCACGACAACGGCCCACATGCCGACGCCGCCGATCGTCGCCAGCAGCATCGAGATGGCGAGCCGCATCCAGGCATAGGAGCTGTCGATACCGGGGAGTGGCCGGCTCAAGTCGGTTCGGGTCAAGGCGTTTCCTGTCGGCTGCCGTTGCCGCCACTATCGGCGCATTCTGGGTCTACAGCAGCGCCACGGCGGGCAAATCGGTGGCTCCAGAGCAGGCGGGACGCGGGAACCGACGCCAATCCATGGAGTTTTGCGACCAGCAACCCTGCAAAGGAGCCCCGTCATGACCGCAACCAAGAAGAAATGGTCGGCCGAAGTGACCGAGCACAGCAACGCGATGGATCTCGAGGATCACATCTTCGAATCCGACGATGCCAAGAAGATCGCCGCCTCGCTCAAGCGCTCGGCCGAACACAGTCATCGCCGCAAGGCCGAACCATTCCAGTCCGCCATGTCGATGCTGAATTTCTACATCAACCGCGCCGGCAAGAACCTGCCCGCCGCACGCAGACAAGTGCTCGAGCGCGCCAAGGACGAACTTCGCGTAGCCTTCGGCCGCGAAAAAGAGGATTAGCGGTCAGCTCGGGCTTAGCGTGATTTGATCACGTGGTCGGTGTTGGCGAGCAGTTTCCGCACCGCGGCGCGCGCCGCGTCCGGCCGCTGCAGGCGGATGTTCTTCTCGATCGCCTCATGCAGTTTCTGCGCGTAGTTCAGGTCGTCGACCGCCCGCGTCGTATAGGTGAACAGATGGTCGAAGGCAGATTCGATCAGCACACCGAGCGGCACCAAAAGGTCGTTGCCGGAGGCCCGCAGAATGGCGAGGTGGAAGCGCGTGTCGGCACGCGTGCGCTCCTGCAGGCTGGCCGCCTCCCCCATCTCGCGGCAGGCCTGGCTGATCTCGGCCATCTGCTCGTCGGTCCGCCGCATGGCGGCGAATGCCGTCGCTTCCGGCTCGATGATATGGCGGAACTCCTGCACGGTTTTCAGGAACACTTCGCGGTCCGGCGAGGTCGCGTACCAGGCGAGCACGTCACGATCGAGCAGGTTCCAGCGCTCCTTGGGCTCGACCCAACTGCCGATCTTGGGGCGTGAGGCAAGCAGGCTTTTGGCCATCAGCATCTTGATCGCCTCGCGCACCGCCGAGCGGCTGACGCTGAAAGTCTCCGACCACTTCGCCTCGTTGGGCAGGATGGTGCCGGGCGGATAGTCGCCGCGCACGATCCTCAGGCCAATTTCGCTCGCCAGCGACGTGTGCACGCTGGCGCCAGGAATCCGCGCTGCGTCGGGCCGGCGAACACCGGAGGACCGTTCGGCGGCTGTCGGCTTTTTCGGCGATTTTTCCTTGTTCGGCTTTGCGTCCCGCATACACTTCAGAAAGGCCGGTTTGCGGAAGCTGTCAAGCACCCGCGGGCGGTTGGGCCGCAAAGCCCGCCGCTATGCACAACCCAGCCCGGTTTGCTCGTTCGCTCAGGCCGTTTTCACATATTTGCGCCAGCTGTGCTCCGGGCGGAAGCCGAGCATGTCGCGGGCCTTGCGGTTCGAGAGCAGCGTCTCGTATTCGCCAAGCTCGCCCTTGACCGGCACGCTGGGATAAAAGCGCTTCAGCAGCTCCGCCGTCGGCAAGTCCGACGAGGTGTCGTCATTGGCGGCGTTGAACACCTGGTAGCCGAGCCCATCCTTCTCGATGGCGCGCAGCGTGATCTGGCCAAGGTCGCGCGCATCGATATAGCTCCAGGCAATGCGCTTGCGGAAACCCGGATCGGCGAACCATTTCGGGAACAACTGGTATTCGTGCGGTTCGATGACATTGCCGATGCGCAAGGCATAGATATCGCTGCCGCTGCGCAGCGCGAAGGCACGCGCCGTCTTCTCATTGACGATCTTGGATAGCGCGTAGCTGTCCATCGGGTCGACGTCATACTCCTCGTCGAGCGGGAAATGCGTTGGATTGCGCGGCTCGTTGGCGAAAACCAGCCCGTAGGTCGTCTCTGAAGAGGCGATGATGACCTTGCGGATGCCAAGCTTCACCGCGGCCTCGATGACGTTATAGGTGCCCATCGCGTTGATGCGGAACAACTCATTGTCGGGCGTGATCATGATGCGCGGGATGGCGGCGAAATGCACCACGGCATCGACCGGCTGGGGACGCAGCGACGGATCGAATTCATGCAGGCCCATGTAGCTCGACAGCGCGTTGAATACCTGCCCGCTGTCGGTGATGTCGGTGATCAGTGTGCGGACCGTGGGATTGTCGAGCGGCCTGGTGTCGATGTTGAGCACCTGGCAGCCCTGCTCGACAAGATATTGCACGACATGGCGTCCAGCCTTGCCGCTGCCGCCGGTGAACATGATGCGCTTCGTCATTCTGGTCTCCATCACGGGCTCTGGAATTCCCGTCTATTGTCAGACAATATTGCATTTCGCAACCACTCAAGGCTAAAACGGCAGCGCAATTATCGATAATCCCAACAGGACGGATGACATGAACACCACGGCCGCGCGCGAAAAAATCGGCTTCATCGGCCTTGGCCTGATGGGACACGGTATTGCCAAGAACATAGTCGACAAGGGCTATCCCCTGACATTCCTTGGCCGCAAGAACCGCAAGCCGGCGGAAGACCTTCTGGGCCGAGGTGCCGAGGAAGCGTCGACGTCGCGCGACGTAGCAGCGGCATCCGATATCGTCTTCATCTGCGTCACCGGTTCGCGCGAAGTGGAAGCCATCATTCGCGGCCCCGGCGGCCTCAAGGAAGGCTTGAAGAAAGGCTCGGTCGTCGTTGATTGCTCGACCTCGGACCCGGTCTCCACCGTGGCCCTTGCGGCCGAACTCAAGGCGCTTGGTATCGACTATGTCGACGCGCCGTTGAGCCGCACGCCGAAGGAAGCCTGGGAAGGCACGCTCGATGCCATGGTCGGCGCGCCCGACGCCGTCTTTGCCAGGGTGCAGCCGGTGATCGAAACCTGGGCCGGCCGCATCGTCCATATCGGCGACACCGGCGATGGCCATCGCATGAAGCTGCTCAACAATTTCATCTCGCTCGGCTACGCCGCCATCTATTCCGAGGCATTGACACTGGCCGAGAAGGTCGGTATCTCGCCGCCGCGCTTCGACAGCGTCATCCGCAACGGTCGCATGGACTGCCCCTTCTACCAGACCTTCATGCGCTGGACACTGGAAGGCGACCGCGACGCCCACAAATTCACCATCGCCAACGCCTTCAAGGACCTGACCTATCTGGAGTCCATGGCGGGTGCTGCCGGCATCGCCAACCCGCTCGGCAATGCCACCAAGAATTCCTTCGCCGGCGCCCACGCCACAGGTCCGGCCGAGCAGTTCGTGCCGATGCTGGCGACCCATATCGGCAAGGTCAACGGCGTCGACCTGATGCCGACGAAGGATGGCAAGAAACAGACGATTTGAGAGCCTGGACGCTGACACTTCTAACAAAGGCTGCGCTGCCCCTCATTGTCCTGCCGGACATTTCTCCCCGTATAGTGACGGGGAGAAAGACGCCGTCATCTGCGATTTCGCCAATCGTCGGCGTTTTGAAAAAAGCGCAGAGGGTGCGATTGGCCCCCTTCTCCCCGTCGCTTTACGGGGAGAAGGTGCCGGCAGGCGGATGAGGGGCAGCGCCAACCTATGTCGTGAGCCACCTCCACCACCTGCCTTGGGTCACCGCCGCCCTCTTCCAATCCTCTCATCGGTGTCGGCGAGCAGCTTGTGCACGGCATTGCGGGCCGCCGCCGGACGCTGCAGGCGGATGTTCTTCTCGATGGCCTCGTGCAGCTTCTGCGCCCGCCACTGGTCGCCGACCTGCCGCGTCGTGAAGACGAAGAGATGGTCGAGCGCGGATTCGATCAGCACGCCGAGCGGCACCAGAAGGTCGTTGCCGGAGGCCCGCAGGATGGCGAGGTGAAAGCGTGTGTCGGCGCGGATGCGCTCCGGCAGGCTCGACGCCTCGCCCATCTCGCGGCAGGCCAGGCTGATCTCGGCCATCTGCTCGTCGCTGCGCCGCATGGCCGCGAAGGCGGACGCTTCCGGCTCGATGATGTGGCGAAACTCCTGCACGGTGCGCAGGAACGCTTCGCGATCGGGCGCCGTGGCGTACCAGGCAAGCACGTCGCGGTCGAGCAGGTTCCAGCGTTCCCTCGGTTCGACCCAGCTGCCGATCTTCGGCCTTGATGCCAAAAGGCTCTTGGCCATCAGCATCTTGATCGCCTCGCGCACCGCCGAGCGGCTGACATTGAAGGTCTCGGCCCATCTGGCCTCGTTGGGCAGGATGCTGCCGGGCGGATAGTCGCCGCGCACGATCCGGAGACCAATCTCGCTGGCGAGCGAAGCATGAACACTGAACCCGGGAAAGTGCGCCGCATCCGCCCTGCGCACGGCAAGCTGGTCGCGACCCGCTGGCGCCTTGGCCCGGCTGGCTTTTCCCTTCGCCTTCTCGTGCGGCATCCACGTTCCAATAGTCGGCCGGCTGTCGTCCGGATTGATCCGAACCTACGCAGGCGCGCCGATCCTGTAGCCGAAAATCCAAATTGTGGACGCGTCGAAGCCGGAGCCAGAGGCTCCAAACCACAGCGTCTTCTTGAAGACTTCGATAGAATGGGGGCGCTCGCTGCCGAGCACCCCCGGAGTCGAAACCTACCTCTGGATGCAGGTGTCGACTGTGTCCTTGGTGCATTCGTCGAGGCCGGTGAACACCGGATCCGCGACCTTGGTGCCCTTGATGAGATCGATCATCACCGACGGGGCCTTGTAGCCCATCTCGAACGGCCGCTGGCCGACCAGCGCGGTGACGAGGCCGTCCCTGGCGATCGCCACCTCGTCGCCGATCGTGTCGGCGGCGCCTATGACGAAGTCGTTCTTGGCGATCCGGTCCTTCAACGGCCCGAACAGGTCGCGGTAGGGCTGCGGCGCCCCAAACAGCGGCCAGCCGCCCATGATGCCGAATGCGTCGAGCTTGGGATTGGCGGCAAGGATATCGGTCATCGCCTGCACGCCCTTGGCGCCGTCGTCATTGGTGAATACCGGGCAACCGGCGACTTCGGTCCAGCCACCCTCACCTGCCAAAGCCGCAAGTCCTTCCTTGCCGGACAGCGCGTCGCGCATGCCTTGCGCGCGGCGCAGGATGTTGTCGGCAGCCGGATTGCCCTCGATGGTGCAGATCGTGCCGCCCTTCGGCTTGGCCTTCTTGATGTATTCGCCGATCTTCTTGCCCATCAGATAATTGTCGGTGCCGAGATAGGTCTTGCGAAGGGCAGCGTCCTCCTTGGTCAGGTCGGCGTCGACGGTCATGATCGGGATCGTCGGGTTGGCGCTCTTGATCGTCTGCGCGATCAGCGGCGCGTTGGACGGCGAAATCGCCATCGCCGCTGTATCGGGCTTGCTCAGCATGTCCTGCACGATCTGCGCCTCGCCTGCCTCATCCGAAGTCGACGCCGGACCGGTGTAGAAGCATTCATATTCTGCGCTGGCGTTTTCCTTGTTCCATTTCTCGCACCCCTGATGGATGGCCTCGAAGAACGGATTGTCGAGACCTTTCACCACGATCACGACCTGCTTCTTGGCCAGAGCCGGCCCGGCGCCCAGCGCCATGGCGGCGACGGCGGCGAGCAAAACTGTTTTCCTCATGTCAGTCCTCCCTTGGAAACAGACGGACACGGCGTGCCCGCCACACGAACCAGCCCGGATACGAGATGACAAAGGCGCGAGCGCTCGTGCCACCAAGCCAGGCCGATAAGCATTTTCAGATGCGAGCGGACCGGCAATCGCCAGCACGATCGATAATCTTCAGCCGCTCCCGCCGGCAATGATGGCGTCAGGGAGACGGCATGTCTTCCTCCGGCGCCAAGCTAATAACGGCGAAGCGTCAACGTCAATTGCAATTTGTCCTACAAAACGGATTTTTCAAAACAGCATCGCACTATTCATCTGACAATTGCCGGTTCCTATTCATCCGACAATTGACGCCCGCGCGGCCATTTGCGTAAATGACGGCATCGCTGTTCCAGGGAGGAGCTGGAGGAAAGCGAAAAAGGCTGCGCCGGCCATGGGCATGCGGCAAGGCACGGGGAGGCAAAGGCTGGTGGCGGTTCTCGAACTCACCAACATCTCGAAGCATTTCGGCGCCATCCAGGCGGTCAATGACGTGTCGCTGTCGATCGAGCCCGGACAGGTCGTCGGCCTGATGGGCGACAACGGCGCCGGCAAGTCGACGCTGGTCAAGATGATCGCCGGCAATTTCCGGCCGAGTCATGGCGTCATGCGCATGGACGACAGGGAACTGATCCTGCACAAGCCGGCGGAAGCCCGCCAGCACGGCATTGAGATCGTCCACCAGGACCTCGCGCTGTGCAACAATCTGACGGCCGCCGCCAATGTGTATCTCGGCCGCGAGCTGCGGCGCGGCGTCGGTCCGTTCCGCATCCTCGACTATGCCGCCATGTACAAGCGCGCCGGCCAGCTCTTCGCCGAACTGAAGTCGGAGACGCGGCCGCGTGACCTGGTCAAGCAGATGTCGGGCGGCCAGCGCCAGGCAGTCGCGATCGCCCGCACCATGCTGTCCCAAGCCAAGATCGTGCTGATGGACGAGCCGACGGCGGCGATCTCGGTCAGGCAGGTCGCCGAAGTGCTGAACCTGATCCGCCATCTGCGCGATCAGGGCATTGCCGTTGTGCTGATCAGTCACCGCATGCCCGATGTCTTCGATGTCGCCGACCGTGTCATCGTCATGCGGCGCGGCCGCAAGGTCGCTGACAAGACGATCGCGTCCAGTTCGCCCGAGGAAGTCACCGGGCTGATCACCGGCGCCATCGAGCAGGTGGCATGATGGCGAAAAACCGCATTTCACCACGCCGGCACGCATCGGCGCTGGCAGGAAAGAACGATAATGGCAGTCACCCTTGACCAGACGATAGCGCAGAAGCAGCACACTTTCCTGTCGCGTCTGTTCTCCAGCCAGACCTTCTGGGTGGTCATTGCCGTTATCCTGGCCTGCGTCTTCCTGTCGTTCGCCACCGACGCCTTCGCCACCTCGAAGAACCTCTACAACATCACCCGCAACATCACCTTCGTCGCCATTGTCGCGCTCGGCATGACCTTCGTCATCATCACCGGCGGCATCGACCTGTCGGTCGGGTCCGTGCTGTGCCTGTGTTCGATGGTGCTGGCCGTGACCATGCACGCCGGCTATTCGATCGAGGTCGGCATCCTGGCCTCGATCGCCACCGCGCTCGCCATCGGTGCCTTCAATGGCCTCCTGATCGCCTATCTCGGCTTTCCACCCTTCGTGGTCACGCTCGGCATGCTGTCCATTGCCCGTAGCCTGGCCATGGTCGCCTCCAACAACACGGTCGTCTTCCAGTTCGGCCCGGACCACAACAAGCTCCTGGCGCTGGGCGGCGGCGCCTGGATGTTCGGCATCGCCAATCCGGTGCTCTATATGATCCTCCTGGCGCTGATCACCGGCTTCATCCTGCGCTGGACCAAGTTCGGCCGGCATATCTTCGCCATTGGCGGCAACGAGCATGCGGCGACGCTGACCGGCGTCCCGGTGAAGCAGATCAAGGTCGCCGTCTATATGATCTCGGCGCTGTCGGCCGGCATTGCCGGCATCATCCAGACCGGGTGGCTGGGCGCCGTCACCACCAATCTCGGCACCGGCATGGAACTGCAGGTGATCGCCGCCACCGTCATCGGCGGCGCCAACCTGGCCGGCGGCGTCGGCACAGCCTTCGGCGCCATTGTCGGCGCGGCGCTTATCGAGGTGATCCGCAACAGCCTTGGCCTGCTCGGCATCAATGCCTTCTGGCAAGGCACCTTCATCGGCGGCGCCATCCTGCTGGCGGTGCTGTTCGACCGCATCCGCAATTTCAGGCGCAGCGACTGAGAGCGCGTCGAAGCCTTATTCGTTCTGGTGCCTGTCGCTCAGTCTGGCCTGTCCTTCGACCTGCAGCTTTTCCCTGCTCAGATGAAGGACGGGCTGACATTGGTTGGGGAAAATCTCGAAACCAATTTCATCCTCATCCATGCCGGTATGCTGACCGGCATGGACAAGGAAACACAAGCTGATATCTTCTGGAACACGGCGGAGCGAGTTTATAAGCCTGTGTGAGCGCCGGACCTCGCCTTCTCCCACAAAGGGGAGAAGGCGAAAGCCAGCCGCAATCCTTACTGCGTTGGCAGCATGCCTTCGACGTCGCCCGCAGCGTCGGCGAGCGCGTCCTTCGGCGATGCCGACTGGTCGACGATGCGCGACAGATTGTCGACGATCGTCTGCGTCACCTTGACACCGTTGGTGCCGGGAAAGGCATACCACGGAACCATCAGCGGCATCTGGCTGAGCCCGGCCTGGAAAAGCGGGTTCTTCTTGTAGAAATCGCCGAGATAGTCGGAAGATTTCGCCGCGAGCTCGTTGTTGGGGACGTAGCCCGTGCCCGGCACGACGACCGAGGCGCCATAGGGACCGGCGGCGAATTTGGCGAACTTCCAGGCGGCGTCCTGCTTGGCCGTATCCTTGGTCAGGATGACCACGGCATTGCCGCCGGTCGGCAGACGGCCATTGACCGGATCGATCAGCGGAATCTTGGCGGTCCGCAACGTGAACTTGTCGCCGACATTCTTGATCGTGTTGACAAGGGCGCCGGTGGTCTGGAACTCGAAGCCGACCTTGCCGGCCGCGAAAGCCTGTTCGCCAGCCGGCTTGGTGAAGACCGGCATGCCGCCCTCCTTCACCATCCGCTCGAGGATCTCCACCGCCTTCTCGCCTTCCGGCCCGTTGAAGGCGACCTTGCTTCCGTCGTCGTTCAGCATCTTGCCGCCGGCGCCGAACAGCAGCGCCGAGAACATCCAGTCATCGCCCTGCCAGCGGAAATCGATGCCGTCGACGCCGTTGCCGAGCGCCTTGATCTTGCCGCCGAGCGCGATCACCTCGTCCCAGGTCTTGGGCGGATTGTCCGGATCGCCGCCGGCCGCCTTCACCAGGTTGGCATTGTAATACATGATCGGGTTGGAGGTGGCGAAGGCGAGGCCAACCTGCTTGCCGTTGACCTGGGCGAGCTTCAGGATCGTGTCGGAGAAGCCGAGCTCCGCCATGTTGCCTTCCTTCTTGACCATCGGGCCGAGATCGGCGGCGACGTTGCGCTCGTTGAGCATGCGCAGGCGGTTGAGGCCGATGAAGGTGATGTCGGGCATTTCGTCGGTGCCAGCCTGGCGAAGAATGGTCTGGATGCCCTCTTCATAAGTCGCCGACGGGCTGGCGAACTGGATCTTGATGTCGGAATTTTCTTCCATGAACTTCTTCGAGATCGTGTCCATCACGTTCTTGAAGAAGCCTGGCATCGGGTAGTGAACCGTCAGCGTCGTTTCGGCATAGGCCGGAAGGGCCGCCGCCAGCGACAGCGCCGTTGCGGCAAAGATCCTTGAGAAATGCTTCATTGCTCTGCTCCTTGTTGGTCCGGTCAGCCTTTGAGACCGGTCATGGTGATGCCTTCGACGAACCGCTTCTGCGCGAGCAGGAAGGCGGCGACGAGAGGAAGGGTGATGATCAGCGTGGCGGCCATCAGCGCGCCATAGTCGTCGCCGGCCTCGGCGGCCCGGAAATACATCAGGCCGAGCGGCGGCGTGGCGTAGGCCTGCTTGCTGACGACGATCAGCGGCCAGTAGAGATCGTTCCAGTGCGCAACGACGGAAAAGATCGCGAATGCGGTGACGGCCGGCCATGCATTGGGCACGATGACGCGCGCGACGATGCCGAGTTCGGACATTCCGTCGAGCCGTGCCGCGTGCAGCAGGTCGTCGGGCATGGCGCGGAAGAACTGCAGGAACATGAAGATCGCGAACACCGATATGGTGAACGGTGCCACCAGCGCGATGTAGCTGTTGAGCAGGGACAGCCTGTCGAAGGCGACGTAAAGCGGCAGCGCCGTCGCATGGATCGGCACCAGCAGGCCGAGCATGACCAGCACCATCATCAGCCGCGCGGCCCGGAACTTCAGCTTGGCCATGGCGTAGGCGCAAGGAATCGCGACCGCGACCTGGAAGAAGAAGATCAGGCCGCACACCACCACGCCGTTCCACAAAAGCGTTGCCATCGGCACCTTGTTGAGCGCCTTGGCGAAATTCTCGGCGAAATAGAAGTGCTGGGGGATGAGCGACAGCGACGACGTGAAGATGTCGCTCTGCGTCTTGCCCGCCGTCGAGATCATGAAGATGTAGGGCGCGAGGATCATCAGCGCGCCAAGCGAAAGCAGCGCGAAGCGGATGATGCGGCCTGCGGGGATGGCGGTGCTTGTCATGTGTAGTGCACCCGCCGGTCGAGCACGCGGTATTGCAGAAGCATCAGCACGACCAGGATCGCCAGGAAGACGACGGTCATCGCCGAGGCGTAGCCGACGCGCAGATAGACGAACCCTTCCTGATAGATGGTGAAGAGCAGCACTTCGGAGGCCTTGTTGGGGCCGCCATCGGTCAGCATCTTCACCGTTTCGAAAACCTTCACCGCATTGGTGATGCTGATGGTGACGACGAACAGCGTCGTCGGTCCGAGCATCGGCCAGGTGACCAGGAAGAACCGGTCGAGCGCCGATCTCGCGCCGTCGACGTGAGCAGCGGCGTAGAGCTCGCGCGGGATCGCCGTCAGGCCGGCCAGGAACAGCACCATGTTGAAGCCGACCGACTGCCAGATTCCGATGATCGACAGGCTGTAGAGGACAGTATTCGACGCGCCGAGCCAGTTCGGGCCGGGAATGCCGGCCAGCGAAAGCAGCGCGTTGAGCGGCCCGATCGTCGGGTGGAAGATATATTGCCAGACAGTCGCCATGGCGACGATCAGGGAGGCGACGGGCAGGAAGTAAACGGTGCGGAAGAAGCCGCGCGCGCGCCCCTCGCCTTCGATCAGCAGCGCGACGCCCAGGCCAAGCACGATCGAGACCGGCGCGACGAGCGCCGTATAGACCGATGTGTTCCACAGCGATCGACGAAAGGTGCGGTCGCCCAGCAGATGTGCGTAATTCTCGAAGCCGACCAGGCGAAACTTGCCATAGCCGAGCTCGAAATCGGTGAAGCCGAGGAAGATGACGGCGGCCACGGGCAAGAGCACGAACAACAGCAACAGCACGATGGCCGGCAATGCCAGCAGCCAGGCGGTCCGGTCTTCGCTGCGCTGCCGAAGCGCGGCGGCACTCGGGACCCTGCCCGCCACCGCAACGCTAGACATAGGCCGGCTCCTGCCGCGCGCCCGTCGTGCCGGCGATGCGCAGGCGCCTTCCCTCCGGTCCAAAGACCATGGCCTGTTCGATGGACACAAGGACGCCCACCGGCATTCCCGCGATCAGTTCCCTCGCCTCGTGCGGCACGAGCTTGGCGATGACGGTCTCGCCGGAGGCGTCGAGCCGGCAATGGGCAATGACTTCCGACCCGAGGAATTCGAGACGCTCGATCCGCCCGGCAATGCCGCTCCGCCCGTTCGGTGACAGCTTCACGAATTCGGGCCGGATGCCGAGGCTGACCGGGCCGGTCGCCACCTTCTCCAGCAGGGCCAGCCGGATGCCCTCGAAGCCGACGCGGCCGCTTTCGGCCTGCGCCTGGACGATGTTGATCCTCGGCTGGCCGACGAAACGCGCGACCTCGATATGGGCGGGATCGTTGTATATCACATCGGGCGCGGCCAGCTGCAGCAGATTGCCGCCGATCATCACCGCCACACGGTCGGCCATCGAAAGTGCCTCGGCCTGGTCGTGCGTCACATAGAGCGTCGGCACGCCGGCGCGGCGGTGCAGTTCGACGATCTCGCCGCGCGCATGGACGCGCAGATTCGCGTCGAGGTTGGAAAGCGGCTCGTCCATCAGGAAGATGCTGGGCTGCCGCACCATGGCGCGCGCCAGCGCCACGCGCTGCCGCTGGCCACCCGACATCTGCCCCGGCTTGCGGTCGAGCAGATGATCGATCTTCAAGACAGTCGCCATTTCGCGCACGTCGCATGAAATACCGGCGCGAATATCCTTCTGGCCAGGCAGCAATGAGCCGATCACCGGCAAGCGCTGGCCCCCGCTCAGCCGCTTCATGGCCAAGGGAACCGCGATGTTCTGGCCGGCGGTGAGATGCGGATAGAGCGCGTAGGACTGGAACACCATGGCGATGTTGCGGTCGGCCGCGGCGACCGGAGACATGTCCTTGCCGCCGACGACGATTTCGCCACTGTCGGCATGGTCGAGCCCTGCCAGGATACGCAGCAAGGTGCTCTTGCCGCAACCCGAAGGACCGACGAGAGCGATGAACTCGCCGGGTTCCACATCGAGGCTGATTCCATTCAGGATGGCGTTGCCGCCAAACGACTTTTTCAGGCCGCGAAGCGAGAGCGCGCTCATGATACGACCTTCTTGCGAACCTTGTGCGCCTCGTGCGGATAGACCTCCTCGACCACATCGTCGAGGACGTGAATGGTCATGCCTGGAATAGCGACGATCTCGCTGGAGACCGTGTCGCCGAAATCATGCATGACGGCGCCGAGCAGCCGCTCGCCCGGCATATCGCGTTCCATGTCGCCGACGACGAAGGCCGCCGACGGGCCCCACACCAGTGACGTGTTATCGTATTTGCCTTGCCACGCCCGGTGCAGGTGACCGCTTGCAAACAGCGCGACATCGTGAGCGGCGATCAGATCGTAAAGGCGTTGGCGGTGTGCCGGGCGGACGCTCCAGTAGCCGGTATCGCCCTCACCCGGTTCGTCGATAAAGAGCGGCTTGTGGGCGAAGAGCGCGACGCGCCGGCCGCCGCGGCTTTCCAGTATGGTCCGCAGCCATTCGAACTGCGCCTCTTCCTCGGCGTCGTCGAAACCCATCAGCAGGCTGTCGATCCCGACGAGCCGCCAGCTTCCGGCGTCCTCCATCCAGTAGTCGGGGCCGACCAGCCGGCGCCAGCGATCGAGCCGCCCGGCATTGACCGGCTGCAGCGATCCGGGCAGATGGCCAACATCGTGATTGCCGGGCACGATCAGCATCGGCTTCGCGATTTCCTGCATCAGATCCATGCAGAAGGCGATGTCATCGTCCCTGTCGGCGCCGTCGACACTGAGGTCGCCCGTGTGGATGACAAGGTCGGCGCCGCTCTGCTCGATCCAGGCCGCCAGCGGCTGCCAATTGCCATTGAAGTGTGGCTTGGTCGGGCTGAAATGGGTGTCGGTGATCTGAACGATTTTCATGACGGCTCCACTGCGGGGCCGACGCTGGAGAACCCCAGGCGACCACTTCGCGTGAGGCTTCCATAGTGCCGTTACATGTCACTTCCTTAACAGCATGGGGACAAAAGTTCTCGCCGTGCATATCGGCCGGCTGGCGGCGTGGCTGCTGATCCCTTTTCCCTTGTGGGAGATGGGAAGCCTCATCTCACTTCACTTCGAATTGCGGATCGACCGGAATCTGCATCCCGTAACCAGATGATTGGTCTGGGCGGCCAGCCGATGATCGAACCAGCTCGCCATGCCGCGCCTCGGTCATGCCCATGGCCCGCGCCGCCGCCGTGTGCGAGTAGACACAGTACGTGTGCGAGCGGACACAGTAGGAGCAATCATTCGCCGTCGACACCGGATCATTGGCCAGCCCGCGCCAGAAATTGTTGACGAGATCGGGATGCGCGAAAGCATCGCATCAAGGCAAACGATCGGTGCGGAATTCACCTACGCGTCGACCGGAAAATTCGATTTCAATTCCTCGCCGCGTGGCCGGAACCTCGGCACCTGCCCCTTGCGGCAGCACGAGGAAACGGAGCGCCGCCACCAGCCCGATGGCGCCGATCGCCAGAAAGGCGATTCGAAAATCGACGAGGTCGAGTGCCGGCCCATCCCTGGCGATCTGGGATAGGTTGAGGATCGCCGCCGCCACGGCGACGCCGAACAGCATCGCCACCTGCTGCAGCATCGACGACAGCGTCGCCGCCGAACTGCGCTGCGCCGCGGCGATATCGGCAAAGGCCAGCGTGTTGAGCGCGGTGAACTGCATCGAACGCGACAGACCGGCGATCAGCATCAGCACGACAACCAGGGCCTGCGGTGTCTGCGGCGAGATCGCCGCGCAGGCCATGATCGAGGCCGAGGCGGTGATGCCGTTGACGACCATCACCGAGCGAAAACCGAAACGCCGCAGCGTCGGCGTCGTCACTGTCTTCATGCCGAGATTGCCGAGAAAATAGGCCAGGATCATCATGCCGGCATCGACGGGCGAGAGGCCGAAGCCGACCTGGAACAAAAGCGGCAGCAGGAACGGCGTCGCGTTGATCGCCACCCGGAAGATGGTGACGGCGGCCAGCGTCGAGATGGCGAAGGTCTGCACCTTGAACGAGGACAGGTCGAGCAATGGGTGCGGGGCGCGCCGGAGATGCCGCACCGCCAGGCAGCCGACGACGATCCCCGCCGCGATCAGCAGCACCGTCGGCAGCATGCCATCCTCGGGATGCGCGAAGCGCTCGAGGCCATAGAGCAGGCAGGCGAGCCCGAGCGAGGTCAGGAAAAACCCCGGCCAATCGAGCGGCTTGGGATCGGCCTCACGGTCGCCGGGGATGAAGCGGGCGACAAGCCCCAGCCCGACCAGCCCAAGCGGGATGTTGATGAAGAAATTCCAGTGCCAGGACAGATAGGTGGTGATGAAGCCGCCAAGCACAGGCCCGACCACGGGCGCGAACAGCGCCGGCCAGGTGATCAGCGCGGTGGCGTTGAGCAGTTCGGATTTCGACGCATTGCGCAAGACAAGAATGCGCCCGACCGGCGTCATCAGCGCGCTGCCCAGGCCCTGCACGGCGCGTGCGGCGACGAATTCTGTCAGGTCCCGGGAGAAGCCGCAGGCGAGCGAGGCCAGCGTGAACAGCGCGATCGCGACGAGGAAAATGTTGCGCGCGCCGAACCGGTCGGCGAGCCAGCCCGATAGCGGCACGAACACCGCCATGGTCAGCATGTAGACGGTGATGCCGATGCTCATCGCCACTGCCGGCACGCCGAAGGAGGCGCCCATCTGCGGCAGCGACGTCGAGATGATCGTCGAATCCAGCAGTTGCATGAAGAAGGCGATGGCAACGATCAGTGCCACGCACCGCGCGTTTGTTGCTGCTGTCGCCGTCGGTTGAGGTGGGGCTTCGTCTTCGGAAAGAGCAGTCATGACGACCCGGTTTGAACAGCATCCGGCTGGCTCAGTCCATAGGTTATCCAACAAACTTTCGTGCGGCCTGTTTGCCTGTTATGGAGGGAGTGGGGGCTCCCGAGGAACAGTGCGCGCATGAAGCCCATCTATATCGACTATCTCAATGCCTTCGACATCGACGCCCTTGCCATGACCGATGCGGAAATCATCGGCGCGGTCGAGGCCGGGCTCGTGGCGCAGGGCAAAGGCCAGACGGTGATCGAGCCGCGCGTCCACCTGGAGCCCGACCCGTCCTTCCACGGCCATTTCAACGTGCTGCGCGGCTATGTGGCGCCGCTCGATGCGGCGGGCGTGAAGATTGTCGGCGATTATGTCGACAACTATCTGCACGGACTGCCGTCCGAGTTCGGCATCCTCAATCTGTTGGATCCGCGCACCGGCACGCCGCGCGCCATTCTCGACGCCACCGTCATCACCGACATGCGCACCGGCGCGGTCACCGCCATCGGCGCCAAGCATCTGGCGCGCAGGAATTCCAAGGTGCTGGCCCATATCGGCGCGCGCGGCACTGCCTATTGGAACGTGCGGCTGCTCGACCATCTCTGCGACTTCGACGAGATCCGCGTCCATTCGCGCCGCCCGGAAAGCCGCGACGGCTTTGCCGCCAAACTGTCGGCCGATCTCGGCAAGACGGTAACGGCGGTGGCCGACTGGGAAGGCTGCGTCAAGGGAGCGGACATCGTCGTCGAGGCCTCGCGTCTGCCGGAGCCGCAGCCGCTACTCAAGACCGAATGGATCAAGCCCGGCGCGCTTGTGGTACCCTATGGCACGATGAGCGCGGTGGAACTGTCGCTGACCGACATCATGCAGAAGATGGTCGTCGACGATTGGGGCCAGTGCAAGGGCGGCAAGTTCGGCTCGCTGCGGGCCCATGTCGAGACCGGGCGGCTCAGCGAAAAGACGCTGCATGCCGAGCTTGGCCAGATCGCCGCCGGTCTAAAGCCGGGTCGCGAAAGCGACGACGAAACAATCCTGTTCTGGCATCGCGGCCTGTCGCTCTCCGACATTGCGCTCGGAAAGGCGATGCTGTCCAAGGCGCAAGCCCAAGGCATCGGCCAGAGGCTGCGCTTCGCATGAGCGCGCTGGTCCTCACCGGAGCCCGCATCGGCACAGGCGATGTCGCCGCGGTCGCCCGTGAAGCGCGCAAGGTGGAAATCGGACCCGATGTCATCGGCAGGTTGGAAAAGGCGCGAAAAGTGCTCGATCATGCCGCCGCCTCTGGCCAGCATATCTATGGCCTGAACACCGGACTTGGCGCCAATCTCGGCACGACGGTCGAAGGCGACGCCAGCGCTTTCCAGCGCCAATTGCTGGAAGGGCGCAGCGGAGCGGTCGGCGAAACGCTGCCGATCGAGACTGTCCGCGCCACCATGGTCGCGCGCGCATCGATGCTTTCGGCCGGCGGCTCCGGCCTTTCGCCTGCCGTGTTCGTCGCTTTGGTCGACGCCCTCAATGCCGGTATCCATCCGGTGATGCCGTCGCTCGGTTCCATCGGCGCCGGCGACCTGGTGCTGATGACCACGCTTGCCCGCCTGCTGATCGGTGAAGGCGAGGCCGATTATCAGGGACGACGGATGCCGGCGGCAAAGGCGCTGATGATGGCCCGCCTTGCCCCGATCCGCCTGGCGCCCAAGGACGGGCTGTCGCTGATCAACGCCTCGGCGGTCTCCGCCGGCAGTGGCGCGCTCGTGGTGACGGATGCGCTGTCGGCCCTTGTCCAGCAGCAGCAGGCCGGCGCGCTGACCATGGAAGGCATCGGCGCCAACCGCACCATCCTTGATCCGCGCCTGCACATGGCACGCCCGGCGGCCGGCCAGCAGGAAGCCGCCAAGGCGCTGCATGATCTTCTCGCCCGCGACGAGGCGCCGGCGCCGACAACCCTGCAGGACCCGCTATCGATCCGCTGCATGCCGTCGATCCATGGCGCACTGATCGAGGCGATCGGTCAGGCAAAGCGGGCCGTCGAGATCGAGCTCAACGCCGCTGCCGACAACCCGCTGGTGCTCGGCGACGACGGCGTGGTGATGTCGACGGGCAATTTCCACACGGCTGCCCTGTCGCTCGCCTTCGAGACGCTCGGCCTTGCGATCGCCCAATGCGCGGCCGCCTGCGTCGCACGTCTGATCCAGCTCACCGGTTCTGGCCGCAACGGCCTGCCCAAATATCTGTCGCCGGTGGGCGGCGCATCGGCCGGCTTCGTGCCGCTGCAGAAGACGGCGACATCGATCCTGGCCGCCATCCGCCACAAGGCCAATCCGGTTATGCTCGACTTTCTCCCTGTGTCGGAAGGTGTCGAGGACCACGCGACCCAGTCGCCGCTCGCCATTGCGAAATGCGCCGGGATGATCGTGCTGTGGCGGCGGCTGATCGCCTTCGAACTGATGGCCGCCGCCCAGGCCGTCGACCTGCGTGAAGGGCTGGTGCTGGCACCACGTATATCGGCCGTCCACGCGGGGATCCGTGCGCTCGTCCCGGTGCTGAAGGAGGACAGGCCGCTCGGCATCGACGCCGAAGCGCTGCATGCCGCGCTTGCCAGCGGGAATTGGACCTTACATCAGGCTGACCTTGTCCAGGAACAGGCGTAGCTCGGCCGGATCCATGTGCACGATGTGCCTGTCCTCGGGATAGGCGCCGCTGTTGACGTCGGCGACATATTCGGAGAATGCGGCCGTCCGCTCCGCTTGCAGCCGGTCATACTCGGCGGCGAAGTTGCGATAGACTTTGGAGTGGCGGGGCATGTGACCACGGTTCTGGCCAAGAATATCCTCGGCGAACAGATATTGCGCGTCGCAGCCCGTGCCCGCCCCCATCGACAGCATGATGAGCGGAGTACGCTCCGAGATCGCCTTCGCCACCTCGACCGGCACCACTTCGATCTCGGCGCCGATGGCGCCGGCCGCCTCCAGTTGCTTCACCGCCTCGAAAACCTGCATGGCGGCGTCGGCGGTCTTGCCGACGGCCTTGAAGCCACCGGTCCAGGTCGCGCGCGATGGAATGAGGCCGACATGGCCGATAACGGGGATAGCATCGTCGGCCATCCGCTTGATGGTGGCGTAGCCGGCGCTGCAATAGACCGCGTCGGCGCCGGCCTTGTAGAGGCGGAAGGCCCAGCGGACGAAATCATCCGCCGTGCCGATCTCGAAGAAATTCTCGCCCGGCATGGTGAACAGGCTGGGGGCTGCATCGCGGTATTGCGGGTTGAGCACCAGTTCGGGCGGCACCGAGACGATGTCGACCCCTGCCCGTTCGGCGGCCTCGGCCTCGTCCAGGGTCAGAACACGCAGCATGGTCAGTTGGCGCTTACCCTTCATCGCGCGCAGATCGGCGACGGTCGGTCTCTTTCGGCTCATCGAACTTTGTTCCTTCATTGTGTTGGGGGAGGCCATGTCGGCCGATCAGTCGATCTCGATCATCACCTTACCGGCCTCGACCTTGACCGGATAGGTCTTGAGATTGACGCAGACCGGCGCGCCCTTGGCCTGGCCGGTCTTGTAGTTGAAACGGCCATTGTGTTTCGGGCATTCGATGATGTCGTCCATCACCAGCCCGTCGGCCAGATGCGCCTTCTCATGCGTGCAATAGCCGTCGGTGGCGAAGAACTCGTCATCCGGCGAACGGTAGACCGCGAAGGTGCGGCCGCCATGATCGAAGCGAATGACATCCTCTTCCTCGACGTCGTCCACCGCGCACGCTTCAACCCAATTGGCCATCTCGGGCTCCTCACGACATTGGCGATCGCTACTCGGCCGCCGCCGACATATCGGCCCCATGGAACTCGCCGCGATAGGGTCTGGCCGTCGGCGGCAGTTCACGCTTGAGGTAATAGTCCTCGTATCTCAGCTGCCTGAGCAGCACCGGCCAGACCTCGCGATAGGCATGCCACATCGACGGGTTCGGCTCCGGCAAATCGTGCTTGATCAGTTCGTGCAGCCTTGGCAGCGCGTGATAGGGCACCATCGGGAACATGTGGTGTTCGACATGGTAGTTCATGTTCCAGTAGATGAACCGGCTGATCGGGTTCATGTAGACGGTGCGGGTGTTGAGCCGGTGATCGACGACATTGTCGGCAAGGCCGATATGCTGCAGCAGGCCGGTCGTCACCATATGCCAGGTGCCGTAGAGGCGCGGCACACCGATCAGCACCAGCGGCACCCATGATCTAAGCCCGATCGCGAGAGCGATCGTCGCGACATAGATGGCGACATGCCAGCGGGCCGCGACCACGGCCTTGTGCTGTTCCATCTCCGGGATGTAGCTCTTCTCGTCGTCAGACAGCGTGCCGAAAGCCTGGCGCACAAGCGTCGGCAGCGAATAGCGGAAGTCGAGAATGCCGGTGAAGGCCAGCGCCGCCTTCAACAGGTCCGGCGGACGCATGACGGCAATCTCGGCATCGCGGCCGACGATGATGGTGTCGGTGTGGTGGCGGGCATGGCTCCAGCGCCATTGCACGGGATTGCGCATCAGCATGAAGGAGGCGATGTGGTAAACCACGTCGTTCATCCAGCGCGTGCGGAACGCCGTGCCGTGGCCGCATTCATGCCAGCGCGAGTCGCTGGACGAGCCGTAGAGCACGCCGTAGACGAACAGGAACGGCACCACCCACCCCGAGCCCCAGAACCAGACGATCCCGGCGGCCGAGCCCAGGATCGCCGCGAGCCAGATCGCCGTGTCGCGGATCGCCGGGCCGTCGCAGCGCCGCATCAACTCCTTCATCGCCTTGCGCGGCACGTCGGTGTGATACCACTCGGCCGAGGCCAGGCCGGTCTCGATCGCGATCCGTGTGCTTTCGCCGACCAGGCTGTAGTCGCGCTTCGCCATCGTCTTCTCCCGCTGGCCTCAAAGGCCGTTGGCGCGGAATTTCCCGTCCAGAAATGTCTTGGCGCGCGGCACGTCGTCCTCGGTCAGATGCTCGATGATGACAGGGATGTTCGGGTGCTTCTCGCTGAGCCGTCTGAGATAGAGATCGTAGTTGAGCGAGCCGAGACCAGGAGCGGGCAGTTCGATCTCGCCGACGCCACGGAATGTCAGCCCCTCATGGGCGTTCTCGTCGCCGATGTCCGCATGCTTTTCCGACTTGTCGCCGCCCGAGCGCTTGACGTCCTTGGCGTGCGCGATCCTGATCTTTTCGGCCAGCGTGTCGAACACCTGGTTCAGCACCTGGTCCATGCGATCGATGTTGTGGGCCTCGAAATAATTGGTCGGGTCCATCAACAGGCCGAGCCCGGGGTGATCGACCTGCGCGAACATTTTCACCGTCTCCTCGACCGAGCCGACGACATTGTTGACATAGGTTTCGAGCAGGAACACCGCGCCGTGGTCATAGGCCGTCCGGGCAAGGTCGGAGATCACCTTGCGGCATTCCTCGAAACCCTCTTCGGTCTTGTTCCTGGGATGATGCACCCAGTCGGATTCGGTGTTGTAGGTGCCGGTTTCGGAGATCACATAGGGCGAGCCGAAATCGCGCGCGTTGCGGATGATCTCCTTGAGATAGCCGACGCGCCTTTCGCGCTCGGCTTTGTCGGGATGGATGATGTTGGTGTAGCCTGAAATGCAGCAGACCGGCAGATTGTGGTCGCGGAATGTATCGCGGACCTTTTTTGCCTTATCCCTGGTGATCTGTCCCGCCGACAGGTCGATATCCCTGAAATGCAGGTCGAGCTGCACGGTGTTGAAACCGAGCCCGCGGATGCGCCTGGCGGCCTCATCCAGCTCGTAAGGAAAATAGCCTGTAAAGATACCTGCCTGCATCATGGGGTGAAGTCCTCCCGGTAAGCGATTCAGTGGCCATACTAATCCGTGGCCGGATGTTCAGTCGGTCGAGATTTCGGAGAGCCTGACGGTGCGGCCTTTTGCCATCGAGCGATAGCCGGCTTCGACCAGCGCCATGGTCTTGACGTTGTCGGCGACCGACAGCGCCGGCGGCGTGCCGGTCTTTACGGCATATTGAAGCTGCTCCATCACGCCGATGAAGGCGTGCGGGAACCACATCGTGTCCCAGCTCGGACTGACCCATTCTCCGCCGGTCGTCTCGGTCGAGGCATAGGTCAAGGTCGATGCCACGCCTGTCGGCCAGCCGATCGTGCCCTTGGCGACACCCTTGGTGCCGTCGACGCGCCAGTTGATGTGCTGATCGTCTCGATAGCCCTGCTGACGGGGCCCGGACCACACATCCTCCAGCGACACAGCGAGCACGCCGGAAGGGAACCGCAAGGTCGACACCGTGATGCCATCGGAATGCTCGAACGTCGTGCGCGGATCCTTGCGCGTTAACGTGGTGATCTCCAGGGGATCACCGAACAGGAAGCGCAGCACGTCGAGATGATGCACGCTCATATTGGCAAGTGTGAGCCGGTCGTAATCGGCGAGGAAGGCTTGCCAGTGCGGGATCGCGTGCATATCGATCTGCGCGAAGACGATCTCGCCAAGCGCGCCGGTATCGAGGATCTGCTTCAGCACGCGCATCGACTGGTCGTAACGCATGTTCTGGTTGACCGAGAGGATCTTGCCTGAAGTTGCCGCCTCGTCGCGCAGTTTGACAGCTTCCTCGACCGACAGCGCCAACGGCTTCTGCGCCAGGATCGCCTTGATGTGCTTCTGCTTCAGCGCGTGGCGGATCAACGCCGGCTGCTGGTCGGGAGGAAAGGCAAGATCGACGATTTCGACATTGTTGTCTTCGATCAGCTGCTCCGGCGTGTCGTGCACGGTCGGGATTGCCCAGCGCCTCGCTACCTTCTCGGCGCTGGCCTTCGTCCGCGACGCGATCGCCACCACTGGAAATTCGGCTTGCGCATAGGCGGCCAGGTGGCACTCGGCCATGATCATACCGGCGCCGACGCAGCCGATCCGGTATTCCCTGACGCGCACCTTGACGTCCGGCTCGAATCCCATGCTCGCCATCCAGTCCTCCCGTCGAGGACTGGATATAACGCCATGGCCCCGGCATCGGCCAAGGCCTGCACCATCATTTCCCATCAGGACAATGCGGGTGAAAGCCGTGAAGGTTCAAAAGCAAAAAGGCCGGCTCAGTTGGGCGCGGCGTCGAAATCGCAAGGCGATGTTCGCCCTTATTGGACTGCGGCTTTCTCGGCGACCGCGGCATCGACAAAGCTGACGATCGCCCCGCCATCCTCGCCAGCACCGATCGCAATGCGCCCGCCGGAGGCGATGCCCGCAATGTCGCAAACGACGAGCGGCATACTGATCCCGTAAAGAAACTCGGCGACGATGGCGCCGACGGCGAGGATCGGGTCCGGCCTCTCCAGAAGGATACCTGCGGGCGCCGTGCCCCGGCGGATCGCCTCGGCCAGGACAGAGGACGAGGAAGACGACCCACGCCCGCTCGGCATGACGAGGATCTTGCCGGCGACGTTCTGGCCGAGGCCGGGGTGCGAATGATCTGTTATGTCGCCGGTTTCGGCATCTATGCCACCCCAGAAGCTGAGCGGCTGCGAAAACACCAAGCTGTGTCCCTCTGCTGCGCCGATCAGTTGGAAGCTGCCTGCTCGTTCGATCAGCTTGCTCATGACGTGCCTCGCACGACATGCCCGACAGCGGCGGAACGGATGCAATCCCCCATCTCGGCGAAAGCGACAGTCACGCCGATATTGCCCGGCGCGTAATGTGCCCATTTGCCGGAATTGGTCATAACCACGCCGTCGAGCCGTTCGAGGATCGCGGTGACATAGGTGCAGGTGTCGGCGACGGGGATCAGGCCGAACGCCTCCATGCCGTCAAGCGCGCCCTCCTCCTGCAGCCGCGCCAGCGTCGCCCGCCCGGTGTTGACATAGATCGGAATGCCCTTGCCAGGCGCGACCTCGCGCAGCATGGGCAACAGGCGCATCCATTCTTCGTGGGAAAAGTGCGGCGTGCCCAGCGACACGGCCGAGAGCGGCGCACCGTCGGCCACTCCAGACAGCCTGACCAACGCATGATCGATGTCGGCACGGCTGATGCGGATAGTCTCCTCGGGCACCATCCCCTGGAACGCCTCATCGAGCGTTCCCGCTTCCGGCGTTATGCCGACCACATGAAACAGCGCCACCGCGCCGGTCGTTGCCGCCGCCGCGCCCATCGCCTTCAACTGATCCTCGTCGCGCGGCCTTGGCAGGCCGATGACGACAGGAATTCGGTCGCCGCTGGCTTGCCCGATGATCAGCCCGATGCCCACGAACAGGCTGTCGCTCGGTTCCGGATCGGCAACCGCCAGTTCGAACAGGATGCGGCCGCGCCGGTTTTCGCTCAGATGCAGGCCCCAGGCCGGCGCGCGTCCAGTCATGGCGCAGCACAGATCGATGAAGTCGCCATAGCGGTTGGTGCGCGCGCCGATCACCGAATTGGCGAAAACGATGGCGTTGGATTCGCCCCAGGCGATCTGCTGGCCGAATCCAGGCCGAAAGCGCGTCTGATAGGGCGCGCAGGTGAAGGTCGCCTCACAGCCAAGCTCCAGATGCGCCTTCATCAGCCGTCGCGCTGGCACTTCCTCCGCTGCCGCCATCTTCACCATGCCTGGATGGATGAGGTCGAACGAGCCGACATTGAGCGTCGTCGGCACGCGGACACGCCCGCCGCCCTCGACCAGCCGTTCGACGAAATCGAGCCCCGCCTTGCCATGATAGAGACAACCATCGATATGGGCACCGGTGATATCGAGCAGGCTCTCGGCTCCAACCGCGTTGGAGAAGGCGACCAGGATTTTCATCGCGGCAGCGGCCGAAGGGCCTTGCTCGCCGTCGAGCATGGATTGATCTCCGACAGTCAATTCCAAAGTCATCGGTACTCCAGAAGCTTACTCGACAGTATGGCGGGACAGCGCCCCCTCTGCCCTACCGGGCATCTCCCCCACGAGGGGGGAGATTGCCAGCTTCGGCTTTATTGCACTTTTTGCAACGTGGAATTCCGCGAAACCGGCGACGACAGCCGATCCCCCCCTCGTGGGGGAGATGTCCGGCAGGACAGAGGGGCGCGAAGGAACGCAAGCGGCCCATCTATCGACAGCGACCTAACCCGCAGCAATCAGCACCGTGCTTTCCGGCGACCAGCGCAGCACCACGTTCTGGCCTTCCGCCAGCCGCTCCATGCCGGTGTTCTGGACGATGACCTTCAGCGTCTGGCCAGCGCGCTCGACGAAATAGGTGCTGTTGTTGCCGGCGAAGATGCGCTTCGACACCTGCCCCTTGAGCATGTTGGCATTGGCGGCATCCATGGCCTCGGCATCGGTGTCGATGCGGATGCGTTCGGGCCGCACGGCACAACTCGCCTTGGTCCCGGCGGCAAGCGTCGCACCCGCGCCGGCCGCGATGGCCGTACCGTCCGGCAGGCGGATACCGTTGCCGGTCGCGTCGCCGCGAAAGATGTTGGCGTCGCCGAGGAAGGTGGCGGCGAATTCGCTCTTTGGCCGGTCGTAGATTTCCTCCGGCGGTCCTTCCTGCACCAGCCTGCCGTCGCGCAGAATGCCGATGCGGTCGCTCATCGTCAGCGCTTCTTCCTGGTCGTGGGTGACGAAGATGGTGGTAATGCCGATCTCGCGCTGGATGCGCTTCAACTCGATCTGCATGTCGACGCGCAGCGCCTTGTCGAGCGCGCCCAGCGGCTCGTCGAGCAAAAGCACGCGCGGCTTGGTGACGATCGCGCGCGCCAGCGCCACGCGCTGGCGCTGGCCGCCGGAGAGCTGGTGCGGGCGCCGGGCGCCAAGCTTGCCGAGTTGCACGAGGTCGAGCGCGCGCTGCACTTCCGTGGCGATCACAGCCTTCGCCGCGCCGCGCACCGACAGGCCGAAGGCGATATTGTCGGCGACACTCATATTGGGAAACAGCGCATAATTCTGGAACACCATGCCGATGCGCCGCTTTTCCACCGGCACCCGCTCGACGCTCTCGCCGCCGATGGAAATACGGCCCGAGTCGGGAAAGTCGAAACCGGCGATCTGCCGCAGCAGCGTGGTCTTGCCACTGCCGGACGGGCCAAGCAGGGCATAGAAGCCGCCATCGGCGAAATCGATGGAGACATCGTCCAACGCCTTGTGCGCGCCGAAGCTGCGCGAGACGTTCGATACCTGCACGCCGGCCATTATTTCTCTCCGCCGAATTTGAAGAAGCGCGCCGTGAGCAGCATCAGCGCCATCGACACGACAATGATGATGGTCGAGACCGCATTGATCTCGGGCGTAAAACCCTTGCGGATCGCGGCATAGATTTCGACCGGCAGCGTCGTCTGTCCCGGCGTCGACAGGAAGTAGGAGACGACGAACTGGTCGAACGAAACCGCAAAGGCGAACAGCCCGCCGGCGATGACGCCCGGCATGATCCAGGGCAGCGTGACGCGATTGGTCACCTGCCACTGATTGGCGCCAAGCGAGCGCGCCGCCTCTTCCAGCTCCGGCGCGAAGGTCTGCAGCCGGGCCGAGACGACGACGATGACATAGGGCAACGCCAGCGCGACATGGCCGAGCAGGATGGCGAACAGGCCGCGCCCGATGCCGACGCCGAAGAAGAAGATCAGCATCGCCGTGCCGGTGATCAGCCACGGAATGGCGATCGGCGGGAACAGCAGCGCCTGCAGCAATTTCTTGCCGCGAAACTCGTAACGAAAGAGCGCCAGCGACGCAGCCGTGCCAAGAACCACACAGATGACCGTAGTGATGACGGCGATCTCGAGGCTGTTCCAGGTGGCCGCGATCAGCTGGTCGTTCTGCCACAGCGAAGCGTACCACTCGGTCGTCCATTCGAACGGCAATTGGTAGAAGGGCGAGGCGTTGAACGACATCAGCGCCATGATGATGATCGGCACATAGAGGAAGGCCAGCAGCAGCAGGATATAGAACCGGCCGAGCCATTCCAGGATGCGAGTGGTCGGCATCATGTCGTCCTCCGCAGCACCGGCGACGCGATCGCCAGGATGACCAGCACGACGGCCAGCAGGATGAAGGACAGCGCCGCCCCAAGCGGCCAGTTGAACACGGCGACGAACTGGTCCTCGATGACGGTGCCGTAGAAGGTGCCGGTTCGACCGCCGAGGATGCGCGGCTCCATGAAGGAGCCGACGACCGGCACGAAGATCAGCGCGGCACCGGCCACCAGCCCCGGCATCGACAGCGGGATGATCACCCGCTTCAGCACCTGAAGCCGCGAGGCGCCGAGCGAGCGCCCGGCCTCGATCAGCGAGTCGTCGATGGCTTGCAGCGTGAGATAACAGGTCAGCACCATATAGGGCACATAGGAGTGCACCAGTCCGATGATGACCGCCGGATAGGAATACATGAGGTCGATGTTGATCTTGAACGGCAGCACGGCATTGAGCGCCGTGTCGAGGATGCCGCCTTCGCGTAAAACCATCGCCCAGGAGAAGATGCGCACCAGCCCGTTCGACCAGAACGGCAGGATGACGAGCAGGAAGATCGCCTCGCGGCTGCGTCCCTTCAGCACCTTGGCCAGCACGTAAGCGGCGGGATAGCCGATGACGATGCACCACAGCGTTACTTCAAGGCCGAGGCGCAGCGAGGCCAGGAGCAATGTCAGGTAAAGGCTCTGCGAGAAGAATGCGGCATAGTTGCCAAGCGTGAATGCCCATGGCTTTCCCGACAAAGGCAAGTCGGTCATGAAGGAGAAAAAGACCATGGCGGAAAGAGGCAGGAAGATCGCCACCGTCAGCCAGAGATAGGCCGGCGCCAGCAATGGCAGCGCCGATCTCAGCCCGCCGCGTGACGCAACTGCCCCCTGCACTGCCATGATAACCCTCCTCCCCAGGATTGAAGGACCAGCCGGCGCGAGCCGCCGGCTGGTCCGGATGTGGGTGTTACTTCACGTCGACCTTGAGTTGCTGCCAGAGCGCAAGGTAGGCCTCGCGTTGGGCGTCGGTGATCGGCGCCTGGAACTGGATGCGCTTGGCCACCGCAGGGTCGCCCATCACCTTGCGGTTGAAGGCATCTTCGGGCAGCGCTTCCACCGCCTTGGTATTGGCGGAGACGGGAGCACCGACCTTGGTGACCCATTCGACGTAGAATTTCGGGTCGATCATGTAGTTGATGAAGGCCTCGGCGCCGGCGACGTTCTTCGAACCGACCGGAATGGAAAAGGCGTCGAGCCAGGCGACGGCGCCTTCCTGCGGGATGACCAGCGAGACCGGCAGTTTGAAGTGGGTCTTGGCGCGGTCGGCCGAGCCGCTCCAGTAGGTGCCGATATCGATCTGGTTGGAGGCGACCATCTGGTTCCAGTCGTTCTCCGAGCTCCAGAAGGTCTTGATCTGCGGCATCAGCGAGGTGAGCTTGGTCTTGACCGCACCCATATCCTTGATGTCGTTGATGTTCTGGCCGGTGGCGATGGCGCCGAACTGCACCGCCTCGACAGCATCGTCGCGGATGATGACGCGGCCCTTGTGCGCCGGATTCCACATCTCGGCGATCGACGTCGGCGGCTTGTCGAAGGATTTTTCGTTGATGGCGAGCGCCGTCAGGCCCCAGACCCACGGCACGCCATAGACCTTGCCGTCATGGTCGAGCATCGGCGACCCGGCCTTGTCCTTGCTGATGTCGGCATAGTTCGGCAGTTTTGAGGTATCGATCGGCTGGATCAGCTTTTCCGCCATCGCCTGGTCGTTGAAGGCGGCATTGATCATGACGACGTCGTAGAGACCCGGATTGGTGCGGATCTTGGTCAGCATTTCCTGTTCGGAATTGAAGAAGTCGTTGACGACCTTGTTGCCGGTCGCCTTTTCGAACGCCTCGATGGCCCAGGGTTCGTCGGCGCCATAACCCTTCCAGTTGAGCACATGCACTTCACCAGCGTTGGCGGCGAAGGCGAGTGCGGAGGTGACGACGGCGGTCGCCGTCAGCAAAGCAGTCAAATTGAGCATGCGCATGGTTCGTTCCTCTCTTTGGTTTGCCCGGTTCCCGGGCTTGTCAGGCTGTCTGATGGGCCTTCTGTGCCTGGCCGGGCGCGCCGGCCGCGCCCTCGCCCAGGAAAGTCTGGATTTCGGCGTCCGTCGGCGCCGACGAACCGCCATAACGGGTGACTGAAATGGCGGCCGCCGCATTGGCGTAGCGCGCCGCCTCGAACGGCGGAACACCATTCGACAGCGCGCTGACGAAGGCGCCGATATGGGTGTCGCCGGCGCCATTGGTGTCCACCGCCGCTACCTCGAATCCCGGAATACTCTGGGCGGAACCATTTGCCAGCCGCACATGACAGCCCTTGGCGCCGCTGCGGATGATGATGCCATCGGCTTTTGGGCAATGGTCCGCAAGCAGTCGCCCCGCGAGTGCCTCGACGTCACCAGGGCCGGCAATCTCGGCGGCCTCCGTCGCGTTGCAGCTTAGCCAAGTCGTACGAGCAAGCACTCGCGACAGGATAGGACACGGAATGTGCGAGATGACCGGGGTCGGGTCAAAGACGAAAGGGGTCTGCGCAGGCAGCGCCTCGATCCATTCGGTGAGCGCCTCGCGGCTTCCGGGATAGCTCAGCGTATAGCCCGAGGTGAACACCCAGTCGCCCGGCGAGACAACCACGGGCGCCATCATGTCGAGGCTAAGAATGCTCTCCGCACCAGGCCAGGACACGAAGGTGCGTTCGGCATCGCTTGAGATCATCGCGACGCAATTGCCGCTGTCCATGGCAGGCGATGGCGGCGTCAGCGTTTCGATGCCGTCGGCGGCAAAGGCGGAGCGCAGGAAATCGCCATTCGGCCCGCTGCCGAGCTGGCCGCCAAACGCCACTGTCATGCCGGTCCGGCTGGCCGCGACCATCATGTTGAAGCCGCCGCCAGCGACCTGGTCATAGCTCGACGCCGTCTTCTCCGTGCCCGGCGCCGGCAAGGCATCGATGCGGTAGACGTAGTCGACCACCGCGCTGCCGATATGGACGAGCCGCCCACTCATGCCGCCGCATCCTTGCCGGAGCCGGTTTTCGCCAATCGCGCCGCGACGAGGTCGCCGGCGAGTTCGCGAACTTGCTCGACGTCGATGCCAAGGAGGCGCGCGACGTGCTGTCGCGGCAACTTCGAAAGACCAGTGCAGGCGCCCCCCATGCCGGCCGCAATAGCGCCGATCGTGTCGGTGTCGCCGCCGAGATTGGCGCTGATGACCGCCGCTTGCCAGGGATCGCCGCCGGTGACTTCCAGCACCGCGAAGGCGGCCGGAACGGACTCCTGGCTGGCGACGCCGGTGCCGACCAGGTCGGTGATCAGCCGGATCGCGTCCCTCGTCGCTTTGCCACGCACCAGATCCTGCGCCCAGACGATACGCGCGGCGATATCGCCGCCGGTCACCCAGTAGCCGAGCGTCGCTCCTCGCCCCGCCGCCACGACGGCACTGTCGGAGGCGGCGCGCCAGTCACCGCCGGAAACGCCGCAGCTGACAGCGGCCGCGACGGCAGCGGCCGAGGCAATAGCGATCGAGGTGTTGTGTGTCGCCCGGCAGGTCTCGGCCACCTTGGCGACCAAAGCCTCCAGCGCTTCGACCGGCATCATGATGCCGACCGGCGCGATGCGCATGGCTGCACCATTGGTGTCCCCGCCACGCCCCGCGTCCTCGGCTGGCACACCATTGTTGATGGCGTCGATGGCGCGCTTGGTGGACGGCCCGAGCAGATCGTAGCTGCCGCGCGCCTTGACGTCACGCTCCCAGTCGAGCAGCGCATTGACCCAGCGCGTGTGGTCGAAGCGGCCGCCCGATTCGATGAGGATGCGGCCAAGCAGCAGCGCCTGTTCGGTATCGTCGGTGATGGTGCCGGCCGCCAGCCCCTTCGACACCGGATGGTCGGCAACGGGCGCTACGAAATCCTCGACATGACCGTACAGCTCGGCGATCCGCGCCGGCGACAGAAGCTGGGTCGGCATGCCGAGCGCATCTCCCAGCGCCCCGCCGATGAGAGCGCCCATGGCGCGGTCGATCATGTCCGTCGCTTTGTCCGACATCGCTCAGAACCTCATATGCAGCGCGAAATGCGCTGGGTTGAGCAGACTGGTGACATATTCGATCGGCCGGTCATCAGCGGCACGGGTCAACCGGCGGCCACGCAGGAATGGCGTGCCCTCAGGGCAGCCGAGGATGGCCGCGTCCTCGGCATTCAGCATCTCGATCCCGATCCACTCCTCGCCATGGTCGGGCACGAGCCCGGCGGCGCGCAGCGTCTGGTGCAGCGATCCCTCGCGCAGGCCGCGCAGCGGAACGTCTTCGAGTTCCGGCGACAGCGGCAGGCGGCTGCGCTCGATGGAGATCGCATGACCGTCTCTGGCATTGGTGCGTACACGATCGACGGCGATGAAGAACGGGCTTTCGATCTCAAGCAGCGCGGCAAGCCCCGCATCTTCGATCACCTCGAGCCGCAGCGTCCTTGTCTCGGCATTGGCGCCGGCATTGGCCAGCGCCCGCGACCAGCCGATCGCGTCGTCGACCGGCTTGCCGTCGAAAGTGACGAAGGAGCCGATACCGACCTTGGTGGTGATCAGCCCGCGGCTGGACAGTTCCTCAAGGCCCTTGCGGACCGTGTTGCGGCTGACGGAGAAGCGCTGGACGAGTTCATTCTCGCTTTGCAGGCGATCGCCGAAGCCGAGCACGCCGGAGCGGATTTCATGCTCCAGAACGGTGGCGATCTGCTCGGGCTTGCCCGTACCGGGAGAGAGCTGAATCGCGCCGCGCTTCATATGGGCACCTGTCCAGTGAACCTGTATAATCCTGTTCACTACTCTGACGCGGCAGCTCTGTCAACGATCAAGCGATGAATGCCCCCCGCATCAACGCAGGCAAGCTGAGAGCACGGACTGGCAGGCAGCCACCGCCAAGCAGGCAACGCTCGACATCCACGGCGCCAAGGTCGGCAAGGCGTCGACACCGTGTCCGGAGAAAAAGAAAGCCCGCTCCGGGAAGCCGGGGCGGGCCTTGGAGGAGGATAAGGGGTGGGACCCTCTCCTCTTGTTTCCACGGGGGGTGTGGACCGCCACCACCATACCTGAATCTCGCGCGATACCGGATCACAAGCTGGCTTTTTCCATCACAATCCGGTGCGCAACGATATCGATACGGTCACGAAATCGCGATCACCATGGATCGAATCGCGCCTCTAGATGCGTCCGAGCACGACAAGGATGATGACGATCAGCAGCACAAGTCCGAGTCCGCCGCCCCCATAATAGCCGGTTCCGTAGAACGGCCCGCCGCCGAGTCCGCTGAAGCCGCCAAGTAACGCAAGGACTAGAAGGATGATGAGTATGGTGCCTAAGCTCATGATTCCCGCTCCTTTGTGCGCTCGTGCGCCGGTTAGACATTGCTTGCTGCGATGTTCGAAGATGAGAACGCTCGAGCGGCCTTACCGTTCCGCCCCCGCGAGGATCGCCAAGCAAGAAGGGTTCGTCAAATGAGTTAGCTCCACCCTCTTGGCGCCGTGATAGGTTGCGGATCCAAGGCGAGGAGCGATCATTCGGGGCGACCTGAGAAGACCCAATGACGCGGAAAGCCCGCCAGGAGCGACGGACTTTCCGACCGGCCGGAGGCTAGGAGAGTGCGCTTGAAAGCCTCGCGGCTGGTTCCGCACTGCTCATCCTGAGGGCTCAGCGGCGGGCGATCAACAGGCAGAGTTGGCGCAGGTCGCGATCGTAAGCGCCCTCGTTGCTCAGCACGTCGACACAACGCTTCTTCATGCGAACCACCTGGCTGTTAGACATCTGGGCCACGGTGCCGGACAAGCTCGTTTGGCTGGGATTGGTGGGGTTTGACAGGCTGCTCGGATTGGCTCCGCCGATGCCGATGCCGCTCGTGTCGCCAACATTGGCGCCAAGCCCGGCGGTGATGCCGCTCGTGCCGCCGACATTGGCGTTCGCGCCGATGCCGTTGCTGCCGCCGATGGAGGCACTGAGCCCAGCATTGCCATTCGAGCCGCCGGCACCGGTACCAAGACCGGCATTGACGCCGTTGCTGCCGCCAACGGAAGCGCCGACGCCAGCATTGCCACCCCCGCCACCGCCTCCATTGGCGCCGACACCAGCGTTGACACCGCCGCTACCATCCACCGAGGCGCTGACACCTAGCCCCGCTGCACTCACCGGCATCGAAAGGACGACGACTATCGCACTTCCCGCCAACACACTGGCGACCGTCTTGATAGTAAAAGTCATAACACTCTCCTGTTGCGCTAAGGCAGTCGGCGCACCGCCGATTGCAATCACAGCTACGTCGGAGATGATCTTTGGTTCAAAGCGGGGTATATTTGTAAATATGATGGTATTTATTGCTTGAATGGGGAACTTATAAAAATAATAAAAATGCACCATACTCGCAGAAAATATTTCTTGGTCGAAACCGATGTTATCGGTATTATCATTTATTCGGAAAGAAAAGCGACTTTAGCCGCTGAGGAGATCCCGTCATTGTCGGTGTGCGGCTCCGCGGATAGCACGAAAATCGCGTGCCGGTCGCCGGAAGGCGACCAATCAATCCAAACAGGTCGGCTAACCTTGCCTTCAGAATATCCGTTGGAACAGCCTATAGCGCACACGTTCCATATAGGCGCGATACTCCGGCTCGGCGGCCAGCAGGGCCTCCTCGCGTAGTATCCGATACAACTGCATGTAGGTGATGACCGCATAGACCGCGAGATTGTGGAAGGAAAAGGCCGACAGCAGGTAGAGCACGTGTCCGGCAAGATAGCCGGCGTAAATCGGGTGCCGCACAAGCCGGTAGGCGCCGCCCGTCATCACGCCGCGATTGGCAGGCAGGATGGCAAAGGAGCGGCCCAGCGATATCTTGCCCCAGATGACAAACAACAACGCGATCACCTGCAGCGGTGCGGCGATGTAGACTGGAACAAGCGCCATGCCAGGTTTGAGGCTGATCAACGCTACTCCAAAACTTGCGGTCACGGAGACGATGACCGCAAGCGGATTCCAGTCACGCGTCACCGGACGCCGCGACAAAAGCAGCCAGGTGAAGGTGAGTATCTCGGAAATCGCAACCAGCGCGACGTTGAGCCGGGTCGGATCCTCCAGCAGTTGATAGACGCCGCGATAGACGAACAGTCCCGCGCAGGCCAGGGCGCAGGCGCGAAAGAAGCCTTCGCGCAGGTCGGTCAGGATCTCGCGCTTGCGCGCTTCGGACAAAACCCCGTCCCGGTTGGCACGCGAGAGCGCTTCACTTTTTGGCATAAGCAAGGCAAACACCCCGATGATCCCTCGCGGCGACCTTTGCACGCAACCATTGCCGGGCGGTTAACCGGCAAGGTCAGATCGGGATTGAACGGGAAGCAACGCCCTCAACCAGCGAGCGGGCTGCGGGAACCGCGATGCAAACTGTGTCTGCTATATTGCAATTTATGCTTGCATTGCGGAACAAATAAAGAACAATAGGCGGATTACCGCTGAAGTGGACCAGGGTTTTCGGGGGAGGACCAGCCAAATGGCGAGTTGGAAGGGTGCGGGGCAGCCGCTGCTATCATATCATTCGTGCAGGCGAAGACCTCCTCAAACGGCGGCAATTGGCTGGGCTTGCGGTCATCCTTGCGCTGAACCCACCGGTCCTCGCGTCAGAGAAGGACTATGCAACCTGCATTGGCGAGAGTGTCGAGCCGGACAAGCACATAGCCGCCTGCACGGCGATTGCCGAGGACACCGCGGAGCCGCCGAGCATCCGCGCCACCGCATACATCTATCGGGCCGTCGCCCGGGACGACAAGCAGGATTACGATCGGTCGATCGCCGATTACAGCGAGGCGATTGCGCTCGATAACAAGCAGGCTTCGGCATACTTCAGATCTCTACGAGACGGTGGCGAGGTCGCCCCAGCCGATGACCACCGCCGACGTCGATGCCGAGATCCGGAAGCAGGGCCTCCAGATATTCAAGGCGATCGCCCGGGAATTTCCGGACGATTACGATGCGATGCTGCGCAAGATCACTGCCGCGGCCCAGACCGGAAGTGGAACAGAAGTGCGCAATGTCAGCAGACAGGCGGTCGCCGATCCGAGGCAAAGATATACACCGCTCCTGACTTCAGCGCCGGACAGCGAGGTCTCGCAAGCGCTTTCCGCGCAGCTCGACATGCTCAATCATGTCATGGCACGAGAAACGCCTGCCACGTGCAACAATTACCTGCGCAATGGGCCGGACGCGATCAGCGCGCCCGGCCACGATTTCCTGGCTCACCCGGACAAGATTGGTGCCACGCTGTTCAACGCCTTCGGCGCAGCCAAAAAGAAGCGGTTTGCCGGCGGCCATGCCCAGCGATCAGGACTGGTCGCTGGTCGCCGACGCCTTCATCAGAAGCGGCGGCACGCCGGTCGAGATGGACGCCATCGCGAACGTAGACCAGGACTTTGAGGGTCTCTGCCCCGCCGTCGCGAAGTTCTACGCCGCCGCCCTGTCGCTGCAAGGCGAGCCTGGGTGGCACATCAAAACCGCCCTGCTCTACGCCATCGCGAAGAATTAGGCGCGGCGGCTGACGTGTCTTGACCGGACGCCGCGTTCCTTCGCTCAGGCGCCTACAAACTCGTTGGTGAAATACCCCTCGAAATCCGGCTTTTGCTTCAGCGCCTTGCCATTGCCATCGAGCAGTATTCCCGACGAGAACAAATACCCGCCCATCGCCTCGACCTTGGCCTTGTCGATGGTGCCGATAGCGCCGGCGGCACTCTTCAGGAAATGACCGTCGTTCAGCGCCTTCAGCGAGGCTTGGATCAAAGCCGGATTGGTGAGCGTATCCTTGTTCGCGGTAATCAAGAGGTCGCCGGCCTCTTGCGGCTGGTCGACGGCGAACTCGTAGCCGCGCCGTGTCGCCTGCACGAAGGCGGCGGCCGCCTTTGGATTAGCCGACAGGAACGCATTGCTGGAAGCGATGAAGGTGGTGTGCTCGTCCGGCACGCCGTAGTCGGCGTAGCGGAAGCTGCGCTGCTTCAGGCCCTTGAGCCCGGCCTCCACGCCTTCCCAGGTCGAGACTTCCAGCGTGAAATCCACGGCGCTGCTCGCCAGCGCATCATAAGCCGAGGTACCGAGCGTCACTGTCTTGAAATCGCCCTTGCCGCCGTCGTGGCGGATGATGGTCGAGATCAGCGCGTTCTCCCAGGCGCTGCCGAAACCGCCATAGGTCAGGCCGTCAAGATCCTTCGGGCTCTTGATAGCGGCGCGGTCGGCGTTGAAGACGACGCGGCCGGTCTCCGACTGGACGACGGCATAGACCGCCTTGAGATCCGCGCCCGCGCTCTTCTGCGTGAACAGGCCGAGCGCGCCGGAAATGCCGAAATCAGCGACGCGGTTGGCGACCAGCGTGCCCGAGCCGGTATCGCCATAGGGCAGGATTTCGACATCGAGCCTGGCATCGCGGTAGAAATCCTTGTCGCGAGCGACGAACAGACCGATGTGGTTGGTGTTGACAGTCCAGTCGAGCGCGACGGTGATTTTTTGCGCTTCCGCCCTGGCGCGTGCGGCCCCGGCGAGCGAAGCCAGCGGCAGGCCGGCGGCCAAAGCCAGGAGCAGCGCCTGGCGGCGGTTGAGTTCAGTCATTTTTCTCTCCATCAAACAATCGGGCCATCAAACGATCGGGAATTCGGTTCGGCCTGCCCCCAGCAGCGTGTCGAGGATGCTGGCCTCGATTGCCGCCGCCTCGCGGGCGAGCGCTGCACTTTCGGTGCGCGGGCGCGGTAGCGGCACGGCCACTTCGGCAACGACACGCGCAGGCCGCTCCGACAGCACATAGATGCGGTCGGACAGAAGCACCGCCTCGCGCACGTCATGGGTGATGAGCAGCGCCGTCCAGCGATGGCTCGCCCACATCTTCTCCAGCCAGCGCTGCATGGCCGTGCGGGTGAGCGCGTCGAGCGCGCCGAAAGGCTCGTCGAGCAGAAGCATGTCGCGCTGCTGCACCACGGTGCGCAGCAAGGCGGCGCGCTGGCGCATGCCGCCGGACAGTTCGGCCGGCCAGGCGCGCTCGAAGCCGGCAAGGCCGAACTCGGCGAACAGCGGCGCGACCCGCTCGCGCGCGGCGCGGCGCCTCACGCCCTGCACCTCCAGTCCAAGCGCGGCGTTGTCGATGACGCGCCGCCATGGCATCAGCGCGTCGCGCTGCGGCATGAAAGCGAAATGGCGGCCGTGATCGTCCAGCGGCGCGCCGTCGAAGCGCATCTCGCCCTCGCCCGCAATCGCACCGGTCAGCAACTGGAGGAGCGTCGACTTGCCGGCGCCGGACGGCCCGAGGATAGAGACGAACTCGCCATCGTCCACGGTCATCGAGATGCCGGAGAGCACCTCGAGCGCGCCGAAGTTCTTGCGCACGTCGCGGAGTTCCAGCCGGGTCATGACCGGTCCTCCTCGGCCGGCTCCGGCTTTGCATCGCGCCCAGCCCTTTCCCACGGCATGGCAAGGCGCTGGACGAGCACCGTCAGTCCGAACAAGGCAAGCGTCAGCGCCGAGCTGACGGCGACCGCGGCGAGCACCAGGTCGGGCCGGAAATTGTTCTTGGCGCTCAGCATGTAGATGCCCAGCCCCTTCGCCGCGCCGGCATATTCGGCGAAGATCGCGCCGACCACGGCATAGGTGATGGAAATGCGGAGGCCGGCAAAGAAATAGGGCAGCGCCGAAGGCAGACGAGCCAGCCAGAAAATGCGCCAGCGCCCCGCCCCCATGGCGGCGAGCATCTGGGCAATCTCTTTGCTGGTCGACGCATAACCTTCGACCAGCGCCACCATCATCGGGAAGAAGGTGACCAGCGCGACGAGCAGGATCTTTGGCAGCAGCCCGAAGCCGAACCACAGCACCACCAGTGGCGCGATCGCCACCAGCGGCAAGGTCTGGCTGGCGATCAGGATCGGGAACAGCGCGCGGCGCAGCCTCGGCAGGAAATCGACCACCGTTGAAAGCACGAAGGCGGCGGCGAGCGAGCAGGCAAAGCCGGCCAGCGTGGCGCCGATGGTGGGCAGCGTGTTGTCGGCCAGCGCTGCGCGGTTCTCCCACGCCTGCGCCAGCACGCGCGACGGCGCCGGCAGCACGGTGGGCGCGATGCCGCCGAAGCGGGCGTAGAGCTCCCAGGCGGCAAGCAGCAGGGCGAAAGCGAGGGCCGCGGGGGCTGCTCTGGCGAAGGCGGCGGTCACCGCCGCCTTCGCCAATCACCAACGGCTTCGCTGCTCCCTGTGGACGCCTGGGCGTAGGGGCACCTTTCCCAGGCGGATCAAACGAACCAACCACGACAATATCCTCGACGGCGGCCAAGCGCCGCTCAAACCGCGGTCGGGCTGTTGGCCGAAATGGTGATGTCGAGGGTCACGTGGCCGGCGCCCGGGCCGAAGCGGCAGAAAGCTTCGTTGAGCGTGGCGAAGATCGCGCCGGCATCGCCGCGCAGCTTGGTGCAGAAATGCTTGGAGCGCTCGAAGACGCCCGACTGCTTCAGGAAGTCGATGCAGCCATAGATCTCGTCCATGTGGTCGCCGGTGCCCATCACATAGAGCGAGAATTGCGCGGCCGCCGGCTGGTCGGTCGAAGGTGTCGACTGCACGGCACGGATTCCGGCCAGCTTGCGCTCGCCGAGCGGGATTGCCGGGCCGCCGATCTCGTCGGAGCGGCAGATCGGATCGTCCGGCTCGCCCGGGCAGCCGCGCGAGACGGCGGCCGACAGCACGCAATGCTTGCCGCTTCTCGCCGCCGCCACGAACAGATCGCGCATGGCCGGAAACAGCACTTCGGGCGGCCCGACCAGCAGTGTCGTGATGTCGTCGGTCTCGATCCGCAACCTATCCCGGTAGGGATCGAGCGCACCGAGCGCGCGCAGGATGACGCCGACGAAATCGTCGGCCATGGGATATAGGGAAATCTGTGCGCCTGAAAACATCGCCCGCCTCGCTCCGCTGGTATTACCCAGATCAGCTTCTAGGGTCTGTGGGCTTGCCGCCCCCGTCTCAGCCCCGACCGTACGGAGCACCCCTGTGGATGAGCGCGTTAAAGCACCATTCGATCGATTGGGGAAGCGGTTTTTTTCGGCGAGCTGCGCCACAGGCGTTGCGCCAGAGCAGTGGCAGTGGGCTGCGCCGGCGCGAAATTTTCCGGGAACCTTCACCAGGTCGAGAGGTTGTTTCGCCAGTCGCTACGCGACGAGTTCACGGAAAATGGAGACCAGCCATGTTCATGAAAATCCTCGCAGCTTCGGCGCTCACTGTCACTCTTGCCAGTTCCGCGATGGCGCAAAGCAATAGCGCGAGCGGCACCGATGGCTCTGGCGGCAGCGGCAAGTCGGTCACTGTAGAACCGAGCACGCCAGCTTCGCCTGATACGCTCGATCCGGCAATGACCAACAGCACGACCATCACGCCGGGCGACATGAATTCCAATGCGGACCGGAATTGCCCGACCAACCCGCAAGGTGCGCAGTCCGATGCCAGTGGCAACGCCACGGCGCCGACCTTGAACGACAAGAACTGCGGCAAATAAGTCATTGCCCAAACAGAGAAAGCCGCCGGGTGGATGCCTGGCGGCTTTCTCTGTTTCGATATCGTTCCCAACGCTCCCGAAAGGGATTCGCGGCGGATCAGGGATATCGCCTGTTATCAACCGAGGCGTCCGTTTGGACCCAAGGTTCCATGCTTTGAGCCGAGACGTCAGGACGCCGCCTTTTCGCGAACCGGCAGCTTCCAGCCGGGCCTGACGAAATGGCAGGTATAGCCGTTGGGATACTTCTCCAGATAATCCTGATGCTCGGGTTCGGCCTCCCAGAAGTCACCGGCCGGCGCGACTTCGGTGACGACCTTGCCAGGCCATAGACCGGAAGCATCGACGTCGGCGATGGTGTCTTCAGCGACGCGCATCTGCTCGTCGCTGGTATAGTAGATCGCCGAACGGTAGCTCATCCCGACATCGTTGCCCTGCCGGTTGCGCGTCGTCGGATCGTGGATCTGGAAGAAGAATTCCAGCAAGGTGCGGTAGCTGATCCTGGCCGGATCGAAATCGATCTCGATCGCCTCGGCGTGGGTACCATGATTGCGATAGGTGGCATTCGGCACATCGCCGCCGCTGTAGCCAACCCGGGTGGAAAGGACACCCGGAAAGCGCCGGATCAGATCCTGCATGCCCCAGAAGCAGCCCCCGGCAAGTACCGCTCGTTCGCTCGAAGTCGCCATGTTTCGTCTCCCAAAAAGCAATTCCGGCTGTTTGACGGTTTCCCGTCAGGAATTGCGCAAAGAAAATTGAGTTGCCCCATAAATGGGCATTGCCGCCCGTTTCGTCCAGTCGCCTGGGAATGAGCGGCGGCCTCGGCCAGTGGCAACCGGACGACAGGCTTCAGCCGCGCGGATACCACGTGCCGGGCGGAATGACAGCAAAGTTGATGGCTATTGGCGGTGCCCCGCGCGACCAGTTGAAAAGAACGGTCTTGACCGGGATGTTGCCCAGCCATGCCCGCAGCGGCAACGGTACGCCGCGACCAGACCAGACCATCAGCATGCCGTGGTCATGCAGCCGCTGGCTTGTGATCCAGGGCGCGAACTTCATATTCAGGTCGGTGAAGATCGACGGCTTGTCATACGCATTGAGGCCGGCCAGCATGGCCAGGTTGGTATCGCCGCCGACAATGTCGAGCCGGCCAGGTGCCGCTGCGTGCCAGATCGCTTCCGCCTCGTCAGAGATGGGCTGCGCCGGCCAGCAGACAGCATCCATGCGCCCCCTTATGTTGCAATTCGTCCAGCGAATGGCCGCATATGCGCCTGACATGGTGAGGATGCAGATGAAGGCGCAGATCGCCAGCCTTCGCATCTCGACGGCGCCAAGCCGATGGCCAAGGAAAGCGAGCACCACGACGCCAATGAGATTGTACATCGGCGCCCCCCAGGACTCGCCGGTGCCGGTGAACAACGAGGCGACCATGATCAGCATCGCCGGCCCGAGCCCCATCCACACGAGATAGGCGAGCTTGCCGCGCTCGATGGGCTCCTGTGGAGCTGGCGTGCGCCGCAGCAGCCCCGATATGGCCAGCACCAGGAGGAAGCCTGAGAGCCCGGCCAGTTGGACACCGATATAGTAGAGGCGGGCACGGTGTTCGGTCACCCACGCGTCGCGGTAGGCGAAATAGGTCAGCGGCAAGAAATCGATGCGATAGAGCTCAATGGCCAGCGGCGCGGCCACGGCGAGAAAAACGGCAAGACCAAGCCATGGCCAAGGCGTGGCCAACCGGCTGCGCGCACGTGCGTCGCACAGCAGCCAGAGTGCACCGAAGGCAAGCAGCAGGCCGGTGGAGAACTTGGCATAAAGCCCGACGCCCGACACCAGTCCGAGCGCCAGCCACCAGCCCGGCCCGCCGCCGCGGCCGGCGCGCCAGAGCAGCCAGCAGATAGCCGCCCAGAACGGCATCTGCGCGTAGTCATGATTGAATTGCGGGGTTGGCCAGCCGAAGAAATAGACCGACGGCAGCAGCAAGACGGCAGCCAGCGCACGGTTGCGCCCCAGCATGTCGCGGGCCAGCAGATAGACCAGGACGAAAGTCGTGGAGATCGTCAGCTGAGCAAGCAGATATTGCGGCCAGCGGAACGATCCGGTCAGAAGATGGCTGGTCTCGAGCAGCCAGGCGGGAAGCTGCGGATGCTTGTAGGTCAAAAGCACCCATTCGCGGCCCCACATGAAGCCTTCCACGATGTCGCCAGGCGGCGCGGGATTGACCAGCGATGGCACCACCGTCCAGCACAGGATCTGCGCCAGGCACAAAAGCGCCAGCAAATACCAGGGGTGACGAAGCAGGCCACGCCAGACCGATGACGAGTCCAGGCCCGTGCCGGGCAGTCCTGCCGGCACCCAACGATCCATGGAGTCATCTATTCCCACCATGCGGCGCTTAAACCACATCGCCCAGTTTGCCGAACAGCCCTAACATCAAAGCTTACAAAAAAGTATACCTGCGTGCCATTGCGACACCAAGATTGAGCAGGAATTTCGGCGTAACACCGCCTCCCCGAGCAAACAGCCCACACATCCGATCCCCTCCGAACTTCCTGGACACTCGATGCGTCACCAGCATGCCGTCATCCACCATCGCGCGCTCGACTTCTGGCTGGCGCGTGCCGCGGTGCTTGTCATCATCTGCCTGCAGCTTCTGGTCATCAACGATCTTTCCTTCGGCTCGCGCTGGCTGGCGCCGGTCCTGGAAGCTGCCCTGCTGGTGCCCCTGTCGGTGGCTACTGCCTGGACGCAGGTCGCCACCCAGAAGGCGGTCGAGGAGAAGCACTGGTATCTGGTCGGCCGGTTTCGCGTCATGATCCGCAGGACAGCCCTGGTGATGACCGGCGTCATCAGCGTCATGAATTGCGGTTCACTGGTGTTCCTGGTGCGCGCGCTGCTGGCGGGCCATGCCGGCTCGAGCGGGCAGACGCTGTTGGTCGATGCGCTCAACATCTGGGTCACAAATGTCATCGTCTTTGCCTTGTGGTTCTGGAGCACCGACCGCGGCGGGCCGCCGACCTGCGGTCTTGTCACACGCGCGCATTCCGATTTCCTGTTCCCGCAAATGACCCTGAGCGACCGCGAGATCCGCGACTGGCTGCCGGGCTTCGTCGACTATTTCTTCCTGGCCTTCACCAACGCGACGGCGTTTTCGCCGACCGACACCTTGCCGCTCTCGCAACGCGCCAAGCTGCTGATGATGGCGGAGGCGATGATCTCGCTGCTGACGATCGCGCTGGTCGCGGCCCGCGCCGTCAACATCCTCGCCTGATACAACTCCAGCCGGATGCGGGCGGGGCCTCAGCGCCGGGATATGGCAGCGGCCGATCAGGAGCCACAAACGCAAAAGAGCCCGCCCCGGCGAACCGAGGCGGGCTTCAATCGACCGGGCCATCAGGCACGGTTGTCGACGCTGGTAGAACGGGGGCTATTCCTCCGAGGCTGGCCTGAATTTCCGCACGATCACCTCGAACAGAATATCCGAGATCCACATGGCGCAGACGCCGATGAGAAAAGCCGCCGCCAGCGTGGTCGTGTCGTCATTGGCCAGCGGCAGGCCCGTAGCGCGGGAATACTGCACCACGGGCAGCGTCAAATAGGCGGCGGCGAGCGCGCCGCAGATGGGGGAAGCCACCATCTCGCGCAGCTTGTACCGATGCCGCGACAGCGCACGCAGTACGCCGCCGGCAAGACCGGCGGCGACGACCGGTCCCTTGATGCCCAGCAGATCGAAGAAGTCATGCATCATTTCATCGTCCTCGTGATGAGGAAGCCGAAGATCGATCCGGCGCCGAAAAAGCCAGCACGCCGAGCAGCGTGGCTGGATCCAGGGGAAGTGCCACGACCGTCATGGCTTCCACCCGCACAGTTTCTCGCCCTTGCGGTTGTGCGCCAGCAGCGCCTTGACCTCGGCGTCCGACAGCGCATCGACGGCGTCCGCCGACAGACGCAGCGGGCTGGATACCGCGCAGAACCCGCCCTTGACGGTTGTGCAGCCGGCCATCACGGCCAGGACCGACACCAGCATCAATCCCTTGCCCATGATTTGAGCTCCTTTCGCGCTGTGGCGGCCGGCAGCGCGCCGATATCGTTCTGGACCTGGTCGGCGATTTCGCGCGCAGCGGCCTCGGCGGCGGCCTGCCGGGCACGCTCGCTGCGTTCGCCGGCCAGCCGCTGGCGAACGCCCCAACCGAGTGCCGCGAGGATGGCCGCTCCGATGCCCAGAATGGTTGGACTGCCGAGCAGGAAAGCGAGGAGCGCGCTCATTGGTTCGATGCGTCCTTGACCAGATAGCCGACGGCAAAGACGGCGATCGGCAGAAGCGTGGCCCACGTCTCGGCGTCATACCAGGCTGGCCAGATGTTGCGCACGAAGACGCCGGAAACCGAGACGGCCGCGGCGGCGATGGTCGCGGCCGTCAGCTTGTTGGTCGGACGGATGGTCGGTTGGGTGACGGTGGCCATGATCAGAAAATCCGTTGCAGGGCGACGGCAATGTGGCGCCAGGCGGCATAGGCAAGCAGCAGGCAGGCGGCGACGAACCCACCTGCCTTTGCGGCAAGCGGGATGGCGGGGCGGTGCGGTGCCGGCGATACCGGTTCGACCGCGGGCGCCTCGCCAGCGGGTGTTTCGACTCGAGGCGATTGCTGGACCGGTTCAGGCGCGGGCGCCGGCTTTGCAGGCTGCACTGGCGCGGGCACTGTCGCGGGGGCCGACATCAGCAGGGCCTGGGTCCGCACCGACCTGACGCGATCGGACCAGCCGCGCCCGAATGTCGCCCATGTCGGCAATCGCCTGAGAAACGTCAGCCGCGCATCGCAGAGTTGGTCAATGACGACGCCGGCCGGCTTTGCCCCGACTGCCGCGAGCGTCGCCGGCCCGATGCGTCCGTCCTGGGAGACGCCTATGGTTGCCTGAAAGTATTTGGCCGCCCTGCCCGGCCCGCTGTTCACCGCGAAATCGAACACGGCGTAGTCGACGCCATCAGGCAGCTCGGCACCGAGCACAGCGTCCCAATAGAACCGCCGATACACCGTGGCGACCTGGGTATCGTTGATCTTCTTCAGATCGGCCTTGCTGGCATCAGCCTTCACGTAGCGGCGGAAGTTCGCCAGCGTCACGCCCTTCATGGTGGCGCCACCCGGATCGGCCGGATTATCCGACCAGCCACCTTCGGATTTCAAGACGAGCGCAAGCGCCCGCGCGAAGTTGCGGTCCATGGGGGTTCCTTCTATTTTCGGGAAATGGGGAATTTCATAGTTGAGCAGGTGCGCGACGGCGTGCCCGTGAAGCGCGCCGAGGTTCAGGCAGGCAGCGATGTTGAGGCGGCGAAGACGTGGGGACCGGTTGAGATGCCACTAGGCCTTGAGCCGACCGCCGGGCAATGGATCCGCGTCGCGGCAGGGTGATCATGCTCACAGCAATACCCAAGGTCTTCCTTCACGGCCGCGATGGGATGTTCCTTGAGTTGTGGGAATGGTGTAGTAGCGGGGCTATGAGCGAACGGGTTCAGGCGATTCAAGCGATGCGGGGCATTGCTGCGACCATGGTTGTGGCGGGCCACCTGTCCATCATGGCCAATGATGTGTCCGGGCATGCACCGTTTTTCGGCACGATCATGAGCGTCACCAAGACATTCGGCCACGCCGGCGTTGATGTGTTCTTTGTGATCTCCGGGGCGATCATGTTCATGATCACGCAGAGCCCGAGACATTCTGCGGCCACTGCTGAGACAGTGGACTTTCTCCTGCGGAGGCTTCTGCGCATCTATCCTCTTTTTTGGGTGACGCTCGCCGTCATGGTTCTAGGTGTCGGCAATGCTTTCCCGGACACCGCTTTGGCAGCATTCCGGTCGCTGGCCCTTGTCGATATGCCACCGGCGCATCCGGTGGCGTGGACGATGGTATTCGAGGTGCGCTTTTACGTGGAGGTTGCGGCCGTGATCCTGTTTTTTCATGGGAGGATGGGCCGCGCGTTTCTGCTTTGGGCTGCACTGGAAATTTTGGCCGTCGTTGCTACGAGCTACGGCAAATTGCCGTTGGTATGGATCTCCCATCCGCTCATGCTTGAATTCGTCATGGGCACCGGTGTTGGCTATCTTGTCAGCCGAAAATTTACCGGCGGCGCGCCGGCCGCCTTGGCGCTCGGGCTGGCCGGGTTCGTGTATACAGCGGCTTTTGTGTTCGATGGTCAGAACGTCGAAGCCATCCGCGTGTGGGGATACGGCCTGCCGGCCGCGATTATCCTTTACGCGTTTGTCGCCATGGAGATGCGTCGGACGGTTCGCGTTCCTTTGTGGCTGTCGAACCTCGGCGAGGCGTCCTACAGCCTCTACCTGTGGCACCTGCCAATCTTTCTGCTATGGCTTCCCCACTGGCTCCAGGGAGGCACTAGCGGCGGGTTCGGGTTCGCAATTTCCGCCACCCTCACTTTGGCTGTGGTCGCGGCCCTAAGCTATCGATTTATCGAACGCCCATTCATCGCCTTGGCTGCGATGCGGTTTCGCTCTCATCCCCAGTTCCCGACCGATGGCAAGGTGTTGCCTCCCATCGGCTCCATTTCGAAATAGCTGTCGATCGCCGTCTCGCAGGTGCCGGTCGGGCCAGCAGAGAAGGTGACTTGCGGGATGATCGTGCCGGCGCCATTCACGCGGATGATGCCCTCAATGAGGATGTCGGTGGTGACTGCCGTAGAGGGCGCGGTAAGTACAGTCGCTGCCGCCGTGGCAACCCGAAGCATCTGTGGAGTAGCGAGTGTCGCGGCGGCCGACGATGTCGCGTGAGCCGTATAATTGCACGATGTGAAGGTCGCCGTTCCGCCGAGCCCGAATGCGGTCGTGTGCGAAGTCGCTCCGGTGTTGAATGCCAGACGAGCCCGGAAGCGATAGGTCGTAGTCGCCGGACGGTCAGGGTGTCGTTAGCGGCGGCAAAGATATTCTGCGCCGCAGTGCTGGAATTCGACAGGGCGACCGTCGATCCCTGGACGGTGGCAATTTGCCTGGCGGTGATGACCTGACGCCCTGCAGCCTGCATGTAGAAATACAGCCCGACCCCGTCGTACTCCCACGCTCCATCCGCACCGGCCGAAAGAAACGCGCCGGGGGTGAACTGGTGGGTCGCGACCGTCGTGGTGCCGGCGCCCGTCTTGATGCCGCCGCTGAAGGTGAGTTTGCCGGTCGAGTGGGTAACCGTATAATTGCCGGTTGCCCAATTGATGACGCCGCCGCCCGCCAAGAACAGATCTGACCATTGAAGGGCCGTTGAGCCCAGCGCAGCGCCGTCGCTGGTCGTTGGCTTCAAGGCGGAGGCAAAGGTATCGAATTCTACCCATGCCTTCGTGCCGAAATTAAAGGCTTTGCCGCGCGTTCTGATCCCGGCTTCCGAGAGCGAGCCGCCGCCGAGTCGGTTGAAAACGGGGTTTTCAAGTATCGTGTCATTGCAGGGCGTGTCGATCACGATGCCCTTATGCGACCCGCCACGAATGCGATTGCCGTCCCCGGACGCGACGAATATCTGAAGGAGAGTGTCGCAGTCCTCTATGATGTTCTCGGTGCCGTTGAGCAGGATGTCGCGGGTGGTGTTAACCTCGAAATCGACATCCTTGATCTTGTTCCATTTTGCGTTGGCGCTGAAGATCAGACCCGTGCCGCTATTGGCTTCAGACGTGCCGCCGACGAACTGGTTGCCTTGGGCGCAATTGATGCTGATGCCGTCAGTGACGCCCTCAATGACCGGCTTGGTGAACAGATTGTAGGACGCATAGTCAGTGCCCGTCGTGCCATCCCGACTGGTGACGCTGATGCCGACCGCCGGCTTTGCCCCGACAAATGGGCCGTCGTTTACAGAGCAACGGAACTTGAAGGTGTTGCAGACGCCAAAGTTGATTTTGAAAGCGGTCGCTCCGGTGCCGGCGCCCCGGACATTGATCTCGAATTCGCTGATGTGGACACCACGTATCCTGAAGCCGTCTGTTGCCCCGGTGTTGCTCTCCATGATCAGGCCGGTGACCCGCATATTGCGTACCGATCCAGCGGCCGCCCCGGCGTCCAAGAACATGCTTTCGGCAGTGCCGTTGTTCTTCAGGCGGCATTCGCCAAGTCCGAAGATCTGGCGATCATTGGCCGCGAAGTTGGGCATGACGCTGTAATCGAGCTTGCCCGGAGGGATGACCAGTCCCCAATGCCTGCCGGCGGTGTCTTCTACGTCGAGGAGCGCCTTGGCCGCCGCCAGTGCGGCATCGTTGGCGGCGTTGTTTCCGCTGCCGGCGCCATCATGGATGGAGCCGAACCAGTCGAGTTGCAATAGGCCTACAGGGGCTGCACGCCGCCACGCCCCGACAGTCGCCGCTACAGCATTGGCCTTCACATAAAGGCCGCCGACCGTGTCCGCGGCGATCTGCGCGGAGAAGTCGCCAAGCGTCCAGTCCCAGTTCGAGCCGTCGAAATAAGCCGTAACGTGAGCGGTGGTGTCGACGGCCTTGAATGCTGAGAACGTAGCCGGATATGTGCTTGGAACGGTCGCTGCTGCTGCTATGGCGGCGTCTCGCGCTGCTTCTGCGGCAGCGACTATTGGCGCGCCCGCGGCCTGGACCTCGGCAACGCCGGAGTCGGCTGCGGCTCCAATGCTCGATACGCCAGCGGCAACAGCGTCGTTGACGTCGCTAATCATATCGTCCGACTGATAGAAGCCGATGGAAATGGCCGTGTCGCCGATCACCGGGTCGAGCATGTTGAAAACGAACGTCTTCCCGCCGTTGGCCGTGCCTTCGGCGACGTGCACCGTCGTGCCCTTCTGCATCGTCCGCGCGGTGCGCGCGTCGGCGGCGCGGAACCACTGGCCTTCGCTCGCCGTATAAATGCCGTTCTGGCTTGCATCGGCCTGGTTCTTCACCAGCACCCGGTCGCCCACTTCGGCGGCCACGCCATCGATGGCTTGCAGCCCATAGAGGGCAATGTTGGTCGTGGTCGCCAGGCGCACGGGTTCGCGTTCGCCGGTCAACAGGCGAACGGCGGCAGTTGCAGGTCGGGCCATAAGGCAATCTCCATGAAAGAAGCCTCGCGAAAGCGAGGTTTGGAAAGTTGTGGATAAGGTGGCGCGCGCCGGCTATTTGTTAAAATCGAACGAGCGCGTTCATGGCCGAATTGTTGGATTTTCGGTTGGACGCTTGGATGGCATCGTTGAGGTCGCTCATCCTCGCCGTGATGACGGTGTTCACGTTGCCATTCGGTCCGGCCCGGTCGGACGGCCTGGATCAGGCGAGATCTGCCCCAAAGGTGTGCTCTTCAAATCACTTGAGTCCGGGGCAATCGCAACCGTTACCCGACATGGCTTCGGCTACGCCTACTTCACGATGGAACGCGATCACTTGCAGCCAGCCGTGGCGGCGGAGATCCTGACGAAGGAAGGCGAGCATGGATTCATCTATGGGCCGATGCGCTCTTATATGTTTGTGGTGGACCTGGAAACCCTCAAAGACTTCACCTGAGATCTGAAGACGGAGGCGATCCCAATGCTTTCTACACAATCAGGGCCGATGACGGCGAGGAAACGCTATTCACTCTCAGCTATAACGGCTGCGCCCCTTAGTTCAGAGGTGATGAATGGTTCATCACCTCGACGCAAGCCAAAGATGGGCTCGAGGGCAGCGCTCGGCAGCGCCCGCATTAAATTGCGGATCCTGACCCAACGTCTTCCAGCGCCCCGCTAGGAGAGAAACTCGCCACATGTTCGAGTTAGCCCTTAAGGAACCCTATCAGCCACCCCTGAGGTTTACCGAAGCCCCGGGCGGAAGTCCCTTTACCTTGGCTATGACCTGCCCCATTATGTGCCAATAAACTTCCAAATCCGACAGTTCCTGGTTTGAGATGTCGTCTTCTCCACCGAGGAAAAGTGGCCTCTTATAGCCAATGCACTGGTCATAGCCAGGTTGCGTACCGCCGGCCGCCAGCCAATCCTCCAAATATATGTTGGCGGACAGCGCCGCGTCAGGATTTTCCACGACCAACACGTCATGGAAAGTCACGATATTGTTGGGAATTTCAAGCGCTTCGGCTGTACCTGGCTCAAACAGAACCACTCCAGGCTGTCCTTCCTCGAGTCTCTGAGAGTCGAGTGCAAACGCAGAGCCCTGCCAATCGTAGCCAAAGCAGGTGACGCGTCCATTGGTTTCTGGGAAGGCGAGATTGATCCTCGCATTCCACACTGGCACGTCCTGTGGGCGGATGATCCGGTACAAACCTTGCTGGAAAGATGCGCCTCCAAAACTATCTAGCAGTTCGTTCAGGCCAGGGATCCCAGTATCCACAACAGGCGTACCCGGGTCCGTTGCAACCCTGCCTTCGATGGGAAAATTCTGCCGGAATGTCTCGAACACTATCGCTCTCCAATCGTGACTTTATTGATGGCCGTTCCAATGGGTAGATGCTTAATCTGATTCCATATCTGCGCGCCCACACTTCGATTTACGCTCGAATCCAATATGGCAAAGTTGGACAGCTGATGAAGCCCTCCCAATTGCAGGTCGATGACGTGATCAATATCGTGGCCGAATGGAATTAGAAATCCGGCAGCTTTGAAAATTTTCCGCGCGGATCTCCCTTTGCGAACAGCTTGGCTAACCACGGTTACGGCTTCCGTTAACATCTTCACCTTGAGGTCCGCGGCCGCCCGCTGCGCGGCGTTCCAATGAGGCATGTAGGTTACATGTAGGTCTTGGCCAACCGAGGCCGGGCCGATTGGGACCGCATGTTGGGCAGGCGGAGGGGCCTCCGCGATCGCTGTATCTGAAGCAACTTCTACCGCTGCGGGCTCGACAATATGTTCGGAAGAGGATGCTCGCCGCCTGAACCACTGTGCCGTCTGGCGCTGGACCGCGCCAAGGCCTTCGCCAGCGATGGTGCTTCCAGCGCCCCCAAAGAAGCCGGCAGTTGCCCCGCTGCCAACGGGCTGGTCGCGACCGCTGGCCTCCACCGCACCGTACCCAGCACCTTCAACGCCCATAAGGCCGGCGCGAGCGAGAAGGCCGGACAAGCCCTCCATCGAGTTTGTGCCAAACCTGCCAGTGAGCGTAATGCCCGCTTTTCCAAGGCCGCTGCCACTCAGATACGCGCCAAGCATTCCCGCAGCGGTTCCTGCGGAGCCAGCCCGATCTCTCGCATCCTGTGTCCCGGCACGTTCAGCGGCGAGTTCGTCCTCGTAGCTGCTGCCCGAGATCAGCGAATTCATGGTGGCCGCGAATTTGTCCGCGTACCCAGATGTCGCACCATCGGCCATCAGACGGACGGTGTCATTGAGCGCCACGAGCGGCTTAAGATAAATCGGCAGAGCGTCGAAGGCCGCCAGATTCCGGTTCACGCGTTCCTCTGCGGATACAGGAACTGCGTTGTTCGCAATGCTTCGCGCAATCCGAGACTGGTTCTCGTCGCTCAGCTGCAGCGCCATGGCTGCCAAAACACCCGTATCAGACGTACCCGCGAACAGATCGCGCAGCACTGCGTCCCGGTCGCGTTGCGGCACGCTCTCATCGTTCAAGACGTCGACGAGGTCTTTAACGACAGACGGCGGAAGCGGCTGGACTTGCTTGATTCCAAGCTGCAGCTGCACCGCGACAGAGCGGGCGATCGCCTTCTGATAGGCAGCCGGATCGTAGCTGTCCTGGCTCGATACCGCGTTCCAGTATGTGTCCGCTGTCGAGTCGATTTTGCGGACAAAGTCGGCGGGACCGGCTGCTCGAGCCTGCAAAACCTGACTGGCCGCAGCCGCCGTTATGTCAAATTTCGCTTGATCCTGTTCCGGAGTGGGGCTGCCCGGCTTGGGCTTGGCAGCGAGCACTTTTGCGTCGATGGCATCTTTCGGCATTCTGACCATGCCGAATGCCTGATGACCGACCTGGAACGTCCGTTCGAGATCCAGAGATTGGTTGCCGCCCTCCTCGGCGCCATAGACTGCGGCGAAGTCTGCATCTGCCGGTCTCTTTCCGGAATAAGAGCCGGTGTACATGAGGGCGTCTGGCGCATTCTGGTGGGCGAGTTGGACATTGGTGCGCGCATCGAAGAGCTGCGTAGTCATGGCGACTTGCGCCTTCTGACCAAGATCCTGCAGATCGTTCTGCGGCAGGTCAGCAATCCATGGAACTGCCGCCAAGGCGGCGGTGCTGTCGGCCTCAGCTGCCGGTGCTGTGGAGCCGGCATTCAAAGCAGTGGTCGCCGTGCTGTCTACAGCGCTGGTGTTCTCGCGACTCGCAGCGATTTGTTGCGAACCACCGACCGCCCCCACGGCATCGTCCTTCGTCCGGCTTCCAGCCTGTGCCGCGCCCAGCATCTCGGCGGCCTGCTTCGGATCCTGGGCGATGATCGCCTGGATCAGCGCCTTGGCCGTGTTGGTGCGCCAGGCGGCTTCCGCCGCTTGCCGGGCAAGCGGGTTGCCGATCTTGGCGATCAGGTCGGACCCGCTCTGCCGGATCGCCTCGAAGTTCGCGGTGTCGTTCGGGTCGCTTTTTGCAATGGCGCTGGTGGACATGGCGTCGACCTTGGCCCACTCGGCCAACTCATAATCGTCGCGCCGCTGAAGCTGCCGCTGCGCCATGCGGCCAGAGCCGGCCTCGCGCAGCGCTTCCTTCTGGTTGGCAAAGTTGGCTCGCTGGCTCTTGGGTATATTGGGCAAGACGGCATCGAACAGCGTGTCGAACAGGCCTGTCTTCACCACCCGGCCATTGCGCGGATCGACCTGGCCATACATGGCGTCGTGCAGGCCGGCGCCGTCGGCCGGCGCGTTGGCCGTCACCTCGTCTTCCGCCTGCGCGATCTGGCCATTGAAGCGGCGGCGCGCCAGCTCGGCGTCGAACGCCTCCTGCCGCTCCGTCATCTGCCGGTGGTGCTCGGCGAGAGCGGAAAGGCCGTCGCCAAAACCTTGCATGGCGGCGCCGAGAGGCGATTCCTGGGGGTATTGCGGCGCGTTGCCGGTATCGAGCCGGCGCTGGCCAACGGAGAGCGGAATGATGTGCACCATTTCAGTAGAGTCCCGAATAGCCGCCGGCGATGGCCGCGCTCGCCCGGGGCGAAAGTGCCGAACCTCCGAGGGTCACTGCCTTGGTCGGGTCGTAGATTTTGGAGAGGCCACCAACGAGCGCACTGCCGGCGTCGACGATCGAACCCGTCATCGCCTGCTTGCCTTGAAAGCGGGAGATGGCGGCCTGACTGTTGAGGTTGTTCTGGCGCAGCTGCGAGCTGTATTGGAGCGCCTTGAGGTCCATCTGGCCTTGCCTGGCATTCGCCGCCAGCACCTCGGTCGGCGAGCCCGCGATGCCGACGCCGGAGGCGCCGGCCTGGGCGCGCGCCTGCGCCTGTAAGAGGTCCTGCTTGTGGCGCTCCTGGCTCTGCTCGAAGGCAGCGCTTTGCGCCTCGGCCTGCGCCTGTTGCTCGTAGGCCTTGGCCTGGTAATCGGCCAATTGCTGCTGCTGGACGCCTTGCATTAGGGCGCCGCCGACCGAAATGGCCGTACCGAGAAGAGCTAATGTGCACATGGTCAGCCTCGTGTGGATGCGGGAACGGGTTTTTTCTTCGCGCCCGCCAGCGGCGCGCGAAGCGACGGGCGCGGGTCGAGCGCGCCGCCGGGGCGGATCAGCGAAAGCAGGATCCGGTCGGCCTGCAGGCCGGCACGGCTGAGCCGCGCCGGGGCCGCGGCGCGCGGGCCGGCCATGGCGGCGCGGCGCGTGGCCGCCAGATTGGCCTTGAGGTCGCAAAGCCCGGCGGCATCGAACAGGCCGTTGGCGGTGGCAATGGTGCGGATCAGCGCATCGGCCTCGAACAGCTCCTGGCGCAGCTCCTCGACCAGCCGGCGGACGGCGGACCAACGCTTGCCGAGCAATGCGGCCCTGGCGCCGGTCTCCCCACCCAGCGCCTCGATGTCGGCGCGCGCCTCGGCGGCGGCGGCGGCACCGCGGCGCTCGTCCGCCGCGGCAATGGTTTTTTCCAGCACCGCGATCGCGTCATTGTTGTCGTCCACGGCCGCGCGTGCCGCGGCAAGGTCGCCGTCGCCAAAGACGGCGCGGTCTTCCGCCTGCCGCAGGCCAGGCCGGTTGGCGATCGCAGCGCTGAGGTCGGTGTCGAGCAGAGCGATGACGGCCGCGAAATCGGCAGCCGTCCGCGCCCTGCCGAGCTGTTCGGCATGGGGAGATGTGGTCACAGGTGGGTTCCTTCGTGAAGTGGGATAGGCGAGGCGGCGGAGAGCTAATCTCCCCCCAAGTGGGGGAGATGTCCGGCAGGACAGAGGGGGGCGCGAAGGATCGCGGCGGCGGCCGGGGAGCCAATCTCGAGACTCTGAATGGCTATCGAAGCGGCTGGTAGAGCAGCTGTCAGGTTTCGGTCCAGCAAGGTGTAGGCATCAACTGGGTAGGCCGGCGGGACAGCGCCCCCCTCTTCCCTGCCGGGCATCTCCCCACTAGGGGGGAGATTGGCCGTCATCAACGGCTTCGCCAATTCTCCAGCGCCGGCCGTTAGGGCTCCGCGTCAAACACCGGGGTGAAGGCACGGATCGTGCAGGGTGTCGGGTTGACGTGGCGGATCCGCACCTTGCCCTGCCCTTCCCAGCTGTCATCGATCGGCACCTCGACATTGCCGGTGAACAGCGTCGCCCTGCCATCTGGTGCGACAATCGAGGGCAGGCGCACCGGCTCCCAGCGGCCGCGCATGAAGGACTGCACCTGAAGCCCCGTGGTATCGGTTTCGAGCAACGACAGGATTGCCTTGGCCACCTTCTTGCGGCGGCCGATGATCGAACCGTCGCGACCGCCGACATCGAGTTCCAGCGTGTCGGCGCCCGCCGCATAGGGCAGGCCGAGCTGCCATTTGGCGGCGGTCGAGCCGCCCGGCAGCGTCACGGTGCCGCCGCCGCTAACGGTGAGGCCACGGTAGACCTTGCCATCGGCCAGCACATCGACGGACTGGCCGGCGAGATGCGCCGCACCACCCACCATGGCCACCGCGGCGCCCGTATAGGTGAGGCCGCAGTCGACCTCGAAGGCATCGCCGATGGCGCCGTATTCGAACGGCGTGGTCTTGATCTCGATATAGCGTTTCGTCACACCGCCTATGGTGCGCTTGACGACCAGCCAGAGATCGTCATTTCCATCCTGGCCGGGCGTCACGGCGGCGCTTTCGACAACCGCCCATCCCGCGCCACTGAAGGCACCGCCGAGCCGATGCCGGTGCATCCCCCTCACCTCCTGGCTGGGCTGGTGGGTGTAGCCGCCAAGCTCGCCATTATCGAGCGGGAACCACAGCAGCGGGTCGGGATCGGTCTGGAAGGCCAGTTCGACCACGCCTTGCTTTGGTATATGCTCGGAAATCTGCCCGACATCGTCCGAAGTGAAACGGCTCTGCGCGGTCTGCGTCAGTTCGGCGATCGATTTGCGCGAGCGCGTGACATAGAGGAACGACTGGCCGGCATCGACCGGGCGGATGCGGGCGCAGCCGAACGTGCGCGAGCGCCGGTTCTTGAATGAGGACGGCGTCAGCGCCTCGTCTATGCCCGAGCCCGACAGAGCGCGCACGCCGCCCGACGTGCCGATCAGCAGCGCGCCGTCGGAATCGGCGATCCAGACAATGTCGTTGGCCTGGCCGCCGCCGGCCTGGATGAACTCCAGCGCATCGTCATCCTTCTCGCCAAGCGCGAAATTGTCGAAGTCGCCGGTGGCCGAGGCATAGACCGAGAATTTGCGACTGAAGGCCAGGCGTTCTTCATAGAGCGAACCGCTCTCGACATATTTGCCGGGCACGAATGTGCCGAGCCGCCAGCGGGTTATCGGCGAGAGATCCGGAAGCGCGTGGCCATAGAGCCTGATCTTGACCACCGTGGTGCTGGTGCGGCCGGTGATCTTGGCCCAGCGCCACACATTGTCGCCGCCGAGCAGCCGGATGGCGCGGCCGACGTCGGTCGATTGGAACCCTGCGTCGTCATTGATGCCGACGATCGATGACGCGGTCAGCTCGAAAGGTGTCATCGTATCGCCGTTTTCAGCCATGGCCAGTTCGGCCATGCTGGTGACGGTCGCGTCACCGCCCCCGCCACCCGAAAACTTGAACCGATAATACTGGTAGGTGGTCGCGTTCTGGAAATCGAAGAACCGCACTTCCGACCCCGACCAACCGATCTCGCCGGCGCGACTATCGAGAGTTGTGTAGTTTATCCCGTCATTCGAGCCTGAGAGCACCCACGCAGTTGCCATGTCGCCATTGCTGGTGACATTGTCGGTGCACGCGATCCAATAGGCGTTGACCGCCTTCCCCTGGCCGGACGGGAATTGGTATTGGACAAAGCCGCTGCTTCCGTCCCCCACCTTCACATATTGGTTGAAGTCGCGATCGAAAATCTTCCAACTGCTCGAGCCGGTTCCATCGTCCGTCACCGTCCCGCTCGGCGCGGTCGAGGCTGTCATCTTCGGGGTCGCGTGACCGGTGTTGGCCGGGGTCAGCGTGGTAGCCGTTGCGTTGATGTCGTCGTAGGGACCATCGAGGAACTCGAAATCCGTCAGCGCCCAACTCGTGTGCGCGCTGCGCGTCAGCACCTTGAGCGGATAGTCGCGATGGCTGATCCACATCTGGTCTGCCGACTGGACATAGGCGAGTTCGAACAGGTCCGCCTCCAGGTAGGGCGAGGCCACTTCCACCGAGCCGACGCGCGCCCCATAGGCGTAGACGCGAATATACTGGTCGCCAAATTCGAGCGCGTAGGCCTGGTCGGCAGAGAAGATGAACGGGATCAGCCGCGTCTTCTTTGCCGATGTCTTGACCTCGCCGGCGAAATAGGTGCCGCCGCGCTTGCGGATGCCGCCATGCGGCAGGGTGACGAAGTTCTCGCATCTGGCGAGTGCAGCACGATAGAAATCGAGCGACGCGCGCGCATGCAGGCGCGGCGAGATCTCGCCACGGGTGAAGACGTCCTGGACCGGATAGAGCGCCGTCATCAGCGTGCAACCCTGGTGTCGCCGCGCTGGATCGACCAGGAGGCGGTGTAGAATCGGCCGCCGCGCTGGATCGCGTTGGCGTTGAGGGCGGCATCCAGCGCCCGGTCATAGGCCGAGCGCGCAGTGTCGATCATGCCCGACTTGTGGGTCAGCGGATGCGCCACCTTGATGGCGAGGGCCGCCACCAGCACCTCGGTGAACAGCGCATCCCAATCGTTGGGGTCGGTGAGGTTGGCGATGTAGCGGACCGTCAGCGGATCCGGCTGGTCGCAATAGATAAGCCCCGCCTCCTGCCGCCACGAGATCGGCACGCCGTCCGGTTCGCCATTGTGGGTCAACGGCAGCGGCCGCAAGCAGTCGGCCGGAAGTTCGTAGGCCACGTTCAGGCCGCAATCATTGCCGCCGGTGTCGGAGCCTATCACCGTGGCGCGCAGGATCGCGAACACCCAGGCATATCTGGTCAGTTCGGCCTCGCGCGTCAGGTCGAAATGCAGGTTGAGCAGCCGCGCCGCCTTGACGTCCTGGTCAAGACTGTCGATCGGCGCTTCGTCGAGGACGGCCAGCGCCATATTGGCGATATCGAGCGGGGTAATGGCCATGGGTCAGCGCCTCGTGGTTGGGGCATGAAAAAAGCCGCTCTAAGGCGGCTGACTTGTCTGAAAGAGATAGTGCTGAGGTCAGCGCTCCACGACGCGCGCGCGTGCTGGCAGCGGCACCGAGGGCGGGAGCGCCAGCGCCCCCGCCCCTTCGCGTCAGCCCGATCAGGCCTCGGTCGTCTTCAGCGCGATAAACGTCATGTTCTTCACGCTCGACGCGGTGCGGTCCCAGTTCGCCGCCAGCGCCAGTTCGGCGTCGGTGGCGAATTCGCCGGCCGAGGAGGCATCGAGGAAGCGGGTGCCGGGAACATGCGGCACGAAGTGCCGGCGGCCGACCATTTCGGTGACACCGCCGCCATGGCCCTGGCGCGGCTTGCGGTCGAATTCAAGCGGCCCGCCCTCGGTATTGACCGGAAGCTCGTTCCACAGGATCGCCTTGTCCTTGAACATGAAGGCGGTGTAGACGCCCGCCGCCACCGGGATGTCGTCGTCGACCACGCAGCGCAGCCCCATGTAATAAGGGATGAGCGGCCCGCCCTGCTCGGAGGACGGCACATAGTCGATGAGGTCGGCGAGCTTCAGCGCCTTCATCTGCTTGGAGTGCATCCAGATCGTCTTGAACTTGTCCGCGCGGTCGCCCATCAGATAGGCCGCCTCGATGATGTCGGTGTCGACGATGGAGGCGCCGGTGGTGCGCACCAGGTCGCCGCCGTCATTGGCGATGTTGTCGGCGACGACGCCCTTGAGGATGCCGAGCAGGGTCAGCTTGTTGGCGCGCTGCCAGTATTCGGTCTGCCGCTTGACGATCAGCTTCTGCGGATCGTCGCCCGCCAGGATCGAGGTCAGGTCCGGAACGCCCCACGCTTGCGCCCGGATGTTTCGGGCGGCGACCTCGCGGCGCGAGCCGATCTTCTTCATCTCGATGGAATCGGCCGGATCGTCATTGACCGGCTCGGAGGGGTCGTTGCCGAGGTCCTTCCAGCCGGGCATGTCGACGGAGCGGCCGCCCATCGACAGTTTCGAGGAGATGGCCGGGTCGGAAAACAGGATTCCGGCCTGGTAGATTTCGAGCGACTGGACGTGTTCCTCGAAAGCGTATTGCGCATAGACGGACGGAACGATCGCGTCCGCGATACGGGTGTAGGCATCTGCCATTTTTCTCTTCCTTCAGGTTTGGTTTGGCGGTGAAGGTGTGTTGAGATTCAGGTCAGGCCGAGCCGAAAATGATGGCTTTCGAGAACCGGAGGGAGCGGACATTTGGGTCCGTGAGCACCGGAAGCGCGGAAAGCCATCGTTTGCAGGCCGGGATCACCTGAATATCGACACAGCTTAGAGGGGGTTGTTCGGCATCCAGCGGTCCGGGTTCTCGCCGGCCTCGCGAGCCAGCCGCCGGGCGCGGGCGGGGTCGCTTTTCACGAGGGCTGAAATCGCCGTCAGGTTGCGTTCGCCGGAGGCGTTGCGCTTGAACGGATTGCCTCCGCCCGAGCGCGCGCCGGCGTCGATCGTGTCTTCGCGGAACATGGCGTCGCCGATGGCGTGGAACGCCCTGGCGATCTGCGGATCGGTCAGCGCCCCGTCAGGCAGAAGAATGCCCTTCGCCTTGTAGGCGTCGACCAGGCCGAGCTTCTTCATCGCCCGGTTGGCGACCTCCAGCTTCTGGCGGAAGCCGTCGCTGTTGGTCGGCCCCCACTCCCGGACAAGGTCGTCATGGGTGGCTTCCACCGAGCGGGCGAGCGCGATCTCCTGAGCTTTCGCCTGCTCGGCCATGTAGCCGACGAACTTGTCGTGGTAGGCCTGCGCGGTTCTTGGCGAAGCACCCGCTTCGACCGCCCAGGCCTTGGACGCCTGAGCAAGCTCGTCCGAATAGGCAAAATTTTCCGGCAGGCCTTCCGGCCGGCGGTATTCGACCTTTTCGGACGAGGTGAGCGGACGCATGGTCTCGGGCAGCCGGGCATGAAAACGCTCCCAGTCCTCCCGAGACGCATCCGGGCCGGGAACGCGCAGGCTCTCGCCCTGCTGCCGTTCCAGTTCCGCATAGGATGTGAAAACCCGATCGAGGCTTTCAGGCTTGGTCCAGCCCTTGGTTTCAGCGAGCTTGCGGTTGCCTTCGGAAAGACCGTCAAACCAACTTTTGGCGTCAGGCGCGGCGGACCCGTTTTCCGCACCTGCCGTTGGCCGTACTGGGTTGCCCGCCGGCTGCGCGCGCGCCGCCACGGACCCGGCGTCTGCCAGATCTGTCATGAGTGAGATTCCTTTGTTGGGATTTCGAAGATGTGATGGCGCCGGGCGGCGAAGCTGCCGATCTCCCCCCAAGTGGGGGAGATGGCCGGCAGGCCAGAGGGGGGCGCGAAGGAACGCGGCGTTCGCGTTAGGCCGTAAGGTGCTACCTTCATTGGTGAGCTGAAGTTGACCGGATAGGCTGGCGGGACAGCGCCCCCCTCTGCCCTGCCGGGCATCTCCCCCACTTGGGGGGAGATCAGCAGTTCCAGCGCCTAATTATTATCGCCCCAATTTTCCCACAGCAGCGTTGCCGTACCCGTCACGGCCAGCGTCCCATCCGCATCGATGTCGGTGCCGGTGGCGAACGCCAGGTTGAGATAGAGATCGACCGGCGTCGCCGTGCCATCCAGCGTCACGGCGGCGGCGACATCGGCGATCGAGGCGGTCGACAGGGCCGCGCCGGCGCCATCCAGCGTGCGCCCTGTCGAGGCCAGCACATTGACCATGGTGCCGGCCAGCGTCGCGCTCGACGCGACCGCCGAACCCAGCGACCAGGTCAGTGCCGCACTGTCGTTGATGGTCGAGGCGCGGGCGGTCAGCACGGCGAACTGCAGCCTGGCCGTACCGCCCTTGATGCGCACCTTGCCGTCGGAAAAGTCGAAGATCTTTTGGCCGGCATAGCCAGCGCGTCCGTGACCGGCACCTGCATGCCGGCGAAGGTGAACACGGTGCGGTAAGAGCCGCCCTGCCCGGTGGTCACGGCCTTCAAGCCGAGCTTGGGCGGGGCAATGCCGGCCTCGCGGGCGGCACGGGCAAGGGTGCGGGGAAGACCACGCGTCATTCTAAGTCTCCATTCTTGGTGGGAATTCGAGGGGATGCCGTCGGTCATGGCAGCTTCAGCCGACAGGTAGGCACGGCGCGAACCGCCTGACTCACTTTGCCAGCCGGCGCCGCTATCGCCTTGTTCGAAAGGCCTGTTTTCGGGATCGCGGTCCATCAACGCCTAAGAAACCATGACTCACTTCGTGACGAAGCACGCCGCCGTTCCGCCGCAATGCGACCGCACTTGGCTGGACGTCGGCCCGCGTGGCCTCAAAAGGAGGTTCTTCAGATGATCATCAAGAAAGCGATTTTGGCCGTCCTCATGACCGCCGCCCTTGCCGGCTGCGAAACGCAGACCGAAGGCCAGCAGCGGGCCACGACGGGCGCCCTGCTCGGTGGCGCCGGCGGCGCGCTGGTCGGCCAGGCCATCGGCGGCAACACCAAGAGCACGGTCATCGGCGCGGCCGGCGGCGCTCTGCTCGGCGCCGTCGTCGGCTCGGCCACCACTCCGCAGCCCCGCGGCCAACAGCTCTGCCGCTACCAGGACCGCTACGGCCGCATCTACACCGCGCCCTGCGACGACCGGTACTACAACGGCAATTATTGATTTTTAGCCGCCTTCTCCCCGTTCAACGGGGAGAAGGTCCCGGCAGGGGGCAGCGCCAGGTTTCGGGATACTGGAGCCTGCCCTTAACTCAGAGCCATTCGACGTTATCGTCTACCCTCGCGAGGGGACGACGATGCGACTTCTGATGACCTCACTTCTGGTTGTGTGTTCGGTTTCCGCAGGCCCATGAAGCTGTCGACATCGACCAGATCGGCGGCTGCCTGGTCTTGCCCGTTGCCGCCGTCGACAATCGCATCAAAGCCGTTTTCGAAGTGACCTTGAACAAGGCGGGCAAGGTCAAGTCGGTCGCCGTCATATCCTATGAACCACATTCCTAAGCGGCGGCGGAAGCGGCCCGGCAACTTTCGAGATCTGTCCAGTGTTGTTGGCCGAAGGGCATCAAATTTTCGGAAGTTAAGTAATTTATTTATGAGTAATTTTCGTTTTCGGCCTTCACCGCCTGAGCAATCGTCGAAAATCGATCGAACTGTTTCGGCCGAAGGACTATAGATGTTGCGCTTCTGCTCGCAAGCTCTTCCGCATTTGACCATAAATACGCTCCGACATTCAATTCGCATCGAATAGGCGAATCCCCGCCGACTCATTGCCCAGGCGCTCAAACACGTCTAGGGCGGATTCCGAAACGACAAGCTCATGATTTGGAGCCATACCGAAGTCGTCGTGGCCTGGCCGCCCATGGATTTTCATCCAGACGAAAGGTGGAAGTTCGGTCTCTGGCTGCAGCCTACGAAACAGCTCCGAGCCAGTGACCTCGACTTCGGCAAAGGTCGCTCCTGTGACACGCATCTTCAGTAGCTCTTGCTCGGCCTCCTTGGTGACCAGATAACAGGGAAAGCGTCTTATCAGGACGTCACCTATCCAAACGTCGACCATGTAGTGAAGCTTATGCACAATCGGAGGGTGAACTCGATTGTCGATAACGGTATTTTTACCAAAATCACCGGCAACAAATGGCTGGACATAATAATAATCCATCGCTTACTTCTCCTTTCCGACGGGTGGTACAAAATTATGTCCATACTTCTTGTCCATCATTGTCGAATGATCTAGAATCTGCTGCTCTGTCGGATACGGGTATTTTGCGTGAAATTCATCATTTTCACTCCTGATGACAATAAGGTGCAGAATATCATTGAGATACTCAGGAATACCGCGGAGATTTTCTACCGAATTGATCTTCTTCTTCGACAAAAAATTTAGAGCCCTCTTAAGCAATTGCTGCTCAGCTGGATGATGAATTACTAGCTCGCCGATGTCCACGTCGGGGTTCGCCTGAGCATACGCTTTCCGGTAATTATTTGTAGTCGCCTCGCCAAACTTTGCACCGGGATGCTCCACGCGGCTGGGATCTCTCGCAAACAGTTCCCTCGCCACCGCAGCAATCATCTGGCGGTCGAGTTTTGACTTCCGAGGCGAGACGATCGTCTTGCCCCCATCTTGCGCAGGGTTAGGCGTTATAGCGTCTGGGGTAGCGTCAAGCGACGTCGTAAGCTGCTTGGCGAAATCATCTAGCTGTGGCTTTGCCGGTATGTTTGCCGCTGTGTCTTGCCGGGCGCTTATCTTCTCAAACTGACCGGGAGCGGTCTCTGGGATTGAGGTACTCGCGGCCTCGGAACTTGCGAAGAATTTGGTGGTGATGGATCGTTCTGCTCCCCCTGCCGCCCCGGAACCAATCGATTCGATTGCGCGCGGTATTGCGCTCTCGATGGCTCGGCCAAGCCCTGGCACCGGTATCGCCCAGCCCAATGCGTCATTTCCCTGACGCATCATCACCTTCTCGGTGCTGTTCGCCGGCTCGTAGTAGGCATCCCTATAATCTGGAGGGCTGATCGTTCCTCCGGACATGCCGTAGGCAATCCAGTCATTTGCGTTGGCTAGGCCGATCCCGGCATTGGCTATCGTCTTGCCTAGGGCTTTGGCATCCGCTTGAAACACCTCGCCCATCGAAAGGCGCGGCTTGCCGCCGGGGAGAATCCCGCCCAGACCAGCATCGTCCAGTTCTCGGACCAGAGCTGCTCGTGCAACAGGATCTTTCGTGCGCTCAAACAGCGCGCTTGCCTTCGCGTAATTGTCCATGAAGTACATGCTTCCGCTGTCGCGATCTTCGGCAAACTCGAGGAGCATGGAGAACGGCACGGGCTGAAGATTTTCATCATCGATGCCCAATGCCTTTTGCTTGGCGACCGACAAGGCTAGCGTCTTGTCGTAAGTATCCTGGTCATAGGCCTCTGGATCGGAAGGCCCAGTGCCAAATACAGCTTTCCAGCCCGCAGCGATGTTTGGAGACGTTTCGCTGACATAGCCGCCGGAATTGACCCGTCTCCTCTCCAGCACCAGTTTTGCCGCGACTGCAGTTACCTCATGGCGTGCTTGGTCCGCTGGCGAAGCATTCGGCCCCGGCTGGGCATTGACAACGGCCGTATTGATCGCCTGGTTCGACATGGTGCCCATATCGAAAATCCGCTTCCCGACATCGGCCTGCCATTTCAAACCCTGCCAGCGTGTGCCGCCCTCGTCGCGTCCATAGATGATCTTGTAGGCATCCTCGCCGGGCATCTTGCCGGAATAGGCGCCTGTGCGTGCGATCTCATCTGGCGCCTCTGCTTCGGCGCGGCCAATGGCAGCGCGGATTTCGACCTCTTGAGCGAGCTTGGCCGCCTTTGCCTTTTGAACCAGCGCTTCCTGTTGCTCCTGCGGAAGGTCGTCCCTGAACGCCTGCGTTATACGTTCATCCGGGGTCTGTGTGCCGACGCGGTCACCTTTTCCGGCAGCCCTCTCTAAGCTGCCCGAGATCGAGCTACCTGCGGCTTGCATGGTGTCGCTGGTAGCCTCGCTGCCCGCGACCGCGGTGCCGACACCGAAGATTTCCAGCGCGCACTTCGGATCTTTGGCGATCAGCGCCTCGAACCGTGTCTTAGCCGCTGTGCTGAACCAGTCCTTTCGCCTTCTGCTGTCGGATCGCCGGATCGACCCCCATCTTGTCGATTAGGTCGAGGCCTTGCTGCCGGGCTGCCTCGAAGGTGACGAGGTCGTCGGGATCGGCGTTGCCTATAACAATGGCACTGGTCTTGAGCGCTGTGTCGACCTCGGCCTGCTCGTAGTCCTTGCGACGCTGCAGCTGCTGCATTGCCATGCGCGTGGAGCCCGCGTCGCGCAGCGCTTCCTTGCGGCTGGCAAGGCCAGCGCCCACGTCAGGCGGCGCCTGCTTCACGAAGGTGTCGAACAGCGTGTCGAACTGCCCGGTCTTCACCACCTGGCCGGTGTGCGGATTGACCTGGCCGTAGACGGCGTCGTGCAGGCCGGCGCCATCGGCCGGTGCGTTGGCCACGGCATCGGCCTCGGTCTTGGCGATCTCGCCGTCCAGCCTGCGGGCCGCGATCTCGGTGTCGAAGGCCTGCTGCTGCGCCTGGCGCCGTTCATAGTGCTCGGCAACAGCCTGCCAATAGCCGTCGAGCGGAGGCGGCGTCCCGCCCGCCGGCGCAGCGTCGGCATACGCCGTCGCATCGCCTGTATCGCGCCGGCGCTGGCCAACGGAGAGAGGAATGATGTGTACCATTGGCGTTGCCTGCCCAAACTAGTTTTGAAAAAAGGACGCGCGGCGCCGGCCATCGCGGCACGGCCGGATCGCGCACACGCCGACGCTGCGTTCTTGGGGGTTGTCGGATTGGCGTTTCTGGAAGGGCTGGGCCGGTGCTGACCACGGGCGCGACCGGACGTTCGTCATCCCTGAGCGGAGCAAGGAGCGAAGCGATGCGCGCAGACCCGAGGATGACGAAGTGGGAGGCGCTCGCGCCTACCGACAAGGCGCTAGCGGGTGGCACTGCCTCCGACTAAGCAAGGTCAATTGGTTTCAAAGAAGACGGTTTTATTGGGGTAGGCTGCATGGCTTACTGCGGCACGCCGAACCATCGCATCAGCGCTGGCATCACCGCATGCTTGGCGAGATGGCCCTCACCTATCCCTCCGCCCGCGCCGCCTTCTCCAGCGCCACGAGCTGCGCCTCGTCCAGGGTCAGGAACCCCATGATGTGCTGTACCACCTCGGCGCGGGCATTGCTGAGCGCGCTGTGCAGTTCGAAGCCTTCGGGCGTTCTGGTGCGTGTCATCCACTCGCCATAGGAAGGCCGCCTGTAGTAGCCGACCGTCGCCGCGAGGTCGGCCAGCACCATCTCGCCATCCTCGCCTGAGAAGACCCGCAGATAGGCCTTGGTCAGCGCGTCCCGCGCTTTGGCCGGGCCGCCGGCATGACCGGCGCGGGCGAAGCGTTTGCCGCTCATGCGCCGCGCGCCACGCTGGCGCCGCCAACTTCGCCCGGAGCGCCTTGCGGCGGCGGTCCGCCCGCCTGGCCGCCCTGCAGCAGGCCCTGCAGGCTGTCGAGCAAGCCGCTGTCGCGCGCCTGCACGGCCGCCGGTACGGCATCCCTGGCCACCTTGCCGGCGCTGGCGATCGCGGCCATGCCGGCCTGCGCCTGCTGGGCCTGCGCCCTGGCACTGCGCATGCCGTCCACCTCTTCCTTGCGGCGGAAGATGCGCTGCGGGCTGCGGCCGGCGCTCTGCACGATCTTGATTGCCTCGTCGCTGTCGATATTGTCCATGACGCCGGGATCGAACTGGGCCATCTGCATGGCCGTGGTCACCACCTGGATGGTGTCGCGCGCCTCGGCCGAACGCCTGAGCACGTCAAGCGGGCCGGTGAAGGTCGGCCGCACCGCCTTGCCGGCAAGGCTTTCGGGCGGCGCGAAGCGGCTGTCCTCGTCATACAGCCCCTTGTCCTCGAGGATACTGAGCTCGCGGTCGAGATTGCTGGCGAAGCCCGCCTGGATGATCGAGCCGGAAGGCCCGAGCAGCGCGCCCTTCTCTTCCTGACGGATCAGCGCTTCGGTCGCCGTCATCTGCGGGTTCTGCACCAGCGTCTGGAACAGATTGACGAACATCATGTCGCGGATCTCGTCGGCGCGGCTCTGCGCGTAGTTGAAGGCATAGGTCGGGTTCTGCCCGGTGCTGATGGGCGCGATCAGCGGCCGGCCATTGTCGTCGATCAAGCCCGGATAATTCTCGCCCGGATTGAGCACCGGCACATAGTCGAGCCTGGCCTTGGAGGCGGTGGCCGGGTCGGTGATCTGCTGCAGCGCCCGCAAGCCGGAACGGCGCACCGCGTTCTCCTCGCGCACGGTCGTCAGCGCCTCGATGGCGGGCGAGATGCCATAGGGATCGCCCTCGTAGCGGCGCCAGTTGAAGGTCGACACCGGGAAGGTGCCGAAACCGCTTTCCCGGACGATATCCTCCTCATCCTCGATGACGTGGTAGGAGGCGAAGGCCGTGTCGAGATATTGGTACTGGCCGCCAAGCCGGTACATCCGGCGCTCGTCGCGCGGCTGGATGCACTGGATCAGCGAGATCTTTTCCTCGCACTTGGCCGGATCGTCGACCAGAACCTTGATGCGCGCCGGCAGCTTTTCGTAGCCGAGCAGCTGCGCCGCCTGCCGCGCCGTGCGCTCGTAGCGGCGGTGGAAAATGTCGACCTGGCCCCAGCGGTTGCGCGACAGATAGCCCTCGACCACCGGGATCGAGGCATAGCGGATCAGCGTGCCGCCGAACCCTTCCTCGGCATAGAGATAGGCCGGGCCGTAGCGCACGACATTGCGCAGGCAGGCTTGCGTGGCCGGCACGAAGTTCGAATTGGCGGAGTAGCGCAGCGAGAACAGGAAATCGCGCAGCGCCTCCGCCCACTTCTTTTCCTCGTCGGTCTCCTCGTCGTTCATCTCGGCCGTCGACAGACCATGCCATTTTTCCGACTGCGGGATGATCAGGCTTTCGAGCCCGGCGGCGAGCCGGTTGGCGGCTGAATTGATGGTGTTGGCATAGACGCGGCTGCCGCGCCGCTCCTGCCGCTCGGCCTGCGAATCCGGGCCGCCGGCCCGCCGGCCGCTCCAGACATCGGGCGCATCGGGATCGCAGAACTCCGCCACCTGTTCCCACACCGCCTCATATTGGCTGCGTTCGGTCTCGAGTTCGGACTGGCGCGAAAGAATATCGCGGGCGCGGGAATCGGTCATGGGTGCCTCGTTGAAGCTGGGGAATCTCCCCCTCGAGGGGGAGATGTCGCCAAAGGCGACAGACGGTTCGACTGGATGCAGCTCCCGCGGCTGACGGAGGTTGGCGCTCCACAAGAGCCCACCCCCTCTGGCCTGCCGGCCATCTCCCCCTCCAGCGAGGAAGAACGGCTCGCTGTCATTTTTTGCCCATTTGCCTGGGCTAGGCTGTTTGTCGCGGCGGGTTTTGGAGGAGGTCGAAGTGACGACGACGAGCCTTGCCGGCACCCTGAAAAACCGCGGCAAGCAGGTGGCCAAACGCCTGCTTGGCTATGATTCCCGCAATTGGCTGCGCATCCGCCAGATCGAGGCGTTCACGCTTTTCCTGGAAGCCGGAAACCGCAAGGCCTCCGACGTCATCGAGATCTCGCCCGGCTGGAACCGTTATTGGCGGGCGATGTGTCCGAACTACCGGTCGGTCGATTTCCCTGATTTCGATATCTGCAAGGACCGTACAGAGGAACAATATTCCATCGTCATCGCCGACCAGGTGCTGGAACATGTGCGGCGGCCGCTGGCGGCAGCCCAAAACATCCACGCCATGACCAGGCCCGGCGGCTGGGCGATGGTGGCGACACCGTTCCTGTTCCGGGTGCACGCCAGGCCCCACGACTACAACAGATGGACCCCCGCCGGCCTGAAGCAGCTGATGGTCGAAGGTGGCTTCCCTGAAGCCAACGTCAAGGTCGATGGCTGGGGCAACAAGGCCTGCGCCAGGGCCCATATAGGCGGCCCCGTGCGCGCCTACGGCCTGTGGCGCGATCTCAGCAACGACGAGGAATACCCGCTGATGGTCTGGGCCTTCGCCAAGAAGGCCACCGATCTCCCCCCTTGAGGGGGAGATGGCCGGCAGGCCAGAGGGGGGCGGTCCGACTGGGCGCGGCCTCTTGCGGCAGACGAAGGTTAGCGCTCCACGCGAGACGCCCCCCTCTGTCGCCGTTGGCGACATCTCCCCCTCGAGGGGGGAGATTACCCCCGTCTTTTGACCGCCCTGGCATGCCGGCGCCAGAACCACCAGTCCAGCACGCGCCGGCGAAAGCTTCGCTTCATCGCGGTCATGGTCAAAGCCCCAGCAGCACGCGGCGCTGGCCGGTGAGGCTGCTTGGCGCGAGGTCGGTCTTGATGGTGCTCAGCGTTCCCTGGCGCTGTTCGAGCTCAGCCCGCAGTGCGGCTTCGCGCGCCTGCACATCCTTGTCCTGCGCGGTCGGCGCCGGGGGCAGCGGCTTCAGTTCCGGTGGTTTTTGAAACAGACACATGGTTCCAGCCTTCTCTTGTCCAGTCGTAAAGGAAAAAATCTTCGCCGTTGCGCCCATAGCCCGGCAGCAGGCAGCGTTGCGTGGCGCCGAGCCGCCCAAGCCAGCGCAGCGCCAGGTCATTGGCCGCCAGCGCCCGCGCCTCGACCCGCCAGGCGCCGCGCGCCGCGACCTGCGGCCCGAGCACCGAGTGGAAGAACGCCGTGATCCCGGGCACGCAGCGCTTCATGCGGCGCGTCCCCCAGCTCCAGGCGATCCATAGGCCGTCGCGCTGCTCGGCGGCGCCAAAGCCGGCTTCCGGGTTGCCGTCGAGCTCGGCGACATAGGCAAAGCCCTGCAGCGCCGTCAGCGCCAAGAGCGCCGGCGACCAATGGTCGAGCTGGCAATCGATCTCGGCGCGGTCTTCGGGACGCAGATTGGCGGCGATGTAGGAAAGATCGCGCAGCGTGGCGGGAATGATGCGCAGCGTCATGGAAACGACTTTCGTCGATCAGAATCGAAACGCCGACTGCGGACGTCGGGGCGGTGCCAACGTCTGGCGCGCCCCAAACAGGCACTGTTGCCGTAATTGCCCGGCCGGTCTTCGGGCGAAGGTTGGCGGAGAAGAACTACAGTGACACGTGTGTCAGTGTACTATTCCAGATTTGCTTCACCTCGGTCACACAGATGGAGGGGCCAAAAATACACTGCCCCGCAACTCAGCAACCCTCGCTCCAAAAACAAAACCCGCCTCGCGGGCGGGTCGTTGGCGCAAATCAGCGCCATGGATAATTATGTACCATTGCTGCCCTCACATGGTCAACAGCTTACGGGAAAAAATTCCTATTTAATATGTTTCGTTTCTCCGGTTAGCGTGAAAGCGACCCTCTATCCTCCACCCTCTTACAGGGGCCAGACGTTCTGCTGCCGCGTGTTCGCGAGATCCAGTGGCGGGTCGAGGTTACCTACTCATTCCCGAATTGGTCTCGCCATTCCTGTTCATCAAGCACGTCTGCGATATTGCCGGCGACGGCGGAATTCACCCGGACCCGGATAGAACGCGGTTTAAGCATTGCATATGCGCAATTCAGGCCTCAACGTCGCGCATTGCAATGGTTGGTCTTCAGCGTTTGTGAGCCATCAGCTCGCAGGCTGGCTTTGCCGACGGCGGTCGCGAACAAAATCCACCACCAGCCAGATCAACTGCGCAACGATGTAAACTGGGCCGCGAGACCAGTCCGGCGCCCCGGTGTTCGAGTAGCCGTAAGCCGCGGCGATAATGGCGAGCGAACCGCAAATGACATGCACGAGCAACAGGCGCGCCACGCCGCCGTTCCAACGCTTTGTAATCCAAAGCAACAAGCGGCTCAGCAAAAATGTCGGAACCAGCGCCCCGAGCAGCACCGCAGCAGAACCTGCACCCATGTAATCCCCCTACCCGTGTCTATCGGCGAATAACTTTTAAATTTCCGAAAAGTCGGCTTTTCGACGCCACCCCGGCGCATTGGTCACAGGTTGGTCCCGCACCGCCATTTCCACGCCACGTCTTGCGGAAGTTTGAGGCGGCTTAACTAGCGAAGTTGTTATCCACGAACATCTCGGCAAATTGCTGAGGCGTGAGCGTTACATTGTTGTCGCGGGCGATTTTGAGATTCCTTGCCCACATATCGCGGATTGCCTCCGGCATCGTGTCGGGCATGTGCAGAGCCTTCGCGACTGCATCGTCCCATCCTCCGTCACCGCCATAAATAGCCTGCAGGCTGGGGCCCATGGCTTTCAGGGAATCTTCCGACTCCTGAGAGAGTTCTCCAATCGCTTTGAGCACATAAAGCTCCAGAAGCCGAAGCAGCGGCTTTCCTTCATAACGTCGATCGGTCGCCATTTTCCCCTCACGCATCATAGGTGGCATATTCGATGAGCCGTTGACAGATGGCAGACAGGCTGGGCGTTTCTTTCTGCGACGCAACCCAGGCCTCGGTAAATTCGATCGCGATGAATATCTCGATGAAGTATGTCAGCCCCGCCTTGGCCGCCTTCGCTGGCACCAATCCCTCTTCCGGCTCGGTCGCAACCTTTGCATCGGAATCTACCGTCCAAGGCTTCCACACGTAAATCGTGTCGTCTTCGTCAAAATCCGACAACCGTCCAACAATATCCAATAACTTCATTATTCTCCCAAAAAATCCTCCTCGGCGATTCGGACGCAGTGCCTTCTGGAAGATAGTCCCAGGACCATGTTGTGATCTAGCTATCCTCCTGTCCGCCGTGTTCCACAGGAGGTTCAGCCCCGGAGTTCGGGTAAAATCTTCTCGTCGAGAAATTTGAGACGCCCAGCCAGTATTTCAGCGTTGACGGGATTGGCATCGACATTGACCGGTATCAAATTCGCCACCGACTTCCCCTTGCGCGCTGCCTCGACCCATTTCTCAAGGGCGCCAATGTACCCGTCAAGAGCCTCGAAGGGTGTCCTGGCGTCGTCAGCAGGGATATATGTCGGCGGCACGTCGCCAACGATGACCCAGATCCATTGATTCACATCCGGTCGACCAGGCTCTATCTGGAAAAGGAATATGTAGATTATTCCTTCGGCACCATATCCCAGATACTCGCCTTTTATGGACAAAACCCAGTTGTAGAATTTCAGATATTGACGCGCCTCGACCCGGGCACGATCGAGATCGTGTTCTCCGGTACCTATATTCGGTGGCGGTAGACGCGTAACGCTTTCTAGGTCAGGTTCAGCATTGCTATCCATGACTAACTCCCTTGGTATCTTCGATTGGACCAGCGCACATAGTCGCCGGCATCCTGGTGCCGTTTTATGTGGTCTGCCCTAGTACGGGGTCGAATGTTTGATATGTGATCTGGCCCGCCGTCGGACAGCGGAATTTCGTGCGACACATCCATGTTCCGGCCGGTATCTGGGTCTTTGGGCCAAGGCTGTCCGTGCTTCTGCTCCCATTCCTTTCGCAACGCCTTATTGGATTTGTAACGTCCCGGGTGGACCAGGCTAAATGCACCCGTCCCAATATCTCCTGCCGCCGGACTATTTTCGGTATCACCGATTGAATCCACAGTTTGTCGCGTAGAAGCGCGAGCATCTTCGGCTACTGCTAGCGAGGGTTGCGGCGCGACGACACCTTCTGCGTCGAAGACAGCGGGACGCGACTCCCTCGCGATTCTCGTCGCTATCTGCCGACCAATCGCGCCAAGCCCCTCGGCGAGGACATTGCCGCCAGCCCCCAAAAGCGCTCCGGTAGCCATCTCGCGCACGATGTCGCGACCGTTCAGCGCCGCATCGACACCTCCAAACATCGCGCCGTCGGCAGCGGCGGTAGCGCTTCTTGCGAAAAGGCCCGGCAGGCCCTTGAGGCCTTCGGCCCCAAGTCTTCCCGTGAAGGTCAGGCCCGCGCTTTGAAGGCCATGACCGGTGGCGAAAGCGCCAAGTAGATTTGCGGCTACGCCAGCCGACCCGGCACGATCCTCTGCGTCTTCGGTTTCGGCTTGTTCGGCTGCCAGCAGCTCGTCATAGCTCTTGTCGGAGACGAGCGAGTGCATTCCGGCGGTGAACTTGTCAGACTGACCGAATGTTGCGCCGTTGGCCATGAGCCTGACGACGTCGTTCGTGGCCGCAAGCGGCTTTTGCCACCATGAGCCGGCGTCGAACCGCACCCGGGCGGGATGCGCGGCCATCTTGATCAGATCGGCCTCAAGGGCTTTTCCCCTGGCTGCGAGCTCGGATGGCGCAAAGCTCGGATTGCCTGCCGCGTTCTGACGCAGGCGGGCCAAGGCGGACCGGAAAACCTGTCCGGCGAAGGCGAAGCGAGCCTCCGGGTCGCGCACTGCCTTGAGTTTATCGCTCAACTCGATGATGCGCTGCTGCAGCGGCACGCTCTCATCGACATATCTTGCCCCAACGCTGTCCGCGAGTTCCTGCGGAACGGCCAACACCTTGCTGAAGCCCAACTGCTGCTGGGCAGCCCTGGCCCACGCGATGGCTGCCTGGAAATCCTGAGGCGTCGAGACCCTGCCTCAATCCGGAGCGTTGCCGTGAAACAATTGGCTGATGTAGGCGACGGGATCGGCGTCGCGGGCCGCCATGATCAGCTGGGCAGCGCCGGCCTTTACCTCGTACCGTTCACGCTCCTCCGGTGATCCCTCCGGTCCAGGTTCGAGATCCCGAAGCTCGGCATGTATCGCCTGGTTCGACACCGGGTACATGTCGGAGTACGTCTTGGCGACGTCGGTCGTTATCCGGAATTTTTCGAAACGGTTCGGGCCCTCGTCGGCACCGTAGACATTGACGAAATCCTGCGCGGTCGGCTGCTCCTCGGGGTATTTTCCGGTGGCGGCCATGACAGCCGGCGCGTTCTGCTCGGCAAGCATGACCCGCGCTTTGGCACCGATCAGTTGGGCCGCGGTGGCGTTGTTGGCCTGGTCCTTCAGCGCCGCAATATCACCTGGCTTTAGGTAGGTGAGCGCGTCGAGAGGCATGGCTGTCTCGCCATCTGGCGAAGTTGCTTCGCCGAATGCCTGGGCTACCTCCCCTTGCCGTGCGGTCCCCAGCTGCATCCGCACCGTCTCGCCCATGCCGTCGCTCGCCACCGGTCCGGCGCTCAGCATCTCGGCGGCGCGGCGCGGGTCTTGCGCGATCAGCGCTTGCATGCGCGCCTTCGCGGTGCTGGCGCGCCAGGCGGCTTCCGCCTGCAGCCTGATCTGCGGATCGAGGTTCATCTTGGCGAGAAGATCGAGACCGGTCTGGCGGGTGGCGTCGAAGGCGACGGTGTCGTTCGGATCGCTTTGCGCGATGGTGTTGAGCTCGGCGGTTTCGACCTTAAACCACTGGTCCTGTTCATATTGCTTGCGGCGCTGGAGTTGCTGCATTGCCATGCGCGTGGAGCCCGCGTCGCGCAGCGCTTCCTTGCGGCCGGCAAGGCCAGCGCCGACTTCAGGCGGCGCCTGCTTCACGGAGGTGTCGAACAGCGTGTCGAACTGGCCGGTCTTCACCACCTGGCCGGTGTGCGGATTGACCTGGCCGTAGACGGCGTCGTGCAGCCCGGCGCCGTCGGCCGGTGCGTTGGCCACGGCCTCGGCCTCGATCCTGGCGATCTCGCCGTCCAGCCTGCGGGCCGCGATCTCGGTGTCGAAGGCCTGCTGCTGCGCCTGGCGCCGTTCATAGTGCTCGGCAACAGCCTGCCAATAGCCGTCGAGCGGAGGCGGCGTCCCGCCCGCCGGCGCAGCGTCGGCATACGCCGTCGCATCGCCTGTATCGCGCCGGCGCTGGCCAACGGAGAGAGGAATGATGTGTACCATTGGCGTTGCCTGCCCAAACTAGTTTTGAAAAAAGGACGCGCGGCGCCGGCCATCGCGGCACGGCCGGATCGCGCACACGCCGACGCTGCGTTCTTGGGGGTTGTCGGATTGAGGATTTTGGAGAGAGCGGCGAAGTGCGTCCCGGGATGACAGATATCAGCGGCGCATTGCCTTGGTCAGCCCTGAGCAGAGCAAGGAGCAAAGCGGCGCGCGCGGACAGTAGGATTCATGGCGCGACCTGAGGGGACGCCACCACGCTGCGGAATCTGATAGGGGTGATTGAGGTGCTGGAGATCCCAGCATGGATTCTCGGGTCAAGCCCGAATGACGAAATGAAGTAGTTCCCTACCGAGACGCGCCCGGCGGGTCGCTCTGCCCGACAGCCCGTTTGCGTCCTGCCTTGGATTCCCCCGGATCGACCACCGCTTCGCGCAGCATCATCCCACCGTAGGGGGTCGCGGGCATCAAATCGACGCGCGGCTGCCTAACCATCCTTGCGATGGAAAAGCTGAACTCCTCGAACCACGGCAACTGGTCCAATTGCTACTTAGCCATCGTAGGGCTCAACCACCGCAAACGGAATGCCCAACGATTCAAACAGGTCAAGAATGCGTTCCGAAATGACCAGGCGAAAGGGTACCGCGATCCCGAAGTCGTCGCGCCCGGCCTTGCCGTTTACTTTCAGCCAGACAAAGGGTGGCAGCTCCAACCCAGGTTGATCCTCTTGACACTCTTCCGAGATAGTCACCTCAGCGTCGGCGAACGTTGCACCTGAAAAGCCCATCTTCTGCAGTGCGCGCTGGGTGTCCTGAGTGACGAGAAAACAGGGGAATGTCGCAACGATCACATCGCCGAACCAGCCCTCTACCACATAGTGAAGCCTGGTCACGACTGGCGGGTGGACGCTCCGGTCGAGAACGGTGTTTTTGCCAATCCCGCCAGCGACGTTCGGCCGTATTCTAAAGTATTGCATCACTCACCTATCGGGGGATTGAACAGATGTCCATATTTCTGATCGATATAAGTCACGTAGTCCAGCACTTGCCGACGGGTTGCCTCGGGGTGCGCCTCGTAAAATTGATCCCACTCGAATCGAAAAACGATCTTGTGCAAAAGGCTATCTAGTCCTTTTGGGATACCTCTAAGATTTTGAAGAGAGTGCATTTCATCTGCAGCAAAAAGGTCTGGATATCTTTCCCACACCTGCCGCTCCGCAGCATGGTGTACGACAACTTCTCCTTCCAGGGTTTGGCGCCCATGCTCACACGGTAGGCGGCATCTTCTGCTGCTTTGATCAGAGACTTCGTCTCGGCGGCTTGGCGAGCAATCGTCCCCTCGGCGGCAAGCTCTGATGTGGCGCGCGAACCGCTTGTTGCAAACTCCTCCAGGGGCTTGCCAAACCTGCCGGTCCTGCTGCGGACGATGGCCAAGCCTTTTGCAACGGCTTCGCCGACCACCTCCGATGCCAGGCGCCCTTCGGCGACCGCCCCTGAGCCAGGGGTGGCGGGCAGCTGCTCAAGGAAATCCAAAGGGGAATCGCGCAGGTCCCGGAGAGCCAGCCCAATGTCGTGCGGCGCTCGGCCCAGGGATTCGAAACCCTCGCTGAGATAGTTGCCGAAGTCCTCCGCGGCCTGTCGAAATGCGGACTTGGGCTCGTCGGCGCTCGCCGAAGTAGGCGATTGCTGCCCTGTCGCGGCAGTGGTGATCGGATCGATCTCGGCTGGTTGGTAAAGGCCAGCTCGGTCTAATTGCAGAGATAAGGCTTTCCGGGTCCCTGGGTCGGGCGCTGCCGCCAGAAGGTCACTTAGGACGGCGGCCCTATCAGCCTGCGGTCTATCGTTCCTGCTGAAGTCGTCGGCGATGCTTTGGACAACAGCCGCTGGTAGAGGTTGAGGATCCTCGATACCCAGTTGCAGTTGCGCAGCAACAGAGAGGGCGATCGCCCGATTGTATGCCTCCCGATTGTTAATCTCTGACTTGCCGGCTTGGCCAGTGACGTCGCTCCACGCGGCGTCGATATTGGGAAAGACTTCGCGAACATAGCCCGCAGGATCTGCCCGCCTCTCGCGCAGAGTCTTGAGGGTAGCAGCAGCCGTAACCTGATATCGGAGGTGGTCTTCGTCGGAACTTCCAGGGCCAGGCTCGGCATCGCGCAACGCCGCGTGGATCGCCTGGTTCGGCATGGTGCGCATGGCGAAGGCTTGGCGACCAGCGTCAATCTTTCGACTGAACTCCTGGTAGCGCTTGCCACCCTCCTCCTCGCCGTAAACGTCCACGAAATTCGTGGAGCTTGGCATTGCGCCGGAATAGTTGCCCGCATTGGCGATCGCATCCGGGGCATTCTGCGATGCGAGGTCGATATTGGCGCGCGTTTCGACCAGTCGGCTCACTGTCGCGGTGTGCGCCTGGCCGACCAACCGCCGAATGTCATCAGACGACAAACCGCCGCGAGTGTCACCGGCCTGCGGGTCGCTCGCCACCGGTATCGCGCTCAGCATCTCGGCGGCGCGGCGCGGGTCCTGCGCGATCAGCGCTTGCATGCGCGCCTTCGCGGTGCTGGCGCGCCATGCGGCTTCCGCCTGCAGCCTGATCTGCGGATCGAGGTTCATCTTGGCGAGAAGATCGAGACCGGTCTGGCGGGTGGCGTCGAAAGCGGCGGTGTCGTTGGGATCGCTTTGCGCGATGGTGTTGAGCTCGGCGGCTTCGACCTTAAACCACTGGGTCTGTTCATATTGCTTGCGGCGCTGGAGTTGCTGCATCGCCATGCGCGTGGAGCCCGCGTCACGCAGCGCTTCCTTGCGGCTGGCAAGGCCAGCGCCCACTTCAGGCGGTGCCTGCTTCACGAAAGTGTCGAACAGCGTGTCGAACTGCCCGGTCTTCACCACCTGGCCGGTGTGCGGATTGACCTGGCCGTAGACGGTGTCGTGCAGGCCGGCGCCGTCGGCCGGGGCGTTGGCCACGGCATCGGCTTCGGTCTTGGCGATCTCGCCGTTCAGCCTGCGGGCCGCGATCTCGGTGTCGAAGGCCTGCTGCTGCGCCTGGCGCCGCTCATAGTGCTCGGCAACAGCCTGCCAATAGCCGTCGAGCGGAGCCGTGGCCCCGCCCGCCGGCGAAGCGTCGGCATTTGCCGACGCGTTGCCCTTATCGCGCCGGCGCTGACCAACGGAGAGAGGAATGATGTGTACCATTGGCGTTGCCTGCCCAAACTGGTTTTGAAAAAAGGGCGCGCGGCGCCGGCGATCGCGGCACGGCCGGATCGCGCACGCCGTGTCGCGTTCTGGGGGTTTGTCGGATTGAGGATTTCGGAGAGAGCGGCGAATTGTGTGCCGGGATGACAGATGTCAGCGGCGCATTGCCTTGGTCATCCCTGAGCAGAGCAAGGAGCGAAGCGACGCGCGCGGACCATAGGATTCATGGCGCGACCTGAGGGGACGCCACGCTGGGTCGAGCCCGAGGATGACCATGTGTGTGGAGAGCCCGCCCTTATCTGAACGCGCTCAGCGGATCGCTCTGCCCCGCCTTCCGCCGCGCCGCCTTGAATTCCGAGGGATCGACCACCGCTTCGCGCAGCATCATCACGCCGTAGCGTGTCGCGGCCATCAAATCGTCTCGCAGTTTTACAACCTGACCGTCCTTGCGATGGAAAAGCCTGAACTCCTCGAACCAGTCCATCAACGTGGAAAACACCTTGAAGCGCCCGGATTGCATGCGGTCGAGCATCTCCATCAGACCGGCCTCGACCGACACCGAGCCGTCGGCAAAGCGGGCGTGGCCGGGCAGCATGTTGAGCCCATGCGCGGTATATTGCTTGGCCAGCGCGGTGCCCGCGCCCTCCAGCGTTTCGCGGCGGCCGTCGCGCGGCCATGCCCATGGCAGCCATTCGCCCCAGGGCTTCAGCGTCAGCGTCTGCATGGCCGGTGTTTGCCGCGAGGCTCTGGCGGCCTTGGTGACATAGACGACATCGGCCTCCGTGTCCCAGGCGAGTTCGACCGCGGCCGAGGGATGGTCCCAGCCGAAATCAAGCGCCCCGATGCGCGGCCAGTAGCGCGGCAGCCGAAACGGCTCGCAGGCGATCAGCGCCTCGGCCACCGGGAAGATGCGCCCCGAACCCAGCACCGGAATGCCACGCGCCCGCGCCTCGCGCTCATGCACGGGGTAGGCGGCGACGATCGCTGCGCGCTCGTCTGGCGAATAATGCTCGGCATCGTCGATGGTCATGAAGGTGACGTGACGGGACATCGAGGCCTCCGCAGGCTTGGGTTCCTCGCCCCACGCATGTGGGGGAGAGGTGGCTCGACGAAGCCGAGATCGGCGCCGACCTTGCGGGCGAAAGTGAATGCCGCCCGGCTAAGCGTCATCAGGTCTTACAATGCCGCAGCCACGGTCAAACTCAGGATTTGTAGCCCTCGTTGAGGCAGTCATTCTGCCAGGCCCAATCGAAATCGGGCCTCGACATCGACTGGCGGCCAAGTCCTGCCTCCACATAAGGGCCCGCCGTGTTGTCGATATAGACAATGAAGCGGACGTTTTTCCAACCACTGCCGGCCTTGGCGCGCACGACGCCGCAGGTTTGGCCGCTCGAACTGTCACCAGTGAGCTGGATATGGGAGAAGGTGGCCGAGCTGTCGTTCACCTCAACGCGCATCTTGTCCTCGGCTGCCGAGATCGCATTGGCGCGCCAGTCGCCGCCGTTGCAGGCTGCGAGCAATCCGCACAGAAGCAGCAAGGCCTGCCTGTCGAACCTAACCGCCGCTACTCGCTCGCTGTTCATCCTTCGCAGGGCTAGGCACCACTGGTTTAGAAACGGTTCTGCTTGACGGATGGATTTGAGGGGCTTGCGTGAATGATCGAACCGCTCACCCCATCTTCTCCACCTCACCCGCCGACAAAAACAACAGCACCACGTCGCTCATGCCGAGCAGCGGCGTGAAGGTGACGATGGTGATGCCGCCGGTCGCATTGGTGCGGGTCAGCCCTTCGGAATAGATGTCGAGCGGCGGTTCCTCGTCGAACCAGACGCCGTGCAGCGTTTCGCCCTGCCATTTCTCGCGGCCTTTTTCGAAGCTCTTGAATGACAGCACGCTCTCGCCCGCCTGCAAATCGCCGCCGCCGCCATGGCGCACCACGACGCTGTCGAGCGCGCCAGGGGCGCCGCGGCCCATGATGGTGTCGACGATGGCATCGGCCGGGATCATGCCGGTGCCCCAGGCCGCCTGCTGCTGCGGCGGGCCGACCAGCACGCGCTGCGGGTTGTCGCGCGTGCCTTCGCCGGTCACGCCCGCGGCCCACAGGCGGACCGGCGTATCGAAGACCTTGCCTTGCCACCAGCCGGGGTAGCGGCCGGTCAGATGCATGGCCCATTCCGCGCCGCCGGCCCGGGTCTTGCCGAGCTGGTTGCCGGCCATGAACAGTCTTTCGCGGTTTTGCGCGCCTGCCGCGTGAAACTCCGCCTGCCGCCGATACGGCTCATAAGAGGCCAGTTGGTTGGAGCGACGCCGGCGGTCAAGCTCCGCCAACAGCGCCAGATATTCCATCCGCGCCGAGCTCAGCGGTTTCGTCGAGGAACGGCCTGACGACGGCCTCGAGGGCGCGGATGCGGTTGCGGATCTCCTCATCGCTCAGGGCATCCAGTTGGTTGACGGCAACATCGAAATCCTTGGGCAGCACCGAAAGCACGATCTTCAGATACTGGTCCGGCTTGTCGGCCCGCACCTCGGCGATGACGCCGGCACCGTGCGCGCGGAAATCGGTGCGCACCGCGGCGAGAAAGTCGTCGCCAAGCGTTTTCTTCGACCGTTTCGGGCGGGGTTTGGGGGCAGAGGCCGGGGGGGCTACGGGTTTTCGCCTTGCCCTGCCGCGCGCCGGCCTGGCGGCGACTTCATCAGCCATTGGCCTCGCCCATCGCGTTTACGGCGATATCGCTGGCGGAGACCGCCCTGCCCGCCTTCGGCACCCGCCTTGCCGGTTTCCTCGAGCGGGCAGCCTTCTTCCTGGGCTTCCTCGGCTTTGCCGTCCCGGCAGGCTTCGTCGCCTTGGTTCGGGCCCTGAGCCCCGCCAGGGTAAGGCCAACAAGGCGCGCGCCGCTGCCCGGTCGCGGAAAGCAAAAGCCACCGGCCGCGTCCCGCATCATGCCGATCAGCACGCCGGATGCGACTTGTTCGATACGGCCCAGGCGCGCTTGCGGCGCCGCGTCCTCGAACTCGCCAATGGCGCTGACGACCTCGCGGCCGTCATCGTCGGTGATGATGGTGGCGTAACGTGGCATGAGGGTTCTCACATCTCGCAGAAGTTCTGTCGCGCCCCCCTCTGTCCTGCCTCCCCTTCTGGGGGGAATTGCAGTTCGGGCGCCTCGCCCGATCTGGCGGCCTGGGCGATTGGCGAAAGCCGGGATGACGGCCAATCTCCCCACCTGTGGGGGAGATGTCCGGCAGGACAGAGGGGGGCGCGGTAGAGCGCTGGCGCGCAAATTGCAGCCGAGGCCGCAAAGCCAGAAACACAAAACCCGCCTCGGCGGCGGGTCATTGGCGCAAATCAGCACCATGGCCAAATATGTAGCATGGCTGCCCTCAGCCGGTCAACGATTTCCTAGGAAAAAATTCCAATACGATTGAGAACGTGTTCTCAGTCTTCAAGCGCGGCATGATCGGCGTCTATCAGCATTGCGGCGAGGCTCATCTTCACCGCTACTTGGCCGAGTTCGATTTCCGCTATAATCGCCGCACGGCGCTTAAGGTCACCGACACCGAGCGCCACGACCAGTTGCTTGCAATGATCGAAGGCAAGCGCCTTACCTATCGGCGGATTGGTGAAGCCGGTCTCGCCTAAGCAGAAGGCGAGATGCTTAATTGCCCTTCGAAAGAAATCGAAATGCGACTCCTAGACGCCCGTGATCTTTTCCACAGAATTTGCCAAGGCATTGAAAGTAAATCGGGGACAAATGTTCTTTATCCGCAGTTAAGAGCGAGAAGCTTTTTTTGCGGGAGCCGACTTTGGCTTTGTGCTTTTCACCGTAGGCTTCGGCGGCGTTTTCAGCATTCGCTTAAGCGTGTCGTTGAACCGTTCAGTGTCAGTGGACGCTTGCCGCTTCGTTGCCGACGACGACGCGGGCGATTCGTTGGATCGTGTCATGAGGACCACTTTTGTATCTGGGCAGCGCATCAAGTCGGTTGTCTGCCTGAAGGCGCACTTTCTGGCTGATTGAGTTCTCTGTCTCCAGCACGGCCACCACCGATAGAGGTTGGTGCACTACGCTTTCTGCCATGACGCGCAATAGCATTGCCTGCCAAAGCTTGGATTCGTTGGTGGCGATAAAGAGCGCGACGGGGTCTCGGTTGTCCGGATAGAAAACCATATCTGGCGTCACGTCCGCCAAATCGGGAGAAACCGGTTGGCCCTCGACATAGCGGACATGGCGTTTGTCCATCTCTTCCCTGATTGCGGCCCTCACATCGTCCTCGAACGCATTCTTTACGCGCTCTACTGTCAAAAGAACCAGATCGTTCAAGCGAAGCAGCAGGGCCGAAAATTCGAGGATGGCCTTTGGCAGATCAGCTTCTGCTATGCCTTCTCTAAAAATTTCCCCCATTTCCTCGTCATAGGCGGCCCCATGCTGCTCAAGTATCTGGGACAATGCCTCCCGGCGGCTGGCAGCGTCCATCGTGGCGCCTTCAGCTTCGAGGAAGGCTAGCGTGAGGGCGTTATCGACAATGCGGTAAACCCCGGCCTTGGGACCAAGCGCGTATATGCCGATTAGGTCTCCCGAAACGAAGTTTTGATAGGGCGTGCAAATAGCCACACCGCCGTCAAAGGCAGTCACTTGGACGTTCTCGCAGAACGCCCTGCATATTTGCTCCTTCAGGCCCATGGCATCGCGTCTATCACGAATATATCGGGTTGCTGATCTATACCGACAAGGCTGCACGCAATCGCCGTAGCGACCGTATCACCCATAGCATGACCATCGTTAAGCATTTTCATGTGGCGATGATAGGACTTCGGTTCAGGAATGCGCTTGGTTCCTGACGGCTTTACGATCCCTACTGACAAGTTGTCAGTGTCGCCGCAAACGGTATGCACATGCCAACCGCCATGAGTTGCGTGAAACTCCCACCTCGCCAACACTCGGAAATCCCCACCGACTTCCTCGCCGAGTGTGGCGATAAACTCTGGAACAAGGGTGTGATACGCGACTAGCACCCTATAGCCACGCCCCTTGGTAGTAAAGCTTATGGTCTGCCATCGGTATCGACGGGTAAGAGGATAGGCTTTCCCTCTCTTCTTACTGAGAGGGAAGTCCTTGGCTTTCAGCTTCTCGTCGCTCCACAGAGAGAACGCGACGCTTGCTTTTCTCGGTCTGATTACGTCAGTCACCCGCATGATTGATCTATGCGGATTCCCGGCCTGTCACGCAACGGCTACCCCTATGGAATCGCCCATACTTTGTCACGTATACAATTAGGAAAAAATTCACATCGCCTCAAAACGGCGTGATCCGAGTCTGACATGCATGCCGGTTTTTCAGCAGCCCGGGAAAAGTGCGCGGCCGGTTTCCGCCCGGATTGCGTCAAACCGGCGAGATGGCTCACGATCCCGACCCGGCCCCCACCCACGCGTTAAACTTCAGTGTCACGGAAAACGCTTTCGCGCCTTCGCCGTGGCGAGGATCTTACCTGTGCCATCGAGCGCCCTCGCCGAGATCTCGTAGGTATGCGGTTTGGGCGGGCATGGCCCGCGATAGCTGAAGGTTCCGTAGGGCAAGGTTTTCTGGCCAGCGAAGGCCACCTGCCCACCGCCATGCTTGAAGTCGGGCGCGTCCAGGTCGGTCATCCTGAACGCCAGGGTCTTCGTCCCGGCGGGAACGCCCGAGAGTGTTATCGGCGGCGATTTCGGATCAAAACACTTGGCTGTCGGCCCCCATTCGAACGTCATCGTCATGCCGGCGGACGCGGCCGTCGTCATCGCCATGATAAAACCAAAGGCTAGAGCAAGTCGCATACACACCTCCTGCTTCCTACCCGGCCCGCGCCAGTATAGTCTCTTTTCCCGCACAAGGCATCGCGGACACGCGGCTCCATCGCGGCGCGCCCGATGGAACGTCAGCCGCCCGATCAAGGGACCATCGCACCGTCATCCGGATCGGAATAGGCCTTCATGCGTTTGGAATCCATCGAATGAGAGCAAAACCATGAACGTCGCCAATCTGCAAATCGAAGGTCTGCTGATGGCCATCGCCGCCATCAACCACGCCCTTGTCCGAAAGGGGGTGCTGTCGGCCGAGGAAATCGACATCGCCTTGCGCAAAGCCGAAGCCAGCGAGACCAGCGAGGAACGATCCGAAGGCATGTCGTCGTCGAGCAGGGACGCCGTCAATTTTCCCATCAGGCTGCTGGAACTGGCCAACCAGTGTCAGCCGGAAGCGGACATACCCTCCTTTTCGAAACTGGCCCGCATGGTGGGCCAGATGAAAGAGGCCTATAACGACCAGATGTGAACCCAGACCGGCCTGGGCCGCATCGGCCGAGACTGGCGGTCTCGGCCTCACGCCCTGCCCGGCCATCCCAGGTTCAGCGCCAGCATCCTTCCCGGTCCGTGCACCGCCGCGAACAGCAGCCCGGCCAGGAAGGAAAAATGGTCGACGAAAAAGCCGAACTCGGCCTGGTTGCCGGCCCAGTGGCTGGGGCCGTGGAAGGCAAAGCCCAGGAACAGCACATAGGCCGCGGCGATAAGGGCCGCCTGCGAGAAGAAGGCTCCGCTGAGGAAACACAGCACCAGCGCAACCTCCAGGATCGCCGCGCACCAGGCAAGCAAGAGCGGAAACGGAAAACCGGCGGCGGCGATGTAGCCCGCGGTGGCACCCATGCCCATGAACTTGAAGGTCGCCGCTATGAGGAAGACGGCGGCGAAGATCAGGCGAGCAATGAGAAGGGCCGCGGTCTGCCACGGCGATTGAGCGATTTGCGAGGGCATGGTCGTTCTCCAGTTTGGTTCGCCCACAGGACGCGCCGCCGGGCACCGATCCGACAGGCCTCGGCAAATTTTTCCCCGCCTGTCCCCTGGCCAATCCGACACAACCGATTCCGGCTTGCCAGCTGATGTACCCAGCGTTCGAGGGAGAATCCGGCCAAGGCCTTGGCCATCGGCGCGCCGCGTCATGCGGCGCTGACGAAATCACGAACTTGTCCGTAACCATGATCGTGCTATGGTCAAGGTGGGGCTAATGCACTGGTATAACCGGTGCAGTGTTGGGTGGATAAAAAAAATTGGGCGCGAGCGTCAGATTGGGGACGGAGTCCCCTCTGGTCCGGTCACCGGTTATGGAATGCAGTGGCTGCGGTGGCACCGGGCAGGTTTTCCAATGCCCGCGCTGGACGAGTTCCAATGGCCTTTGCTGCCCGGCCGGCACGCACCAGCGCGGCTGCCCTGGCGTAAGCGCGCCTTGCGCCGAATGCGGCGACGCCAGCCGGCACGACGCCGACCCCGTCTGCCCCTCGGCCTGAACCGGACGTTTGCGACCGGCGCCAGGCAGGCCTTATCCGGTCCGTCCGCCGCCTTCCATGGAACCAGCGGCGTCGATCGCTGTTATGTCTGACCGCGGCATCGCGTGCCGAACCAGGGTTCGACGCCTTCGCGACCGGCCGCGGACGGAAAGCGAGGCCCGGCATGCCCGACGACAAATCGAAGATCAAACAGGACCGCAAGCAGGTTTCGAGCGAGGAGACCTACGAGGTCGCCGCCTTCGCCCGCAAATACGGCATCCCGCAGAGCGAAGCCCAGACCATCATCAAGCGCTACGGCCCTTCGAGGAAGAAGCTTGACAACCACATGGCCGCGCGCGGATAGCCGGCGGCATGCCAGACTGATGAAGCCAGAGTGACGGGGCCAGCCTGACGGAGGCCAGACTGACGGAGGAGCCGCTATCATGTCCGACACGACACGCAGGACCGGCAGTTGCCTGTGCGGCGGCGTGCAGTTCGTTGTCACCGGCCGGCCGTCGCGGGTCGGTCTTTGCCACTGCAAGGACTGCCGCAAGGCGGGCGGCTCGGTCTATTCGGCCTTTGCCATCTGGCCGCGCGACGCTTTCGAGACATCGGGCGAAGTTGCCTCCTATGGCACGCGCAGCTTTTGCCCGACCTGCGGCGGCCGCCTTGCCTGGGTTAGCGACAAGGAGGCCGAGGTGATGCTTGGCAGCCTCGACGTCGCGCCGACCGACCTTACTCCCGAGTACGAATTGTGGATCGGCCGGCGCGAGGCCTGGCTGCATGCCTTGCCCGGCACCGAACAGTTCGAGCATGACCGGCCGGAGGCGCCAGACGCCGATTTGCCGGCGGCCAGACCTCTGTCGGACGCCGTCGCGCACGACTGAAAATTGATTTTTCGGGATTGGAACCCTCCGTTGTCGGCGGCGTTATCCGCCGCCCTTCCTGCATGGCGTTCTCCAGAAAACGCAGCTCGGCTGGGCGACATTACCAGTCACGGAGACCACCGTTGAACGACAAGATGTTTCCCCGACCAATCCGCCTGAAATTCGCCCCCGAGCGGGAGCGCGTGGTGCGCAGCGCCTGGGAGGGTCTGGAATGCCTCGGCGACTGGCCGGCCGGCCGGGGCCGGCGATACCGGGCGGCGTGGCGCAGCTGCCGCGATGCATTGGACGGCTGGACGGCGCCGGAAAAGGCGATGGAGGCAATGATCGACGCCGCGCGCGAAGCGCGGATCCTGCAATAGCGGGCAAAACCAATGGCCGATTTGATGCTGCCGACCCCGATGCGGATCAAGCCCCACGGCTCGGACACGATCCGTGAGGTGACCACGCTTCAGGACGCCAGTGAAATCCTGATCGACTGGCCGCATGCCAAGCGCGGTCCCTTCTATCAGGCCGCGCGCGAAAAGATCGAGGCGGCGCTCGAAAGCAATGCCGGCGCGGCTCAGGCACAGGAGGCCTTCACGGCGCTGTGCGATCACGCCGGCCTCCTCGTTCGCTAGAGCAGTTCCGGTAAGATCGCGTAGCGGTTTTCCGTCCGCAATCGCGCCAGGACAAAGAAACAGTCCGGTTTCAAGAACAGAAAGGCAGGCGAATTCCCGCCTGCCTTTCTGTTGCCGAACCGCTCCTGATTATGGGGTAGGCAGATCGCCGCTCACGATCGGATGGGAAGTCTCGAACCCGAAACTCTTCGGCGCCATCAGCATCAAGGCGATCACGATGGCGATGGAAGCAAGAAACGTGGCGGTGATGACAATATCTCTCACGATCCGTTCCTTTCAAATCCAATTGTCAAAAAGAAACGTTTGGCATTGTACGAGGTTCCTCCGCCCAGCAATGCAGACGAATTGGCTTTTACTTCTGGGGCGGCTGCGCCGGCACTTCGCCCGGCTTGATGATCGGTGTATTGCCTTCGTCAGGCGCCGGCGCGGCCATGCCCTGGTCGCCGGTGGGCGGCGGCTTCAGCACGCCGCCGCAATCATTGAGCTTTTCGGTCAAATTGCCGCCGCCAAGCGGCTGTTTGCCGCCTTGATCCGTCTGTGCACGGCACTTGTCGGTCTGTTTCGCCTGGCTGTCGGTATTCGGCTGCGTCTGTGCCGCCGCCGGCACTGCCAGCGCCAATATCAGGGACGCGATGGCGAGAGGTTTCATCCCGGCCTCCTTTTCTTGCGCGGCCGCCCACGGCGGCCTTCCCTTCGCAGGAACAACGTCCGTCGGCCGAAAAGGTTGGCCACTTCCCTCCCGCCAGCTGGAAGCGTCGCTGGCGCCGGCAAGGCCGTCAGCCGATCCGGACAACGCGGCCGTCACGTTGACTGAAGGCATGCTTGGCCCTACTCGCCGACCGCGTCCGCAACAGCGTGCCGGGAACCCGAGGCCAAGGCATCATGCCCATGCGGCCCAGTCTGACCTGATATGATAGTCTGACCTGATATGGTGCAAGTTTTCGCAACGGGCCAATGGCCGGGTCAGCAAGATCTTACCGCGTCATCCTCGGACGTCGCGGCAGGCGGATCGGCCCTTTGCGGGCATTCCTCGTAGCGGTGGTCGCGACCGCCGCAGAAGGAACAGCACATAGCTTCGCGGCCTTCATTTCCGGGCCGCCATTGGGGTGTTTCGTAAGGCTTCCTGTCATCCATGCCCAGCAATGCGCGAGGCATGATTTGGTTGCGCGGGAGCCCCGCCATGCGCAACGCACAGCCTGTCGCGGAACTGGCGGACAGATAATGGGTTTTATGCGACAATGCATGTCCGCTCGGGCAACTCCCGGAAGGTGTGAAGCGGTCTTGCGCCCGCAGTTGCCTCGAGAGCCCGACACCGCGTCAAGAACCAAGAGAAACCGCCATGTCCGCTCGCGTTCGAATCCTGTTGATGACCCTGGTCCCCATGCTCGCGGCGACCAATCTGGCCGAGTCCCGGCCCGACAGCCGCGGCATGAGCTGCACCGAGATCCGCGCCATGATCCAGAGCCATCGCGCCGTGGTGCTGACCACTGGTCCGAACACCTATGACCGCTATGTCAGGCAGTTCGGCAATGAATGCGACTGGCCGGAAGTGCCGATGTCGGCCTATATCCCGTCCCGCGACGGGCATTGCCCGGTCTATCACTGCGAAGAGCCGGTCAACAACTTCCCGAATTGACGCTCCGCCGCGCCGGCGTCATAACCGTTCTCGCTTCTCCCGCTTCGTCTAATGGTAGGACAGCGCCCTTTGAAGGCGTGAATCGTGGTTCGAGCCCATGAGCGGGAACCAGCCCTTCATCAGGGCAGCACCGGTTTTGCGCCGCCCCTCCTGAAACCATTTTGATGGACCAGGCGTTGACGAAGAGGGGCATGGCTAGACAGGAGACATTCCATGACCGTCAACTGCCGTATATCCATCGACAACCGGCCGGACGCCACCAACGCCATTTTCCAGGCGGTGCCGCGGATTGGAGAAAGCGTTTCCTTGTCGGTCGACGGAAGTCCCCAGGACCTGCGGGTCTCGCGCGTCGTGCACGTCCCCGACGGCAAACTGGAAGCTGCCGCGATCATCGTCGAGGTGACGACCAACATCCTTTGAAGCATTCCAGGAAAAGCGTGAAACGGTTTTGCGACCGCAATTGCGTCAAACAGGCCTTGAGCCATGGGCGGATGCTCCCTGGCCTCACGCTAGAGTGATGGCAGGCATGAAACCACCTGCCGCGGTATGCGTTCTAGGCCCGCAACCTTGTCGAGGTTCCAATGCAAACCGCGTGGTTTTCCAAGCCCGTGGTGGTTTCGGTCGGCGTCACCGGGGCCACCCGCAACCTGTCCAATACACAGCAGGCCATCGAATTGCTGACGACACATTGGCGCGACGCCGGTAGCCCGAAGCATCAGTCGGCACTGCGCGCCTGCCGCCGTGCGACAAGTGGCGACGTCTCTCCCGATACCGCCAGGGAGGCTTTCGTCGAGGCCGCGCGCGAGGCGCATATCCTGGTTGAGTGAGTTGCCTCGCCACTCGTCCTGGCGCCGAGGCGGGCTGTTGGAACGCCTTTCGAATGGCCCGTCCCACCCCGCCGGCCTGGTTTCGCGAGGCGCTCACGGATCGTCGCCATCGTTCACAATGTCGTGACCAATGGAACCGCCTGAAACCACAGGCGTTTTTTTCGCAGACGTTTGTCAGGCAACATCAGGAGGCGTCTATGCGTATCATGAACCTCGTCACTCTCGCCCTCATCATCCTTGGCGGTCTCAACTGGCTGGTCATGGGTTTGACGGGCCATGACGTGATCGGCATGGTTTTCGGGGGAGCTACCCTGGCTCGCCTGGCCTATGTAATCATCGGCCTTGCCGCCATATGGCAGTTGATGCCGGGATTCCAGAGCTTCACGGTTGGAGAAGTCGATGCCGAAAGGCATCTCCATCATCCGTGACCGGTAAGGTGGGGCGGTGGGAAGCCCGCCGCCCCACCCGTATGAGGCCGCTCAAGCGGCACTGAACAAAACCGTGATTGCCCCGTCGCGACCGACACGGCTCCCGACGGCCAGACCCGCGTCAACCGGGACGCTCTTCAGGGGCCGAAGCCCGCCGCGGCGTCGTTGTCGGCCTCGGAGCCGACTTGCGGCACGATGATCGAGGTCAGCGGCGCGTTGAGACGCCAACTGAGATGACCGGGCAACCGCTCCAGGACGGCGGAGCCGCCGAGTGACTGCGGCGCCACCCGCTGCAGCACGACCGTGCCGAAACCCTTGCGCGCGGTCTCGTCGCGCCTGGTTCCTGGGCGGGGCTTGGATGTCTCCTCCCACAACAGCTGGAATTCCCGTTCGCCCGAAGCACGCGAACCCTGCCCCCCCGAGCCGATCGTCCAGGTGATCTCGACCCGGCCGTCTTCGGTGCCAAGCGCGCCGTATTTGGACGAATTCGTGCCAAGCTCATGGAAAGCCATGCCGAGATTCTGCACCGCGTTCGACTGCAGCGTCAGAACCGGGCCGGAGAGCGTTATCTGTTCCTCGCGGCCGAAAGGCTTCAAATGTTCCTGGATCAAGTCGAAGAGGCTGGCGCCCGCCCATTCCGAGGTCACAAGCAGGTCATGTGAGCGCGACAGCGCCATGATGCGGGCACGGATCAGTTCCTCGAACTCACGCGGATCGCTCGAACGCTTGCTCGTCTCCCTCACCATCGACAGGATGACGGCGAACTGGTTCTTGACGCGATGGTTGACCTCGCGCATCAGCAGCCTGATCCGGCGCTCGCTCTCCTTGGCGGCGGAAATGTCGCGCGCGATCTTCGAGGCGCCGACGATCTCGCCATGCGCGTTCTTGATCGGCGACACGGTCAGCGAGACGGCGATGAGCACGCCATCCTTGCGCCGTCGCATCGTCTCATAGCTTGCCACCTGTCCGCCACCGCGAACCCGGCTGATGATCTCGGTTTCCTCGCCCTTGAGGTGATCGGGGATGAGCATGAGGATCGATTGGCCGACCGCTTCCTGGGCGCTGTAGCCGAACATGCGCTCGGCCGCCGAGTTCCAGCTGGTGATGATGCTGTTGAGATCCTTGCTGATGATGGCGTCGAACGAGGAATCGACAATGGCCGCGAGACGCGCATCGGCGGTCGCGTCCTGCCTCTCATCGTCCACAATGCCGGTTACCGCCGCCACGATTTCGCTCATTGCCATGAGGTAGCGCGCAAACGGATCAAGGCAATCGCTCCCCGTGCAGTTGGCGCATGTCAGCCGAAGCGCCCCTCACTCCGACGACCGATCGGCCGCTTTACCGGGCTGATCGGTTACCTTGCCGTTCCCGCTGTCGGGCATGAGAACGCCGAATTCCTGTGACTTGACGCCATGCTCCGCCGTCAGGAAGCCTTCGGAGGCAAGACCGCGCCGCAGCAACTCCCTGACCGCCGCCGAACGGCTCGGCATGCGCTTTTCGAAGCGCCAGTTTTCCAGGGCCGCCAGCTCGTCCGCGGTGAGCATGATCTGCAATCGTTCCGGGCGTTCCAGTTCAGCCATTGCGCGTTTCCTCGCTCAGGACTAAAAATACGCTTAGTTAGTATTTATCTCATTTGGCTCATAGTTAGGATTGCTCCCATCATGCGTCAAGTCCTGCCAATGGGTGAACAGCGCAACCCGCGCATGATGGGGATCAGACGTTGGTTGCACGTTTGCATGAATGTGCTAACTGGCTGATTTATTTGCACATTTTCAAATTTCCACTTGTCAGGGGTCGGCCATGGATGCATGCTCCCACCAAAATAGAAACCGATCGCCTGTGGGAGGCTTCGATGCGGTACAACTTCTCCATGCGCCTGCGCGATGACGTCAATTCGGCCGTCCGGACGGCATTCCACAGGGGCATCGTCAACATCACCGCGGTGGCCGAGCAGGTCAGGGTCAGGAACCTTGTGGAAAACGTCGCCCTTGAGGATATCGAATATCTGGTCCTGCAGGCCGCCCAACTGTTTGGCGCGCCGATAGAATTCGACGCTCAAAGCAGTGGATTGGCTTTGCCTGGAAATGGTTTCGCCGAGGATGGTGGCGAGGGCGCGATAGTCCCGCCCGATCTTCATCAACATGTCTCGATGCAATAGTCCGGCGAATGCCAAACCGGGCGGCGGGTCAAGGCGCTGGGCAAATGGACACCGCCACTGCCGGCCTGCCACTTCTATTGCCCAGCCGGCGGCACGCCTCCCTGGCCTTCAAACTGCTGGTCGATGCCTTGCGCTAGCCATGACCGGGAGGACATGCTCCCGAACGGGATCGACCGTCAGCGCGTCGCATACCTGGCCAGCGCGTGCTCGATCAGCACGTCGATAATCTGGCTGTAGCCGATGCCCGTCGCCGCCAGCGCCTTGGCGTACATCGAAATGTCGGTGAAGCCGGGAAGCGTGTTGACCTCGTTGACCAGCAGCGAACCGTCGGCGCGCAGGAAGAAGTCGACGCGCGCCATGGCCTCGCAGCCGAGCGCCCGGAAAGCCCGCGCGGCCATCTCCTTGGCCCTGTCGGCAATCGCGGCTGGCACATCGGCGGGCACCTTGACCACGGCGCCGTCGGCGTCGAGATATTTCGCCTCATAGGTGTAGAAGCCATGCTTGCCGGCCGGGATGATCTCGCCGGGCAGCGACACGGTGAGCGAGCCGTCGGCCCGCTCCAGCACCGAACACTCGATCTCGCGCCCTTCGACGAACTCCTCGACCAGCACCTTGCCGTCGTAGCGGAAAGCCGTTTCGACGGCCTCGTCGAAACCGTCCCTGTCATTCACCTTGCTCACCCCGAAGGAGGAGCCCTGGCGCGCCGGCTTGGCGAAGAACGGCAGTCCAAGCATCCCGGCGATCTCCTGGAACGAACCGACATCGTTACGATGCACGGTGACGGAGCGGGCAACGGCAAGCCCGGCCTCGCGCATCAGCCGCTTGGCGACATCCTTGTCCATGGCGGCGGCCGAGGCGAGGATGCCGCAGCCGACATAGGCGACATCGGCAATTTCGGCGTAGCCCTGCACCGAGCCATCCTCGCCGAACGGACCGTGCAGCACAGGAAAGACAACGTCGACCGGCGGCAGTTCAGGCTGGGCGCCGCCTTTCGACACCACCACCAGCCGGCCCTTGCCGCCGGGCAGCAGCGCGACCTCGGCGCCATCCTCCGACAGCGGAGCCTCTGCCCCGTCGCCGATGGCATCGGACGACGGTTGCAGCAGCCATTTGCCCTCCCTGGAAATGGCGATCGGCACCACCTGATAGCGCGTCCGGTCGATCGCCTTCAGCACATTGGCCGCCGACAGCCGCGAGACGTCATGCTCGGCCGAACGCCCGCCATAAAGGATGGCAACCCTGATCTTGTCCTTCATGGAAATCCCTCGAAATCAAATGGCGACGGCAATGCCGCGATTGGCAAAGAAGCGGTCGAAATCGGATTGCGCCAACACTGCGTTTGACTGTGTGGCGCTGGTATGGCCGGACGGGTTGTGGAAGCGAAAACCGTCATCCGACGCCTCGGTCACCAGCACCAGATGGCCCCCCTTCGACGGCGGCTCGCGCTCCGGCCAGCGGATCGAACTGCTGACCGAAGCGATGAAGAAGCGCGACCGGGTGAGGATCGCCGGAATGTCGGTTGCCGCGACACCGGTCATCACCTCGGCGTCCAGGCCGAACTCCGCCTTCACGAAAGTGACGAAGGGCGCATAGATCAGCCCCTTGATCGAGCCTTCATTGACGACATAGCCGCCATATCCAGTGCATCGTCTCGCCAGCTCGATCGTCGGGACGATCTCGCCGCGCGTCGCCAGGATCATCTTGAGACACGCCATGCCGCAGATATTGGCGGCCCAGAGAGCGTATTCGTCGAGCGTCTCGGCGCCCGAACCCTGCCACAGCGGATCCCGCCGCAACGCAGCCCCCGCGCCGTCGGCGAGCACGGCCAGCGTCATGTCGGGCGTTTCCCATTGGCTGAAAAACGGCACCGTTTCAGTCAGGGGCTTCATGCGACTCCTCAGGGCTCAGTTCAATTTCGCATACGAGAATACGAGATTGATGAAAACCGATCTGCGGACATTTGGCGCGCGAGCATCCGGCCATGCTTGGGGAAGGCTCTTCGCGAACGACGATCGGATACATTCAGATACATAAGACTGGCGCGCCGTCGCATGTCGGAAAGCCATTTCCATGCGTTCGCGCCGAGAACGCGGCAAGTCTGGTCTACGTCACTCGGGAGTGCCGGCATCGTAGTACACGATAGCGGTTGTTCAGTAGAGCTGTCCAGAGAAAAAGTAGTGCCCTGTCCACCTATCGCGACAAGTAGTGCTATTAGACTTTTCTAATTAGCTAATTTTGCAAATATAAAGGTTTGCCAAATTCAATTAATAAAGCCGTAACGCGGTGCCTATACTGATTGCGCGTCCGGGTGGGTATAGGGGATGGGTCATGGTCGAAGGCAATATCTGGGCGGCTTCACTCGAAGTTTATATCCGCAACGGTAAATGGGTTCTTGGATACATCGTTTTGGCTGGCGCGCTGGCGGCGCTTGAAAGCTTCGTGAAAGTCAATTCGGGAGCTTCAATCTTCGTCGGCGTAATGACGTCGACCTTCTTGGCTATTCCTGCTCACATCGCCGTTTTGACGCAGCTAGATACCGACCAGGTATCCAATTGGCTGAAGGAAAGGCCTAAGGCTTTTTTCAGTTTCGTAAGACGTTGCCTCTTGCTCGGCTTTCTCGGCGCGATAGCTCCCTTTGTGGTCGGGATTGCCATGGTCGTCGGCGGCGTTCATGCGTCAGTCGCCCTGTTGGCGGCAATTCTTGTCTGGGTTTTTTCTGGCATCGCTGCGTTCGCAAAATGGGGTACGATGTTGCCTGCGGTCATTGCCGACGATGATCAAACACTTGCGGCTGCCGGCAAGCGCGGTTCCAAGGTGTTCGGCTATGCGTTTCCGCGTCTGCTCATTTCGTTCGGCCTGATCACTCTTCTATTCATAGTGGCGTTGATGCTGCTGTTCTCTCTGCTGGGCATCGACCCCAAAAATCCAGGGTTCCTGTCTCTGGCTCTGCCTGTCATCGGCGCCATCATTACCGCCTATCAAATCGTCATGACGTCCGTCGTGTTGTCGCGCTCCTACCTTAGGGCGCAACCACCTGCGCCATCTGCACGCCGGATGGCATTTGTGGTTGGCAGATAAAACCTCTCCATACACGCGCGCACCGGCTCATCGACCACCTCCAACTCGTGGTCAGCGATCTCCCTGTCAGCCGGCGGTTCTACGAGGGCCGCGCTGCAGTTCCTGGGTGTCCATGAAAGCTTCGTCCTCGCAAGGCTTCGAATTTAGGCCCGGCCTGGAAGGCGTCGACGCGGGGTGCGTGCACAAGCTGATAACCAGCGACAATTTTCGAAACCCGACGGAACTTTCCGGCCGACGGCAAGTTTCGTGGCGCGGCGGAGGAATTTCGATTGGATTGTTTTCAGAAGCTTGAAGCACTGGTCGATGGGGCCGATGCCGGCGGCATCGAGGAAGCGGACGCATTGCTGCACCGGTTCAAGGGCAGGTCCGAAAAGACGACGCGGGCCATCGACGAGTTCAGCTGGATCTCAAGACGTTGGTCTTCGTCGTCGAAGCCGGCGAAGAAGGTTTCCAAAAGCCGGTCCGCAAACTCGCCCGCGCCAAGCTTGCGAAGCTCAAGCAGCTGGTCAACGTGCCGGCCTAGAGCCGGATGATTTCGGGTCGAGTCGACCTAAATCTGAATTCGTCTCTAATCAAAAAGATAGAGCATGATGTCGCCGCTTCACACTTTTCGGCATCATGCTCCAGGCAGTGCGCCTAGCCTTTGAGCAGCGCCGCCAACCTTGGAATGCCCTCGGTCACCGCGCGGCGGTCGGCGAGCGTGAACGACAGCCGCAGCGTGTTGCGGCCGCTGCCGTCGGCATAAAAGGCGTTGCCGGGCACGAAGGCGACGCGTGCCTCCTTCACCGACCGCGCCAGCAACTCGGTGGCGTCGGACCCTTCCGGCAGCGTCACCCAGACGAACATGCCGCCTTCCGGGCGGCTCCAGGTCACGCCGTCGGGCATGTTGGCCTCGAGCGCGGCAAGCAGGCCGTCGCGGCGCTCGCGATAGGCGCCGATCAGCTTTTCCACCTGACCGTCGAACACGGATTCGGCAACGCGGTGCATGACAAGCTGGTTGATCGACGGGCTGTGCAGGTCCGACGCCTGCTTCATCAGCACCAGCTTCTCCACCACATGGCGCGGCGCGCACACCCAGCCGACGCGCATGCCCGGCGACAGGATCTTCGAGAACGAGCCGCAATAGAGCGTGCGCGCCTTGTCGATGCCGCCGGACCTGATGCAGTCGAGCGCCAGGATCGGCGGCACGCCCTCCCCGTCATAGCGCAACGCGCGATAGGCGGCGTCCTCGATCACCGCGATGTCGAGTTCGCCTGCGAGGTCGAGCACTGCCTCGCGCTGCTTCCGGTCCAGCGTGTTGCCGGTCGGGTTGGCGAAGTCGGGCACCAGATAGGCGAACTTGACCTTGCCGCCATTCGCAGCCGCCGCCGCGCGGTAGGCATCGGGCGTCATGTTGCCGCCTTCCGGCCGCAACCGGTCATAACGCGGCTCGTAGGCGTTGAAGGCCTGCAGCGCACCGAGATAGGTCGGCCATGTCACCAGCGCGGTGTCGCCCGGCGACAGGAACAGCTTGCCGAGATAATCCAGCGCCTGCTGCGAGCCGGAGGTGATGAAGATGTTGGCTTCGTCGCAGGCGACGCCGAGCTTGCCCATCTGCCCTGCGAGCCAGCGCCGCAGCGGCAGATAGCCTTCCGAGACCTGGTACTGCAGCGCCGCCCCCGCTTCCGCGCCGCCGAGCACTTCGGCATAGGCGTCGCGGATGGCATTGGCCGGAAACAGCGACGGATCGGGAATGCCGCCGGCGAAGGAGATGATATCAGGCTGGTCGAGCAGCTTCAGCAGCTCGCGGATTTCGGAAGCCTTCATGCGCGAGGAGCGCGAAGCCAACAGGTTCAAAAGGGTCAAGACACGCCTCCCCGGACGCTTCGGATATAGGTCAACTTAGCTGACCTATATCCCTTCTTGCCGGCAAATTGAATAGAGCCTGAAAGAATTCCCGCATACGCCAGCCGCTGACGCAGGTCGGAGGCTTGCGCCTTGCGGAACTGGATGTCGGTCATGGTGGATGAGATACGGCCAGGGGGCGGCAACGGCAAGCGGAGAGGTTGGAGATCAAGGGTAAAGGCTTGCGCCGCCCCTCATCTGCCTGCCGGCATCTTCTCCCCGTATAGTGACGGGGAGAAGGACGCTCTCGCCGCTGATTTCGCCAATTATCAACGCTGCGGAAAGGACGCCGGCGTCGCGGCCGGCGCCTTTCTCCCCGTCACTATACAGGGAGAAATGTCCGGCAGGACAATGAGGGGCGGCGCAACCCTTCAGCCTCAATCCACATCATTCGCCGGCCTGGCCTTGCCGCACTGCGCCAGCACCTTGCCGATGGCCCCGCTCGAACCCTTCAGCGGAAAGCTGTTGGCGCCATATTTGGCTGAACTGACCGAGACGTCCCCCTTCGACTGCAAAAGGTCGAGCAGCGGATCGGTCTTGGCCAGGTCCGCCACGAAATAATTGTACATCGCTTCGAGCTGCAGCGTCTTCGTCACCGTCTTGCCGTCGGCCTTGAAATCGAAGGCACCGCTGATGCCGGGCTCCAGTTGCTGGCCGCTGGCGCCCAGGTCGTAGCTCAGCACAGGATTGTCGAAGCAGGTCAGCATCAGGCGCGCATCGCCTTTCGGCCCGCCGCACGCCGAGGCGGTCAGCACGCTGCCGCCCTCGTCTTCCTCCATCTTCGCGCTCCAGCCGCTGCACGGCGCGGCAAGAACCGGCTGCGCGGCCTGCAATATGGTCATGGCACAAACGAAGAAGAGATATCCCGCTTTCATGACTTCCCCCTTACACATTTGCAGCACCCGCCGGCAGCATATAGGAAAAGCGGTCCGGCGACATTGCCCTGTTCGGCAAGCCGTCCGGGCCGATTTGGAGAGAGTGGTGCCGAGAAACCGTGTTCGTCTGCGTCTTGGGCCGGTCGCGCTTATGGCTTGGCCCCTGGCAGCCGCAGCCGCCGCGGCCGGCTGGAAGCCGGTCGAGACGGTGGAGACCTATGCCATATCGGGCCAGTCGGGGCTGGAGCTCTACCGGTCGATCGGCGAGAACGGGCCGAATGTCGGCATTGCCCACGCCATCGCCCACACCAATTTCAAGCTGACCTGGACCAGGGACTATCAGGCGCGTGGCGGGGCCTGCGTGCTGGTGTCGGCCAAGCCGAAGCTGATCATCACCTACACCTTGCCCAGTCCCACCGCGCCGCTGCCATCAGCCGTCCAGAAGAACTGGGAGGTTTTCCTCGCCGGCGTCAGTGCCCATGAGAAAGTGCATGGCGCCAGCATTGTCGACATGGTGCGCAAGATCGAGGCGGCGACCGTCGGCCTCACGGTCCCGGATGATCCCCAATGCAGCAAGATCCGCACGGAGATGACCAAGCGCCTGTCCGAACTCTCGCAGGCGCAGCGGCAGTCCAGCCGCGATTTCGACCGCGTCGAACTCGGTCAGGGCGGCAACCTGCAGAAGCTCATTCTGGCCTTGGTCAATGGCGGCTGAGAGGGGCCTTCGCGACGCAATGGCCCCTTTTGCCTCGGCCGCCTTTACCGGTTCAGGTCAAGTGCCGCGCTCAGATCACCCATCGGCGGCTCGCCATTCACGGCAAGCGCCTTGTCGCGAGCGACGATGCCGGAGAGCACCGGCAAGTCGTAACGCGCCGTGATGAAGCGCAGGATCGATGTCGTGTCGTACTGCGTGTGGTCGACCGTGCCCATTTTCGCATAGGGCGAGATGATGAAGGCCGGGACGCGGTTGCCTGGGCCCCAGCGATCGGCCTTGGGCGGCGCGACGTGATCCCAGAAGCCGCCATTCTCGTCATAGGTGATGACCACCAGCATGTGGCTCCATTGCGGGCTCTTCTCCAGATGCGAAACGAGATCGGCAAGGTGCTGGTCGCCGCTCGCCACATCGGTGTACCCGCCATGCTCGTTGAGGTTGCCCTGCGGCTTGTAGAAGGCGACGGCCGGCAGCTTGCCCTCGTCGATCGCCTTGATGAACTCGGCGCCCCCCATGCCGCCGTCCTTGAGGTGCTCGGTCCGCGCTGCGGTGCCGGGCGCGTAGGCGGCGAAATAGTTGAACGGCTGATGGTGGAACTGGAAATTCGGCACCGGCGTCGCGTTCTTGCCGTCGAGCGCTACCTGCCAGGCACCGGCATACCAGGCCCAGTCGACGCCCTTAAGCGACAGGAGGTCGCCGATGGTGATGTCGTGCTGCGGCGGCAGCGTGGTCGGCTGCGCCGGGTCGGCAAGCGCCTTGTCGCCGCCTTCGACCGGCTTGTTGGCGCTCGGCTGATAGGGCGGCTGCATGGTGTTGACGGCGTAGAAATCCGGCGTGATGGCGCCGTCATTGACGAATTTAGGCGCCCCGCCAAGCGCCGAGGCCGGTGAGTTGTCGGCGACCTTCAGCGTCTTGCCATCGGCCTCGACGACGGCGATCTGCCCCTTTACCGGGCTGGTATCGGCATGCGGATAGACCGGCGCACAGGCGCAGGCGAGTTGGAAGTGGTTTAGGAAGGAGCCGCCGAACGCGCCCTGGAAGAAATTGTCGGCCAGCACATATTTTTTCGCCACCGACCACATCGGCAGGCCGGAGCCGTCATAATGGCCCATCACCAGGCCGCCGGAATCGGCCCAGGCGGCGAACTTGTCGTTCTTGCCGCCATCGATCTGCATCTGCTCCTGGTAGAAGCGGTGCCAGAGGTCGCGGGTGATGACCGCCATATTCTCGTTGAAGCCCTTGGGGTCGTCGATCGAGAAGACTGCATTCGCGAGATGCGCGGTCTGGGCCTCGGTCATCGCCGGCGTCACGCCCTTGCCGGTCAGCCCGCCCCAGGCCGGCGGCAGTTCGGCAAGCGGCTTGCCGTCGCGATCGAGCTGGCGCGCCTGGTCGGCCGAGACGTTGGCGAGCCCATCGGCGCCGGGAAAGCCACCATAAAGATTATCGAAGCTGCGGTTCTCGGCATAGATGACGACAACGGTGTCGATCTTGTCGTAGCCGGGAGGGGCGGCGTGGGCGGCGCCGGCGAACGATGCCAGCGCCGTGGAGGCGAGGCAGAGAGAAAGGAAGGATCGGGTCATGGGGAAGATGCCTCGTGGCTGGGGAATGGCTGGAGGAACTTTTCGACGCTAGGACCGGCGCTTGTCAGCTTTGTGACAGGGCAAGGATGATGCAAGGAGCCACGAAGAAAGCTGGCGGGTCAGCGCCCCCTCTATTCTGCCGGACATTTTCCCGCAGGGGCGCGGCAATCGCATGGAAAGCCGAGGCTTTCGCCCTACGAATACCCCCACCCCTAACCCGTCCCCACAAGGGCAGGGCTATCGCATATGGGGCCAAGGCTTTCGCCCTACGAGTACCCGCACCCCTACCC